>DATJRF010000058.1:0-2210 GCA_035505015.1 Verrucomicrobiia bacterium | reverse complement strand
GCCGGAACTGGCGTAAACGAAGCGCCGGCCAGCCGAAAGCGCCCACTCGGCCAGCATCTTGGTGTAACCGAAGTTGTTGCGCATCAAATACGTGGCGTCGCTCTGGGTCGTCGACGAACACGCGCCGAGGTGAAAGACGGCACCGACGGACTTGAGCTTACTGGGCGTCTCCTCGACGATGCGCGCGAGCTCGTCGGCTTCCAGATAGTCGAGGAAGCGGAGCGGGACGAGATGCCGCCACTTCTCGCCCTCACCGAGGCGATCGGCGACGAGGATGTCCTCGATGCCGAGGCGGTTCAGCTCCCATATGAGGGCGCTGCCGATAAAGCCGGCGCCGCCCGTCACAAGAACGCGGCGATCGCTCCAGGTCCCGTCCACGGGCCTTCCCTTTCGGCGTGTGCTAGCATAGAAACTCCGTGCCCTCAGCCCCCTCGATCCTCGACCCCGACCTCAGCCGCTCGACCGCCGGGCGTTCGCTGGCCGGGCTCCTCGAACGCCTGCGCTCGACGCGCGAGGCCGCTTTCGCGCTGCATGAGACCGGCGCGGCCGCGCGCCCCTACGTGCTTGCCGGCCTCTACAAGGCACTCGGCGGGCAAATGCTCGTCGTCGTTCCCACGGCCGACGTCGCGGAGCGCACGTTTGCCGACCTGCTCTACTATCTCGAAGAAGACGCAGAAAACGCGCCCGTCGCGCTGATGCGGCCGCGCGACGAAAGTATCGGAGCGCTGGAAAGCCCCTCCGAACGCAGCGCGCGCATGACGCTGCTCGCCGATTTGGCGGCCAACCGCTCGACGATCGTCGTCGCGCCCGTCGCGGCGATGCGCCAGTATCTGATGCCGCGCACGACCTTCGAAGCGCTGAGTTTCAAGCTCGAGACCGGCAAGGAAGCCGGCTTCGAGGCCGCGCAAGAGCGGCTCTTCCGTCTCGGCTATCACCGCGTCGACGTCGTCAGCGCGGCGGGTGAGTACGCCGTGCGCGGCGGTCTGATCGACGTCTTTGCGGCGACCGCAGCGCGACCCACGCGCGTCGAGTTCTTCGGCGACGACGTCGACAGCATCCGCCCCTTCGAGGTGCAATCGCAGCGCAGCGACGCGGGCGAACCGCTGCAGACCCTCGAGATCGCGCCTTGGAGCGAGATTCCGCGCGATCCGATCTATCGCGAACGCGTGAGCGAGCGCGTCGCCGGCGAAGCGGGTGTGGTTTCGGCGGTGCGCGCCTACCTCGCGGGCGGCGCCGAGATTCCCGAGGCGTGGCTGGGGCTCGCATACGACGAACGCGCGACGCTCTTCGACTATCTTTCGGAGCGCGCGCTGGTCGTGCTGCAAGAGCCGCAGATGCTCGCGACCGTCGACGAAAGCCTCGCGCTCGAACGCTCGCGCGAACAAGAAGTGTTGCTGGCCGGCGTCGAGTCGGGCGAGCTCGATGTGCGCGACGACGACGTCGGCGAGGCGCTGCTCGCCGATGTGAGCGCGCCCTATCCGAATCTCCCCGCACTGCGCGAGGAGCTTGCGCGCGCGACGACGCTCGTCATCGCAGGCGCGATCGAGGGTCACGACGCCGACTCATGGATGCCGCGCGTCCTCGAGCGCTACGTGCTGGAAACGCGTCCGGCCGAACACTTCCAGCGCCGGCTCGAGCCGTTCTTGGAAGCGGTGCGTGCGGCCGTTGCCGAGGGCGAAACGATCTGGCTCGTCGTCGCGGGGGCGTCTCGCCTCATCGAGATGCTGCGCGCCGCCGGCCTGAGCGCCGAGCGCGGAACGCCGCGCGCGCTGCTCGCCGGCGGTGCGGTGTACGTCGACCAAGGCTCGATCGACGCGGGCTTTTCGATTCCCGATTTGCGTCTGCGCGTCTTCGGCGATCGCGAGATCTACGGGCAAGGGCAAAAACGCGTCAAACTGCGCGCCGTCAAAGAAGGCGTGCCGGTCACGCTCTCGGAGCTGGCCGTCGGCGATTTCGTCGTGCACGCGGTGCACGGCATCGGCCAATATTTGGGCCTGCGCACCGAGACGATTCTCGGCACGACCAGCGACTATCTCGACTTGCAGTATGCCGGCAACGATCGCATGCTCGTGCCCGTGCACCAGATGCACATGGTCACCAAATACAACGCGGGAGAAGGCGTCGCGCCGCGGCTCTCGCGCATGGGAGGTGCGGATTGGGCGCGCACCAAGAGCCGCGTCAGCGAACAGCTCGCGAAGATCGCAGACGAT
>DATJRF010000057.1:0-14909 GCA_035505015.1 Verrucomicrobiia bacterium | reverse complement strand
GGAGGCGAGCGCGGCTATGCACCGGCGGGCGGGCGCGGCTACGCACCGTCGATGAGCGCCCCGCGCGCTGCTCCCGTCTCGCGCTCGGGCGGCGGCGGTGGCGGCGGTCGCGGCGGAGGTCGCCCGCCGCGCTGAGCGCTTAACTCGCGCGGTTGCGGTCCCGATAGAGGGGGTGGAGGACCGCTATGCCGCTCTCGCGACTCGCGCTCGTTCGCATCGCCGCTCCGATCTTAGCGCGCCACCGGCTCGCGCTCGCGGCGATCGCGATCTGCATCTTCGCCGCCGGACTCTTCCAGTTCGCTCCGCCGTTGCTGATGGGGCGGTTTCTGGGCGTCTTGGTCGCCGCTTCGCGGGAGGCGGCGCCGGGCGCCGCTCGCAGCGAGCTGGGCTTGCTCTTCGCGGCGATTGCGGGAAGCGTCGTCGGAATACTGGGTTTTCAATTCGCCGCGAACTGGTGCGGCACGCGATTGAGCGCGTTGCTCGCCGCCGCGCTGCGGACCCGCCTGCACCGCGCCGTTTTGAACGTCGCATTTCGGGATCGCGCGGCGCTCGACGCGGGGACGCTGCAGACCCGCATCGCCGCCGATAGCGCGACGATCGAGACGCTTTTCGGCGTCTCGCTGCCGACGATCGCCATTCAATCGATCTTCGTGAGCGGTGCCGTCGTGGTGCTCGCCGTGCGGGCACCCTTCATGGCACCGCTCGTTGCCCTGCCGCTCGTCATTCTGGTCGGTGCGGTGCTGTTGCTGCGGCGCGTGACGCCGGCGGCGATCGCGGAGTACGCGAGGCTCTGCGCAGTCCTCTCGGCGCGTATCGCGGAACTGGGCGCGGGCGGCCGGGCGATCCGCCTTTTCGGCCGCGAAGAACACCAGCAGCGGCGCTTCGAAGAAATCACGCAAGAGGCGGTCGGCGTGCAGCGGCGGCTGTGGTGCTACGGCGGAGGCTTCCAGCACGCGCTCGTGCTCAACGTAACGCTCTGCTCGTATCTCATGTGGTACGTCGGCGGCCTCGAGGCGCTGCGGCCGCATGCGCCGATCGCCGTCAACGATCTCATCGCCCTGGTGCCGATCGTGCTGTTGCTCTTCCAGCCCGTCTACTCGCTCGCGGGGATGCTCGATACGATTCCCAAGGCCTTGGCGGCGGGAGAGCGCATCGCGACCGTGCTCGACGCGCCGGCGGAGCGCAGCAGCGGGCGTGCGCTCGTTCCGCGCGGCGGCGTCTTACGCTTCGAGCACGTCTGGTTCGCCTACGTCGAGGGAACCGACGTGCTGTGCGACTGCTCGTTTTCGATCGCTCCCGGCGAGTTCGTCGCGCTGACGGGTCGCAGCGGGGCGGGCAAATCGACGATCGTCAACCTGCTCGCCGGGCTCTACGAACCGGATGCCGGGCGGATTCGCCTGGGCGCGCACTACGCGGACGAGATCGTTCCGGCGCAGTGGCGCCGCGCGATCGGCATCGTCCCCCAAGAGACCTTTCTCTTTGCCGAGAGCGTGCGCGAGAACATCCGCTGCGGGCGCGCGTGGATCTCCGATGCCGCGGTCGAAAACGCCGCGCGGATAGCGCGCGCCGACGCCTTCGTCGCGAAGCTGCCGTGCGGGTACGAGACGCTCGTCGGCGAGGGGGGCGCGGAACTCTCGGGAGGCGAGCGCCAGCGTCTGGGGATCGCTCGGGCGCTCGCGGGCGATCCCGCGCTGCTCGTCTTCGACGAGCCCTCTTCGGCGCTGGACGCTCACACGGAGGCTGCGTTCCTGGACGAGCTCGAGCGCGCGCGGCGCGGGCGCACGCTCCTGGTCGTCGCGCACCGCGCTTCGACGATCGAGCGTGCCGACCGCGAGATCGCTCTCGCGGGCGGACGCGTCATGGAGCGCTGCGCGTAACCTATCGCAGCGCGATACTCACTAGCTCGACGTCGCAGTCGCTCCAAGGTCCGAGCGCGCGCAACATCATCTGCGCCTCGGCGAACTGCCCCGCCGTGATCGTTCCGACGACGCGTACGCCGAGCAAGGCCGCGCCGCGCAAGGCGCGTGCGTCTTCGTTGCGGCGAAGCTCGCCCGCAAAGATGACGCGCGCGTTGAGCTGGATCCCGTATTTGACGGTGTCGAAGACGGTATAGGGCTCGGGCCCGATCACCTTGACACCCTTGCGAGCGATCCGCGCTGCGGCGATCGAGAGCGCCCAGTCGCCCTCGCCTTCGCGATCGGCGTGGACGATCGTAATGCTGTGAGCGATCGTGTCGTCGCGGAGGCGCCAAACGAGGCGCGCGAGGTTAGGAACCGCGAGCGAGGTCGTGGGATGAGGATCGCGATAGAGGTGCCGGACCGGGCTTCTTCGCATGGTGCGTCCTTGCGGCTGGTTGCTGCTATGCAAGGGCTTGTACCGCCTCGAGCAGGCGCTTCAAACCGTTAACGCGTCGCCGGAGCGTTACCGGTCGGTAAAGCTTCGGTCGCGATCGCGCGGGCCGTGCGCAGCGCCAGCGCGGCGAGGGTGAGGGTCGGGTTGGCGGTGGTGCTGGTCGGAAAGGTGCCCGAGCCGACGAGAAAGAGGTTGTGGTGCTCCCAAGAGCGCTGGTTCGCGTCGACGACGCAGCGCTTGGGGTCGCTGCCCATGCGGTAGGTGCCGATTACGTGTCCGGCACCGAAGAACCGCAAGCGCTCGCCGCGTCCGGAGGCGCCGGCCGTAAATGCCGACGGATCGCCGGCCGCCGGTGCCGCGGTGAACTCCTTGGCGCCCATCGCGGAGAAGATCGCGCTCGCGGCGCGCTTGGCGGCGAGGAAGCCCGCGCGCGTGTAGTCCGAGAGATCGTACGCGATCTGCGGGCGCGCCAGCCCGAGGCCGTCGCGCACGGTCGAGAGCGTTACGCGATTGGCGGCGTCGGGCGATTGCTCGACCAGGAAGGCCAAGCGGATCTGGCGCGTGAGCGCGTCGTTGAGCGCCGCCGCGAGCGCCGTTCCGCAGAGCCGCGCGCGCGACGGATTGAGCCCGCTCGCGTTGAGACCGAGCACGAAATCGAGCGTCGTCGTCTCCGGGTCGCCGATCGGAAAGCTCCAACCGTCGTTCCCGATCTCGATCCGAAAGGCCCCGCGCGAAGAGCGGAAGGCTCCGTCGCGCAGCGACTCGATGCCCGACGTCGAGAGCGGCCCGCGATAGCCGAAGACCGGCTGCTTTGCAAGCGCCCACGCGAGGTAGATCGGGTGATCCATGAGGTTTCGGCCGACCTGGTCGCTGCCGTTCGCGACGCCGGCCGGGGTTCGGCCGGCGTTCTTGGAGAGCAGCAGCAGCCGCGGCGTCTCGATCCCGTGAGCGGCGATCACGAAGACGCGCGCCCGTGCGCGTTCCGTCGCGGTCGGGCCGCCGCTTTGGTGTTCGTAACGGACGTACTCGACCGCTTCGACCGAGCCGTCCTCGGCGAGGACGATCTGGGTCGCGACGCACTTCGAACGAAGCTCGACGTTTCCGGTCTGCATCGCGGCGCGCAATGCGACGGTCGGATCGTATTTCGCGCCGATCGGGCAGATCGGAATGCAGCTCGCGTTGCCTTGGCACGGCGGACGGCCCTGATAGGCGCGCGAGTTGCGCGCTGCCGGCGTGGGCGTGACGTGCAGCGGGAAGCCGTCGAACGACAGGCCGCCGACGGCGCGAGCGACGTGCGCGTCGGCGAGCGAGGCGGGAATCGCGGGCATCGGGTAGGCGCCCTCGCCGCAGACGCCCAACTCGCTCTCCGCCTTCGTATACCAGGGCTCGAGTTCGCCCAGGGAGAGCGGCCAGTCGGTAAAACGCCCGAAGGTGCTCGCCATACGCAGGTCGCTGGGCAGCAGGCGCAGCGACGTTCCCAGCCAGTGCCGCCCGCTGCCGCCGGCGAGGCGCTCGTATGTGCTGCCGAACGGGAGCGGACCGTTCTGCACCAGATAGCTCTCGCGCGGATCCCGCCAGCTCTGGGCGCCCAGCGAGAGCACCGTCGGCCGGGCAGCGTTCTGCGAGCCGGGATCGATCGGTGCGCCGGTTTTTGCCTCGACGAGATCGGGCGGGTACGCGGATTCGGGGACCTTGGCCTGGGCGGTGAAGAAGCGCTCGAGATAAGCCGCGTTCGTCTGCGCGAGGCCCTCGCCGGCCTCGAGCACGAGCACCGTAAGTCCGGCTTCGCCGAGGCTCTTGGCGACGAGTGCGCCGGCGACGCCCGCGCCGACGATGATGACGTCAGTCATTGCCGATGAAGTGCGCCAGCGCTTGCGGCGCGTTCGACCAACTGCCGAAGCCGACGTCGCTCGCGCCCATCGCGTGCGTTTGCGCGATGCGCCACACCCACGCTTCTTTATACGCCTGGGCGCTGAGCACGGTGCCGGCGCTCGCGCCCGGGGATCCCGGGAGGTGCTGCGGGTCGTACCACGAGCCCAGGAGCCAGGCGAGCAGGATCGAGCGTGCCAGGCGCGCCGCCGCCGGCGGCGATTCGTCGAGCGCCGCGCGCGCGAGCGCCGCCGCGTCGCCGCGGTGCGCCCGAGCGGTCTGCAGCAGCGCGTCGAGCGCGCTTGCGTCGGCGTTCTGCGCCGCGCCGAATATCTGCGACTTGACGTCGAGCGGATCGGGATCGGGCACGAGCTTGCCGCCCTCGATCCCGAGCAAAGAACTCGAAAGGCGAACGAAATCGTCCATGCGCTCTCGAGGCGAGGTCGCGGCGCAGCCGGCGAGCGTCTCGAGCCCGAGCAGCGGGCCCGCTGCAGCGACGGCCGCCAGGGAAAGTAAGCGACCGCGTGCTATCATGAAAGTCCTCGACTTGGGTCTGAAGAGGTACATCGACAATGCTGCGTTCTTCGCTAGTTTGTCTCGTACTTGTAGCAGTCCTGGCACCCATTTGCGTTCGCGCGGCCGATGCGAACGTCGGCGCGATCGCTGGAAGCGTGACGGCTCCCAACGGAACGCCGCTAGCCGGAGCGATCGTCACGATCGCCGGCCCGGTTCGCGTTGCGGTCTCGACCGACGCCCGTGGGACGTTCGAGGCGACGCTGCCTCCCGGCGACTTTCGCGTCGAGGTGAACAAGGGCGGCTACGCGCCGGCGGTGATCGACGACGTCGCGGTGTTCATCGGCGAGACCGAGCCCGTCGCAATCGTCATGAAGCCGGCCAGTCTCACCTCGCTCGTGAATATCGCGGCGGTCACAACGACTGCCGGCCGTTCGCTCAATACGACGGCCGCGGCGGCCTCCACCGTTTCGGCACAGAGCTTTACCGCGCTTGCGAACCCGCAGATCAACGACGTGCTGCAGCGGCAGCCGGACCTCGTGGTGCAGAAGATGGGAAGCCAACCGGATACGAGCATCGTGCTGGGCGGCGTGCAGCCCTACGAGACCCAAGTGCTCATCGACGGCCACCCGATCTCGATGGGCCAGTTCGGCGTCTGGCTCAGCGAGTATTTCGCTTCCTTTCTCATATCCGGCGTCGAAACGCAGACCGGGCCGGGCAACACGACGCCGTTTGCCAGCACGGCCGTCGGCGGAACCGCCAACATCGTTACGCCCGGTTTCACCACGGCCAGCCGGTGGAGCTACGTCGAGGGCGTCGACTCCTATAGCTCGCAGTACGGCAACCTGCTCGGCAGCGGTGCGGCGGGCAAGCTGCAGTACGTCGTCGGCGCCGGTTACGGCAGCAGCAACGGCCCCTATTTTCAGGGCAATCACTGCGTCTTCTACCCGCAGAATCCCGGCTACGACAACACGCAGTACTCGGCCGGCGTGATCCAGTTCTGCGGCGACTCCAGCGGTTCGCTCTTCACCAAGGGCGAGGTGTTCAAGGTTCGCTATAACTTTTCGCAAGTCTCTTCGTTGGATCTCGGTTTCGTCGGTTCGCAGGGCGGCTTCTTGCCGCAGGGGACCGCGTACGGCAACTACATCGGGGTCACGAAAGTGTTGCCCTGTTTCCAGGCGCCGAACTGGAAGCCGGCGGTCGACGTTTGCACGAATCCGCTCGATGCCAATCTCATCGGAAAGTCCATCGACGGTTACGTTTGGTACCCGGGATCCGACGTCTTGAGCAACCAGCCGATCTTCACCGCGCAGCTGCGCACCTCGATCGACAACCTCACGCTTCTGGACCGGCCGTACGCCGGCAACATCGAGCGCATCGTCGACGGCTCGCAGCAGTACAACTACCCGTATTTCTGGGGCCAGCCCGGTGCAAACTTCGAAGACTATTGCAACAACGGGACCGGCTTCAGCGGTTACATCTACAAGGGCACGATCATCAACGGCCTCGAGGAGTGCAACCAGACGCAGTTCAACGAGCTGGAGCGCGATCGCCTCTACGGTAACACCTTTTCGGCGAGCGAGCCGTTCGGCGATTCGAGCGTCACGCTCACGTGGGACTACCACGGCGACAACACGTTTGCGTATTACAACTCGCCGAGCCAAATCGCGACGCCGGAAACGACCGAGCGCTACAACACCGTTTCGCTGACCGGCGATCTGGCGCTGGCGCGCAACCTGCGCATGGAGGCGGGTCTCTACCAAACGCAGTGGCGTCTGGCGGGATCGCAGCCGCAGCCCGGTGCCTCGCCGCCGGCGCCGCTCGTCTCGCTCGCTCGCACGACGTCGCGTTTCGACCCGCACGTGGGCTTGGTGTTCCAGCCGCACGGCGACGTGGCGTACCGGTTCGCCGCCGGCTCTTCGGAAACGTATCCGTTTGCCGACTACGTGAGCGGGGAGCCGGAAGTCACCGGCGGATCGCTGACGTACCCCAACGGCTTCGTGACCGAGAAAAACCCGTTCCTCGATCCGGAGACGAGCATGGCCTACGATCTCGGCGGCGACGTGCGCTTCCACGACGGCAGCTTGCTCAGCCTCGACCTCGCCAGGACCGAGGTCTATAATGTTTTCGAGTACCTGACGTACCCCAACTACTTCCCGGTCAAGGGTCAACAGGTCGGCATGGCGCTCATCAAACCGATCAACGCGGCGAATCTGACGGCTAAGGTGGCCAAGCTGCGTTACACGAAGGCGCCCCAAGTCGGCTTCGGCTACGGTGCCGCGGTCGCGTTCGACAGCAGCATCGTGGTCGGCGTGCCGCCCGCCAAGCAGGCGCCGCCCGCCGGACCGACGGCGCTGTTCGGGGTTTTGCCCGCGAACGGGCAGCAGGTGTGCGGGTTTGGGCTCGCGACTCCCGGCACGCCGACGTGCATCCCGTACTTCAAAGGCTACGGATCGCTGACGTACGCGTTCCGCGGCGGCCAGTTCGCCGCCCTCGGGATGGATTTCGAAGGCAAGAACAACGCCTACTTCCAGCCGCCGTTCGCGCAGTTCGACCTCACGCTGCAAGCGCCGATGGCCCCGACCCTCGACGCGCAGATTTCCGTCCAGAACCTCCTGAACACCAACAACTTCTACAACCTTCCCGCGCCGGGTTCGGGCGTGACGACGGTCGTGGGCAACGGCGCGAACGGCCTCACGCAGTCGGCTTCGTACCTCATCCCCGCTCCGCCGCGCACGCTGCGCGTCCAGCTGCGCTGGCACTCCGCCGAACCGGTACCGCACTGATGGCCCGCTAGGATGCGCGTTCCGCTCAAGCCCTCGGCGAGGCTCTCTCAGGTCGCGCTCGCGCTGGTCATGATGGCGAGCGTCTCGCTGACGGTCGCGGGATTCATCGCCCTGGCTCGCGGGGATCGCGGAACCTACGGCATGACGCTCGAGTGGCGCCAGGAAGGCTCGCTCGAGCCGGTGCTCACCGTGGCGACGGTCGAGCCCGGTTCTGCGGCGTCGCAGGCCGGCTTGACGCCGGGAGACCGCGTCGCGCGCTTCGGAGCCTTCTCGGACCGGATCCTGCTGACGTTGCAGAGCAACTTGCCGCTGCACAGTTACGTAGCGGTCGGAGAGCCGGTCGCCTTCGTGGTCGAGCGGGGGAACTCGCTCGAACCGGTGCGCCTGGTCGCACGGCCGACCGTCTCCGAGAACCAACCGCTTTGGCTGTACGAACTGCGCCTGACGATCTACCTGCTCTCGGCGCTCGTGGTCGGCGCCCTGGTCGCTTCGCGTCCGAGCGCCGTCACGTGGGGCTTCGCGCTCTTCGTCATCTTCGGCATGCAGGCGCTGGCCGAGCCGCTCGAGTTCGTCGGGCTGGTCGGTTCGCCGGCCGCGTTCCTGACGGCGCTCCTCTCGCTGTACATGATCAACGTCTTCGGATTCATGGGCCTGATCGTCTTCGCCGTGAGCTTTCCGCGCAACGCGCCGCCGGCGTGGTACCTCGCGGTGGAACGCGTGGCGTTCGGCCTGGCGATCGTCGCAGCGTTCGCGATCTGCGAAGCCAATCTCGGAAAGCTATGGGGCTGGCCCGTACCCGACGCCGGTTATCTCGAGTTTGCCCGGTCTTTTTGGATCTCGGTGATCGCGATCTCGCTGCTGGTCGTGACCTTCGCGCACTCGCGCGGCGAAGACCGGATTCGCCTGGCGTGGGCGATCGCGGGACCTTCGATCGGAACGCTGTGCATCGTAGCCGATCACTGGTTCTACGCGCAAGGCTTCGAGACCGCGGCGACGGCGATGGGGCTGCTCTCGTCGATCGCTCCGCTCTCGATGCTCTATGCGATCCTGCGCCATCGCGTGATCGACGTCCGCTTTCCGCTGTTGGAAACCTTTGCGGCGACGGTCGCCTCGGTCGACGCGTCGGTGCCACGGGGAGACCGGCGCGAGCTCGTGCGCCGTGCGGCCCTGCTGCTCTCGGCCGATCTGCCGTTTCACGAAACGCTCGCCAAGCTCGCGGCGCTGCTCGCCGCGTTCGTCGACGCGAGCAGCGTCCTCATCGCCGTCGGAAACGGGGAGCACGCGCGGCTCGAGTACAACTTCGAGAACGGCACCGGCGGGCGCCCGGACGATCCGAGCGTACCGCCCGAAAGCATGACGGCGCGCGTGCTGAGCAGCGGGACCTCGCTGCTGGTGCGCTCGATGGCGGAATGGCCCGGCACCATCGTCGTCTCGGTGGGCGGTAAGCCGACGCAGCTTCCGGAGTCGGCGATCTTCGTTACGGCGACGTTCGGCGGCGAGACCGTGGGAGCGATCAGCGTCCAGTCGCAGAGCGTCGGCGCCTACGACGAAGAAGACCTTGCTTTGCTGGAGAGTTGCGCGCTGTATTTGGGCGCGCGTATCCACGACGAGGCGGCGAAGGCGGCCGCGCCGCGCAAGCCGGCCGACGCCAACATCGACGCCGCCACCGGGCTGGTCCGGGCGGCGGTCTTCGACGAGGCGCTCGAGCACGAGTGGCGCTGGTGCGGATCGAGCGGCAGCCCCTTGAGCATCGTGATCGTCGACCTCGATCTCTTCGACGCGTTTATCGAGGCGTACGGCACGGCGGCGGCGGATACGTGCCTGCGCCAGGTGGCGGGTGTGGTTCGTGCCAGCGCAGCCGCGCCGCAGATGGTGGCGGCGCGGTACGGGCGGGATTGCTTTGCGGTTTTGCTGCCCGGCTGCGACGTTGGCGAAGCGGTGAGAATCGCGGAGGCGATTCGCGCCGGCGTTGCATCGCTCAACGTCGAGCATCACGGCTCGTCGCTCGGCGAGCTCTCGATCAGCGCCGGCGTTGCCTCGTGCGTCCCGCAGCGCGGCGGCCAATCCGCCGAGCTGCTGCGGCAGGCACGCGAGCGGTTCGACGCCGCGAAGGCGGCGGGCAGAAACCGCGTGAGCGCGGCCGGGCACGACTCCGGCTCGTTGCCCGCGCACCGTCGCTCGATCGTGCGGACGAATCTCGTGCTGCCGCACGCGGCGATCCGCGGCCGCGAGACGGAGATCGCGCAGCTGCGGCAGTCGCTTGCGGAGCAGCCGATCACCGTGATCGCCGCACCGGCCGGCTACGGAAAAACCCGGCTCGTCCTCGAGACCGGCAGCCGCAGCACGGAGCTCTATCCCGACGGCGTCTGGTACGTGGATCTCGCCCGCGCCGGCGACCGGTCGATTGCAGAGGCCGTCGCCGAGGCGCTGTACGCGGGAATCAGAGGCGATATCGACGAGGCGCGCCTGTGCGATCTCTTCCGGCAGAAGAAGGCGCTGCTGCTGCTGGACAACGCGGAACATCTCGGCGCCGCCGCCGACCGATTCGCCGGCGAGCTCGTCGCGCACGCGCCCGGCGTACGCGCGATCGTCGCGACGCGCGATCCGCGGCCGGGCGCCTTTCGCCTCGAACCGCTCTCGCACGACGATGCGGTCGCGCTCTATCTCGATCGCGCCGGAGAGGCGGCGGCCTCGAGCGGGCAGAGAGAGCTCGCCGGCGACCTCGTCGACCGCTTGGGGCGGGTTCCGCTCGCGATCGAGCTGGCCGCCGGCTTCCCCCAGCTCGCTTCGAAGGTTCTCTCCGGGGACGATCCGGCAACCGCCGTGGGAGTGCAGCAGCTGTTCGACTGGACCTACGAAGCGCTCTCCTCCGACGAGGCGACCGTCCTGCGAAGAGTTGCCGTCTTCGAGGGCGATTGGTCGGTCGAAGCGGCGTGCGCGGTGTGCAGCGACGGGACGCTTGCGGCGGAGCGCGTCATCTTGGCGCTCGGCGCGCTCGAAACCAGAGGCCTGGTGAAGCGCGACGAAGGCGAGGCGACGGCACGCTTTGCGCTGGCCAAGGCCGCTCGCGAGTACGCCCTGGCAGCCCTGCGCGCGCAGGAGGGCATCGGCGCCGCCGCCGACCGCCACCTTCGCTATTACGCCGATTACGCGCATGCGCTCTCGCAGCGCAAGGCCGAGTTATCGTTCGCCGAATGGTCGCGCCTGCAGCGCGCCGAGTTTGCCAACTATCGCACCGCCTTGCGCCGCGCATTGCGCGGCTCGAACGACACCGAGCGGATGGCGCAGATCTTGCGATCCCTCGGCGGCATGCTCGACGCGGCCTTCGGCGGCGAGATCGTCGCCGACCTCAAGAATGCCCTGCACGGCGGCGCGATCGCCATCGGCGAGCAAGCTGCGGTGTGGCTCGCGCTCTCGGAGCTCTTACGGCCGAGGTCTCCAACCGACTCGCTGCGCGCCGCGCGCCACGCGTTCGAGCTCTATCGCGACGCCGCCGACGAAGCGGGAATGGCGTACGCCGTCTGGCAATACGCCGGCGCGCAGGTTCGTGCGCGTGGAGAGATCGACGCGGAGCTGGAGCCGGCCTTGCGCGCCGGGCTGCGCGCGGCCCGCAGCGCGGGCGACCGGCATTTGGCCGTCGGGCTCCTGCGCAACCTTGCCTATCTCTACGGCGAAGCGGGGCGGCATCAGGACGCGCGCGAGGCGCTGCGCGAGGCGGCGGAGCTGGCGGACCGCAGCGACGGCACGATGCTTTCCATGCTCGTCGGAAGCACGGCGCTCGAAGAGTTCCGCGCCGGATCGTACGACGAAGCCGTGCGCCTGTGGCGACGCGCTGCGGCACTCGCCGAAGAGGCAAGCCCTTCGTACGCCGGGCTCTGCTTCGTCAACGCGGGTCTGGGCGAGTTGCTGCGCGGCGACACCGCGGCATCGCGGATCGCGCTCGAGCGCGGCCTCGCGCAACTGCACACCGTCGGTCACCGCTACGGGATCCTCGTCGGATTGAGCCACGCCGCGCGGCTCGCGATGGCCAACGGGGATCCGGAGCGGGCGGCTCGGATCGCGGGATTTACCGAGACGTACCTCGAGCGAGGACCGGTGCGATCCACCACCGAGCAGCTGCAGCACGACGCGTTGATGGCGAGCTTGCGCACCGCACTCGGGCACAGCGCGCTCGAGCGCGAGCGCGGCCGCGGCCTGTGGATGAGCCTCGAGGACGTGATCGCCGAAGCCTACGCCGCCTAGCCGCTGGGGGTGAACCCGGCAATCGCCGGGAAGGGGAACGCATGCGACGTTTCCATCACATCGCCGTTTCGTGTGCCGTGCTCGCCCTGGTGGGCTGCGCCGTCAGAGGGAATGGCCCCGTTCCGCAGGTCGCGCAAGGCCCGGCGCTGCGTTCGGCTGCGGCGCGGGCGCGCGGCGCGATCCGCTGGATGCACTACGTGCGGTCGTTTACGATCGCGCAGCTCGGCGGCGCGTCGTCGCCCGGCCTGCTGGGCACCGCCGAGGAAGCGATCTCGGCCTTCGGCGGAGCGCCCAAGTGCGGCGTCGCGCTCTACGCGATCGACTACGAAACGGTCGGCGTCAAAGGCGAGCCGGCGACCGCCAGCGAGGGATTCTTCGTTCCGCAGCGCGGCTGCAAGGGACCGTTCACGCTGGTTGGCTACGGTCAAGGTACGAACGACGTCAAGGCGCAGAAGATCAGCGACCCGACCAGCGTCAACATCGAACCGCAGATCCTCGCGGCGATCTTTGCGGCCCATGGATATCCGGTTGCGGCGACCGATTACCTCGGCTTGGGCTACTCGAGCTACGCGTATCAGCCCTATCTCGTCGTGAACTCGGAGGCGAGCGCCGTCATCGATGCGATGCGCGCCGCGCGCGCGGCTGCGGCCGAACTGCACGTGCGCCTCAACGGCAAGATCTTCCTGACCGGGCATTCGCAAGGCGGTCACACCGCGCTCGGCACGCAGAAGGTCATCGAGGCGCAGAACGCAGCCGAGTTCAATCTGTTTGCGGATTCGCCGTCGAGCGGGCCGTACGCGCTCGCGCAATCGACCGTCGGCGGCCTCGACAAGCCCGGAGAAGGCGCGCCGATCTACTCGGCGTACATGGTGACGGCCTACAACAAGACGTACGCCAACATCTACCAAAAGGCCGCCGCGATCTTCCAGAGCCCGTACGCGGCTTACGTGAACGACTTGCTCCCGGTCGCAACGTACGCGCAGGAGAACGCACTCAACGGCAAGACGCTGCCGCTGACGCTGACGCGGCTCTATCGCCCCTCGTTCCTGCGCTCGCTGCGCGACGATCCCCGCAGCGGCGCTCGCCTCGATCTGCAAGCCAACGACCTGCTCGGCGGATGGACGCCCAAGGCGCCGGTCTATCTCTGCGGGGGCAGCGACGATCCGGTCGTCGATTTCGAGAACTCGATCGTTGCGTATCAGTATCTCAAGCGCCGGGGAGCGAAGGTGCAGCTGCTCGACGTCAACTCCGACATGCCGCCGTCGGTGACGACGAGCGAATACCACGACGCCGTCTTGATCCTCTGCCACACGCTCGAGCGCGTCGCGGTCCTCGACTCGCCGGCCGGCCGAGTCTACCGCACCTCGTGGCCGAGCGCTCTGCGCGGGCCGATCGGCCCGTTCCGGTAAGGCTCAGGCCGGACGCAGCGTCTCGACCAGGGCTTGCGCCCGTTGCAGCGTCAGGCCTTCGCCCTCGCGCGTGAGCTCGTCGAAGCGCTCGTCCGAGAGGAGCTGCGCCATGCGCTCTTTCGGCTCGGAGAGCCACGGCAGCATGACTTGCGTGCGGGGAATGGTGTGCTCGTCGCGTAAGCGATCGGCGAATCCCAGGAGCTGCGCGGCCGTCTCCCAGCGATCCATCTTTGCTGCGATGATCGCACAGACGTCGACGTACCAGGCGATCCAGCGTTCGCGGGGCTCGAGCGCAAGCGCTTCGTAGGCCATCCGCAGCGCCTCCATCGCCGCCGGATAATCGCGCAGCAGCGCGTGCAGGTGTGCCGCATTGGTCAACTGCCAGGCGGCGCGTGCGTGCTCGCCGAGCCTCTCGAATATCGCCAGCGCTTCGTTCGCGGCGCCCAGCGCCGCGCGGTAGTCTCCCTCGAGCCGGTAGATCTCGCCGAGGTTCCCCAGAGCGCGCGCGATCCGCAGCGGGTCGCCGCTCGCGCGCACGGCCGGCTCGGCCGCGTCGTAGAGGCGTCGGGCGGCGAGCGCGTCGACGTTGATCGAGAGCTCGATCATCGCCAGGTTCATCGTGCTCCTGGAGGCGGCTACGCGATCGCCGCTCTCGGTAAAGAGCTCGGCCGCCCGTTCGAACTCGCGCTTGGCTCCGACGCCGTCGTTGAGGCGCAGGCGTGCCACGCCGAGGTAGTGATGTCCCCAGGCCGTCGCAGAGCGATCGGCGCCGGCTTCGCCGCGCGCGACGAGCTCGCGTGCGGTGCGTTCGAGCGCCGGATAATCGGCGCTGCGCTGGGCCTGCGCCGCAGCCGCCTCGAGCGCGTCGATCGAACGTTCCGCCGGCGTCACCGCACGACGCTTCGCGCCGCGTCCATCGATCTCCGCCGTTTGCTAGAGGCGCAGCGTCAACCCGAGATACGCGCCGAAAGGCTGGTTGAGCGAGGCGCCGATGTCGTTGTAGACGCCGAAGCTGGGCTCGTAGGGATATCGCAAGATCGTCTGGACGTTCGCCCCCGGATCGTAGAGGTTTCCGACCGGCGTCACGAGCGGATTGAGCCCCGTATAGCTGCAGATCTGGCCGTTCCACGCGTAGGTAAAGGGTGTGTGCTCGCCGCCGAAGCAGGTTTGAAGCAGGTTTGCGAGGGTGAGCGTTAAGGACGCGCGATCCGAGAGCGCGTAGGTGAGGCGCAGGTGGAGCAGCAGTTGGGCGGGCTCTCTGAAGGCGCCGATGCCGTCGAACGCGCGCGTATAGGAGTCGGGAATCGCGTCGAGTTGCCCCGGGCCGCAGTTGGCGTCGAAAGGCGAACCGCCGGCCGCTCCGTAGGGGTAGCGGGGATCGAGCGAGGTCGAGCCGGGGAGGATGCCGCAGGCGCGGGACGGGTCGACGCCGGGCATGGTCTCGGGAGCGCCGTAACGGTTTCCGGCTTGGAACTGCAGCGACGGCGTGACGGCCAGCTTGTCGCGTTTGTAGTTGAGGATCGCCGTCGCTACGTAAGGATAGTCGAAACCGTTGTCGGCGGTCCCGATGGCTCCGGGAAAGATCGTGTACGGAACGTAGCGCGCATTCGGATCGAGCAGCGGCTGCGCCGGCGCATTCCAGTAGGGATTCGCCACGTCCGACCTCGTGCAGTCGCGAGCGACCGGGACCGGCGCTCCGCCGAGCGTGTAACAGGGGGCGGCGACGACGGTCTGCTCC
>DATJRF010000056.1:0-3240 GCA_035505015.1 Verrucomicrobiia bacterium | reverse complement strand
CGGCGAGCTCCGCCTCGCGGTCGAGCGGGGTATCGGGAGCGGGCAACAGGGAGCGCGGCATCGCCGCGACCGACGTGCGCAACTCGTCCCGGCTGGCGACGCGATTGCGGCCGGCTTGCTTGGCGCGGTGCAGCGCGGAATCGGCCTCGAAGATGAGCGAGGCGGGAACGCGCCGCGCGTTGGGCCGGATCGACGCGACGCCCACGCTCGCGGTGACGATACCGTAGGGAGAGGCCGAGTGCTCGATCGCGCACTCGGCGACGGCGCGCCGAATGCGATCGCAGAGCGCGAGCGCTCCCTCCTCCTCGGAACCCGGCATGACCAGCGCCAGCGCCGATCCGCCATAGCGCGCCACGAAATCCGACGAGCGCAGTCCGGCGTCGGCCACGGTGTGCGCGATCGCCCGCAGCGCGCGATCCGCGCTCGGGCGGCCGTAGCGCTCGCCGTAGGCGGCGAAATAATCGACGTCGAGCAGTGCGAGTGCGATCGGCGAAAGCTCGCGCGAGGCGCGCCGCCACTCCGCGCGCAGGCGGTCGTAGAAGGAGGAGCGGTTGAGCAATCCGGTGAGCGCATCGATCGTCGAGGCTCGGGAGAGCCGCTCGAACTCACCGTGCAGGCGCGGCTTTGCCAGAGCCAAGGCGAGCACGCGCACGAGCCCGCGCAGCTTGCGGATGTGAGATGCCTCGAAGTCGCGCGGAGCGCCGAGCAACGCAACGAATCCGCCGGTTCCCGATTCGTCGCGCAGCGGCAGCAGAAGGGCCGCACCCGAGCTCGCAAGCGTGGCGTCCTCGGGGCCGAAGGGCACGTCGGCCGGCCAGGGATCGGCGGCAAGATGGATCAGCGGCTCGCCCGCGTAGAGGTGGTCGAAAACGCGCGCGTCGGCAATCGGGGTGCCGCCCAGCGGGAGCGGTCCGTCGCGCCCCGCCGCGTAGACGATCTGCAGCGAGGATCGTTGTCCGCGCAGGATCGCACAACGCGTGCAGCCGCTCTTTTCGAGGACGGGCACGGCGAAGCGCCGGCATTGCTCCTCGGCAGATGCCGGCTCCTCGATCAACGCAGCAACGTCGTCGAGGCTGAGCGTGCTCCCGGTCCCCACGGTACCTCGTCGTTTCGAGTTCTGCGAGCGCATTCATGCCGCTCGCGTAGGCTTTTTTGCCTATTTTGACAGCGTGATCGCCGACGGAGCCGAGATGCCGCTGGTCATCGTGGAGGGCGTCCCATTGTAGGGCGGCGCGAAAATCGTGACCGAGTCGCTGCCGTTGTTGCCGCATCCGGAGCCGCAGTAGGCGACGAAGACGTTCCCGGCTCCGTCGACGGCGATGCCCTTGGCGCTCGGGTTGTTGGCGGCGATCGCCTGGGGCGGCCCGGTGAAGGGCGCCACGAACTCCTGGATGTTCCCCGAGCCGTCCGGCACGAAGAGCAGGCCGCCGGCGGGATAGGAGGCGAGCAGCCCGAGCGTTCCGCTGATGCGGGGGAGCTGGATCGGCGGCGCGTTGTACGGCGGCTCGTAGACCTCCACGGCGCCGTTGGAATCGACGTAAAAGAGATCGCCGGCCGGATCGAACGTGAACCCGTTGGCGACGGCGAGGCCGCTCGCAACCGTGAACGGCGATCCGTTGTACGGCGGTGCGTATTCGAAGAGCGCGCTCCCGTTAGCGACGAAGAGATCCGCCTGCGCATCGAAGGCCAGGGCGGTCGGTACGCCGGCGAAGTTGGTGAGCACGCGCGCCGGTGCACCGCCGAACGGCGACACGTACTCGGCGATCGATCCCGAGAGCCCGTTCCCACCCTGGTTGGCGACCCACAAGTTTCCGCTCGGGTCGAGCGCCAGCGCTCCCGGGTTGTCGACGCCGGAGGCGATCGAAACCGGCGTTCCGGTGTAGGGCGGCGCGTAGATCGTGACGCTTCCGCGGTTCTTCGCGCCGCCGAACGCGTTGGCGACGTAGAGGTTCATCGACGCATCGGTCAACAGGGCGATCGGCTGAACGACGCCGTTGAGGATCGTGGTAGCCGGCGGATTCGTGTAGGGCGGCGCGTAGACGGTGACGCTGCCGGGCACGCCGCTCGAGGATTTGCCGTTGCAGCTGGCGGTGCAGTTTGCTACGAAGAGCATCTGCAAGTCGTTCGTGACGGAGAACGAGCCGGTGCAGACGGCGCTGGGCTGCGCGCACGTCTGGTCCTGGTACTGCGCGGTTACCGCGATCGTCGCGTTCGAAATCGAGGCGGCCGGCGGCACGATCGGGATGCCGTTCGGCACGGCCGAGGACGGCTGGCCGATCTGCCACGAGCCCGAGCCGCTCGCGCCCGCGCCGGCGGCTGCGGTGAAGGTGGGCGAATCGGGGCCGACGATGGCGTCGCCGTACTGGTCCTGGGCGCTTGCAAGAAACGTTTGCTGCGCGGCGCCGTAGAGCGTGAAGCCGTTGGCGAACGAGCCGCGGACGCCGTAGCCTGCCGGAGCGGCCGCGACCGCCGCCGGCGGCACGCCGATCGCCATCGAGACGACGCTCGCGTGGGTGCCGGCGACGGTAAACGGGAGCGTCTGCGTGGGACCGAGCGCCGTACCGCCGGCGTTCGCGCTGCCGTATGCCGTGACCGCCACCGTATACGATCCCGGCTGGAGTGCTTGGCCGGCGGTGCACTGGAGCAGACCGGAGCTTACCGGGCAGGGCGTGGTGGAGAGGTTGAGGACGGTCGTCTGTGCCATGTGCCCGCCAAACGGCATGATCGCCAGTTTCACGCTGGCCACCAGCGCCGAGACCGGGACCGGCGTTGCCGAGGGCGTGGCCGTGCCGAACGGGGCCGGCGTCGCGCTCGCGGCGACGGCCGGAAATCCGTTGGCCGGCGCCGCGTTCGCCGCGGCCTGGCTCGGCGACCAAAGCGGCGCCGAGCGCACCTGGCTCTTGGCAATCTTCAGAATGAAGCGCACGGAGTTACCGCCCGGAGCCGATCCCAACGGGGACTGGGCTCCGGGCGGCATCGCGGACAATGACGACGAACCCTGGCCGCTGCATCCGGCTGCGACGACGAGTGCAGCGACGGCCCAAAACCGCAAGCGCCTCACGCGGGGCGAAGCTTCGCGAGGAGGGCGCGCTTCGCCCCCGTATGCCTGCCTCCATGGAGCGAACGATTCGGCTGCTGCTGGTCCGCCACGGTCACGTCGAAGGGATCGACCCCGAACGCTTCCGCGGGCGCACCGACATCGAGCTCACCGCCCAAGGCGTCGCGCAAGCCGAGGCAGCC
>DATJRF010000055.1:0-34152 GCA_035505015.1 Verrucomicrobiia bacterium | reverse complement strand
GAGCATGAAGTTGATGTGCTTGAGCTGGTTCTCGATGCCCAGAATCGACATGCCCAGCCGCCCGAAATACTCGTCCGCCGGCGCGAGCGTCGTGAGGTACGCGCCGTGCGGCATCGCGGTGACGCTGCTAATGACGCGCAGCGGATCCACGGCCTTGAGATGCGCCAGCATCGCCTGGGCGTTGGCGGCATCGCCCTTCGTGTAGCCGGCCGCTCCCGACGCCGCGGCGTTGGCGGCGTTGACGAGATCGTTGCCGTAGGTAGTCGGCAGGTGCTCGACGGGGAAGTCCGGCGCCGCCGCACGCTGGAGCGCGAGCGTTCGCCACGACGGGTCGTGCGTCAAGAGCCACCCGCGCCAGTCGGCCTCCACCTGCGCGAGGCGCGCGTCGACGTCCTTGGGATAGTTTTCGAGGTTCGCGCTCGCGTCTTCGTCGGCGTAACGTGCCAGCGCTTCGGGATCGTCTTCGGAGTTCACGCGCAGCAAGATCTGCTGCGCCTGGCCGACCAGGGTCGGGTCGTCGGAATGCTTGGTCACCCAGTCGGCGGCCTCGCGCACCCACCACACCGCCGCGTCGTGGTTGGTGAGCGGGTTGTAATGAAGGCCGGCTCCGATCTGAACCGTCAGCGTGGCGAGCTCGCCGTAGGCGGGATCGGTGGGGTATTGCAGCGAGTAGGCCCGCCCCGCGTTGAAGATCGAGGCGAGATAGGTCTGCTGGTCGCGAAAGGTCCAGCCGTCCGCCGTCCCCCTGGCGTAGGCTTGTTTCATCTGCGCGTAGAGGGCGCTGGGGTCGACCATCAGCGTCGCCCGCGCCTCGAGCGGAAAGGCGAGCGCGATCGCGACGGCGGCGCCGAGCGCCGCCGAGCGCAGGCTACAGAACGCTCGAGTCATCCAGGACGAGGCGCAGGTTGTTCGTGAGCAGAGCATTCTTGATTTCCCGGGCGATCCGCCGCCCGGTCGACATGGGCTCGGAGTAGTTGAGATACGAGTACGGCGAGCCGTCGATGAAGAGATTGGTCCCCGCCACGATACGTGCGGAAATCTCCATGATGTAGAACTGCATGTCCGGCGCGATGATCGTCTCGATGCAGAACGCCCCGAAGAGCCCTTTCGGGCCGCAAATCTCCTTGCTCACGCGCACCACGTCGTCGCCCATACGCAGCGCCTCGGCGAGCATCGACTCCCGCAGCGAGACGGGCTGGTTGCCGACCACCACGTAGGACGGGCTGACGTCCATCCCTTCTTGCGCCGCAGCCGGAATGCGGCCGAGCGAGTCCACGTTCGTCTCGTAACGCCGGTCCATCGACATGATCTCGAGTTTGTCGGAGAGCGGCGAATAGAAATAGTGGATGTAGAGCGGTACGCCGATGATGTATTCCTGGATCGTATAGGCTTCTTTGAGGTGGGCCGCGCGCGCCTCGAAATCGTGGGCGTCGCGGATGAACATGTAGCCTTTGCCGCCGGCCGCGCCGTAGAGCTTCACGATGACCGGGCGGTCGATCTCGGCGCCGCTGCGGAACTGCCGCGGGAGCTTGAGGTTCGCGCGCGAGAGCCATTCGCGCTGCAGCTCGCGGCTCGCTTCCCAATCCAGCACGGCCTTGTTCCCGAAGTAGGGAATGGACATCTTCTTGTGCTCGTCGAGCGAGAGATAGGCGACGAACGAGCCGTGCGGGACGATGATGACCTTGCGCTTCTGCAGCTCGTCGAGCAAACCCATGAAATCCGCGTAGCGGTCGACGCCGATCACCTCGTCGACGAACGAAAACGAGCGGTAGAGCCGCTCGGTTTCGCGATTGGCGACCGCGAGCGTCTTGAAGCCTTCGTCGCGCGCGCCCTTGAGGATTTGCAGGGCCGAGTGCGATCCCAGCGTGGCAATCGTGTACGGTCGGTTCATGCGCGATCTCCGGCTTCTTCTCTACGTGCTCTCGAACCCTCTGGACCCAGGCGTGCGACTTCGATCGCAGGATTGCAGAGCAGCAGGTCGGCCGCGTCTGCGACCGTGCCGCGCGAGACCGGCTCGCCGTAGCGGTCGAGCAGGCGCCAGCCGACGCACCGCCGCGCGCGCGCGATGCCGTCGATCGCCTTTCCGCCCAGGTGCTCGCGAACCTCGTCGTGCGCGCCGAGCTCCTCGATCCACACCTCGCCGGCGCGCGGCTGCGGCGACGCGAGCACCTCCAGGCGGTGCTTGTTCGGGTTGAAGACCGATTCGTTGGCCTCCACGCGCGAGGCCAGCGACGAAGGGTCGCCGGCGTCCTCGACGATCCAGATCTCGCTGCGCTCGAGGCGCTCGGCCTCGACGCCGAGGCGCTGCAGCGCGACCAGCGCCGTGTATGCCTCGTTGTCGGGAATCTTCAGGCGTATCGCGATCGCGCGCTCGCTCATCGGCGTACTCCCGCCACGAAGCTGCGGAAAAAGACGGCCCCGCCCGAAGGCGCGAGCGGATCGCTCCCCTCGGCGCGATCGAGGTGGTTGAAGTTCCAAGCGTCGCGCTCGGGATGCGGCATGATCGCGAGCACGTTTCCCTCCCGGTTGACCAGCGCCGCGATCCCGCTCGCGGAACCGTTGGGTATTGCGTCGTCGCCGAGCGAGCCGTCGGCGCGCGCGTAGACGAAGGCTTGGTGATCGCCCGCGGCGATCTCGCGCAGCCGCTCCGGCGTTGCGACCAGCCGCCCCTGGCCGTTTGCGGTGTACGCGGGAATGACCGCATCGTTCGCGAGGCCGGCGGTCATCGGGCTGCGCGCCGGATCCATTGCAAGCTTCACGTAGACGTGGCGGCAGACGAAATGCGGCACCGGAGCGTTGTGCGTGAACGCCGCCGTCGGCCGGCGCACTGCCCCGGTTCCGGGCACCAACCCGGCCTCGAGCAGGATCTGCGCGCCGTTGCAGATACCCAGCGCGAGCTTACCGCGCTGCGTCCCCTCGATCACGCGGTCCATCATCCGGTCGTGGGCCGCGATCGCCCCGGCGCGAACGCGATCTTCGTAGGCAAAGCCGCCGGGCAGCACGTAGGCGTCGTACTCATCGAGCGCGCCGGCGTTCGACCAGTGCACGAGATCGGCGTCGCCGCCGCACTCGCGCAGCAGCCGTAGCGTCTCGTCCTCGGAGTTGGTGCCCGGAAAAACGAGCACGGCGATCCGGCCGCTCACGGATAGACCTCCTCGAGCGGCTGCGACCACACGCGGCGCAGCTCCGCGATGCCGAAGCGCGAGCCGTTGGCCACGATCTCGGGGCGGTCGAGCGTCGTCCCTACGCGCAGCGCGCCGGAGAGGTCGAGCTCGCTATCGCCGGTTACCTCGCAGACGAAACCGCCCGTTTCGCAAAACGGATTGGCGAAATCGATCTCGAAGCCGAGCCGCCGCCCGCGCGCGTACGCGTCGAAGGCGAGCCGCGCCAATGCGACCAGCATGCCGCCGTCGCCGACCGCACGGCACGACAGCACGCTGCCGCGAGCGATCCCCGCCTTGATCATCCCCATCGCTTCGTTCTCGGCGACGTAGTCGATCGCCGGCAGATCGCCCTCGATCGCCGCAATTTCGGCGAGCACCGAACCGCCCACCGCGAGCTCGCGGCTGCCGATCCAGAGCAGCGCCGACCCGGCACGCCGCAAGCCCGGCGAAACGACGTGCCCGACGTCGCGTACGGCACCCACGCAGGCGACGATCGGCGAGGCGGGTACGGCGCGGCCGCTCTTCGACTCGTTGTAGAGGCTGACGTTGCCGGAGACGAAGGCCAGATCGAGCGCGCGCGCGGCGTCGGAGAGCCCTTCCACCGCGGCGACGAACTCGCCGTACTGCTCGGGCTTGCGCGGGTTCCCGAAGTTCAAGCAGTCGGTCAAGCCGATCGGGCGCGCGCCCACGGCGATGACGCGGCGCACCGCTTCGAGCACCGCATGGGCGCCGGCGTAGCGCGCGTCGAGCCGCCCGATGCGCGGATTCCCCGCCACCGCGAGCGCGACGCCCAACCTCGCGCCGGGCACCGGCGCGAGCACGCCGGCATCGGCCGCCCCGCGCGGAAGCACCGTTCTCCCGCGCACGACCCAATCGTAGCGGCGATAGAGCGGCTCGCGCGAGCAGACGTCGCGGTGCGCCAGGATCTTCGGCAGCAGCGTCTCGACGTCGACCGCCGGCAGTTCGCGCCGCGCCGGCTCGACCCGCGTGCATTCGACGTACGGCAGCTCGTCGCGGATCGAGCCGGTCAAGAACTCGATATCCACGTCCATGACCGTCGTTCCGCGATGCCGCAGCACGTAGCGCCGCTCGGCGGTCACGCCCCCGATCCGCACGGCGCGCGCGTTGTACGCGATCTCGGGAAGGGTGAACTCCTCGTTATAGATGCGCAGCACTTCGGGCGTGATCTCGGGCGGAAGCACCCAGATCAAGCGCTCCTGCGTCTCGCCGACCGCGACGACCTCCGGCGGCATGCCCTCAACCGCAACGTTGACCGCATCGAGATCGATCTGCGCGCCGAAGCCGCCGCTCGAGACGATCTCCGCCGAGCAGCCCATGATGCCGCCCGCACCGAGATCTTTGAAACCCACCACGAGCTTGCGCTCGCGCAGCATCGCGAAGACGCGATAGCTCGCGCGCATCAGCACGTTCTTCAAGAAGGGATCGGGAACCTGAACGGCGCCCTTGTTCGCCTCTTCGTCCCCCGCATCCAAGACCAGCGACGAGAACGAGGCGCCGCCGAAGCCGCTCGGGTCGGTCGCCTTCCCCACCAGCACCACGTCCCAGCCCGCCGCGCCGGGCGGCGCGTACGAATGAACGACCTCGTCGAGCTTTACCAGCCCCATGGCGACGACGTTGACCAGGGCGTTGTCGTCGAAGCCCTCGTCGAAATAGACGTCGCCTGCGAGGTTGGGTACGCCGATCGCATTGCCGTAGGCGCCGATTCCGTCGACGACGCCGCGCGCGACCGTGCGCTGGTGCGAGCCGGGATCCTCGACGCGGCCGAAACGCAGCGGGTCGGCGACGCCGATCACCTCGGCGCCCATGCAGAGCACGTCGCGCACGATCCCGCCGATCCCCGTAGCCGCTCCTTCGAAGGGAACGACCTGCGAGGGGTGGTTATGCGACTCGTGCGCGATCACGATGCCGTAGCGTACGCCGTCGTGCTCGCCGAGGTGCAGGATCCCCGAGTCCTCGCCCGGCCCCAGCGCAACGTCGCCGCCGGCGACCGGCAGTTTCTTGAGATGATGACGGCTCGACTTGTAGCTGCAATGCTCGCTCCACTGCGCGTCGAACGCGTGCAGCTCCACGACCGTCGGCTCGCGGCCGAGCGCTAGCGCGATGCGTTCGAGCTCGTCGTCGCGCAGCGCCAGCGCGTCGCGCACCCGTGCCTCAAGCAAAGGCGGCACCCGGCGGCGCGGGGAGCTGCTGCTGCAGCGATGCGTCGGCGTGAACGATCGCCGAGCGCGCGTTGGCCTGCATGAGCAAGGTGCGCCCGTAGAGCACGGTGTCCTCGAGCCCGAGCAGCTTGGCGCACTCGCCGGTCAGGCGCGCGGGGTCGAGATTGCCGTCGAATACCGGCGCGGACGAGGCCGCGTCCAGCATCGCGCGCAGCGATCCGTCGGAACCGACCGCCACGAAAAAGAGCCGCGCAAAGGTCGCCTCGAGCTGCGCGACGAGCTGCAGCACGTAACCCGGGGTCGTCGCGGGGCTCGCGATGTGCCGAACGGTCGGCAAGCCCAATGCCCCCAACGCCGCGACGATCTCGTTGACCTTCGCAACGCGCTCCGGCGAGTCGGCGATCACCGCCGCCATCCCCGGGCGCATCACCGGGAAGGTTCCGACCAGCTCGGCGACGCGCTCGTAGGCGCCCTTGACGTTCGCGAGCGCCGCGTCGTCGACGACGGGCAGATTGCGATAGAGCTGCTTGTCGAGCATCAGCTCCTCGCGACCCTGCGGCCAGATGCGCCACGAGTCGTTGTCGATCACGTCGGCGATGACGAGCTGCCCCTTGTTCTCACCGCCGGTCAGCCGGCCGAACTCGATCTTCAGGTCCACCAGCAGCACGTCGCGCTTGCGCCACGCGTGTGCCAGCACGTCGAACGTCAACCGGGCGAGCTCGCTCATCGAGGCGACTTCGTGCGGCGCCGCGATACCCTGCGCCACGATCTGCTCGGGAGCGATCATCGGATCGTGGTTGGCGTCGTCCTTGAGGAAGAACTCGATGGGATGCGGCACCAGCAGCGCGCCGCGCTGAACGCCCGGATTGCGCTTGACGAAGGAGCCGGCGGCGACGCCGCGGACGACGACCTCGAGCGGTATCATGTTGGCCCGGCGCACGACCATCTCGTTGTCGTCGTCGTCTTCTCCGCCGTTGAGATAGTGCGTCGGCAGCCCGCACAGGTTGAGCAGCCGGAAGACGCGCGCGGTCGTCTGCGCGGCCAGGCGTCCCTTTCCGGCGATCTCGTTGCGCCGCGCGCCGTCGCCGGCCGAGATGCTGTCGGTCTGCTGCACGACGAGCTGATCCGGCTGCCCCGGATATTCGTAGAGCACCTTGGTCTTGCCGCGCGCGATCTCGAGACCTTTGTTCATGACACCTCGACGATGGTTTGACGGGGAAACGGTTCCAGCCGCTCGAGGCGCTCGGCGAGCGAGCGCGCGCGCTCCGGAGCGGTGCCGACGTGTTTGCCCGGATCGAGCAGGCGGCGAATTTGCTCGGGCGCGACGAGGCCGCCGATCGCCGGGTCCTCCTCGAGCAGGCGCGGCAACGGGTTCTCTTCGCCGCGTTCGAGCGCGCTCCACGCCTCCATCGACGCGTCGCGAATGCGCTCGTGCAGCGCTTGCCGGTCTCCGCCGGCGCGCGCGGCCTCCATCATCACCGCCTCCGTCCCCGCGAACGGCCCATAGGTGCGCAGATTCTGCGCGATGCGGCGCTCTTCGACGCGCAGGCCGTCGACGACGCGGCGCGCCAGCGAGAGCAGCTCGTCGGCGCAGAGCAGCGCCTCCGGAAGGATCGTGCGCCGGTTGGCGCTGTCGTCCAGCGTTCGCTCTAAGAAGTTGGTCGCGGCGTTCTGCCAAGCGACGTCGGCGAAGCCCGGCAAAAGCCGCGCCAGCGAGCCGATCCGCTCGCACAGGATCGGATTACGTTTGAACGGCATCGCCGAGCTGCCGACCTGCGAGCGCCCGAACGGTTCGGCAACCTCGCCGAAGGGCGGGCTGCTCAGGATCCGCACGTCGACCGCGAACTTCGAGAGCGAGGCACCCAGGCCGGCCAGCGCGCCGAGCAGCAGATAATCGAGCTTGCGCGGATAAGTTTGCGTGCTGATCTCGCGGGCTTGCAGCCCGAAACGCTCGAGCACCCGCCGCTCGATCTGCGCGGACCGCCCCGAACCGTCGACCAGATGTTCGTACGAAGCCGCGGTGCCGACGGCGCCGCGCAGCCCTTTGGTCGTCAGCTGCTCGAACGCGAAGCGCAGGTTGGCGTCGTCGATCGCGAGATCCTGCGCGTAGGAGGCGAAGCGATAGCCGAGCGTCGTCGGCTCGGCCGGCTGCAGATGGGTGAACGCCATGCACGGCACGTCGGCATAGGTGCGAATCTTCGCGGCGAACGCCCGCAGGAGCTCGCCGAGGCTCGCGCCGACCGCCGCCAGCGCGACGCGCAGCCGATAGGTCTCCACCGTGTCCTCGATATCCATCGAGGTCGCGCCGAGGTGCAGCTTGCCCCCGCCGTGGCGTGCCTGCGAGGCGAAGACGCGAATCTCGGCCATCAGATCGTGATGGATCTCGCGTTCGATCGCGAGCGCGGCATCGATGTCGACCGCCGCGGCGTGAGCGCGCAGGTCGGCCACCTCGTCCGCGCTCACCAGGCCCTCGTCGGCCTGAGCCTGCGCGAGCGCAACCCAGACGGCTCGCCACAGCTTGCGTCGCATCTCTTCGGAAAAGAGCGTACGCAGCTCGGCGCGTCCGTATCTCCAGGAGAACGACGAAGCGTAGGTGCGGTAGTCCATGGGGTACGGCTCCCGTTCGCCTCCCGGGAAGCCGCGGCCTCGTCGCCGTAGTGCCCCCCAATGAGTCAGGCGCCGGCCCAGCGGCATCTGCGTGCCGGCGAGGCGCTCGCGGCGCGCGGGGAGTATGCGAAGGCGCTCGCCGAGTTCCGGCTCGCCCTCAAGGTGCATCCCTCCAGCCCGGAGGCCGCCGGCAACGCCGGCGCCGCGCTGCACGCGCTCGGACGTTCGCAAGAAGCCGTCGCCTATTTCGAGCGCGCCTTGCGAGCCCGCCCGGATTTCGCGAACGCGGAGTTCAATTATGCCGTGGCGCTGACCGCGCTCGGGCAGCGCGACGAGGCCGAGCGGCGCTACCGCCGCGCCGTGGCACTACGCCCCGGCTTCGCTGCGGCACACGCCAACCTCGGTCTGCTCCTGCTCGACCGCGGCCTGCACGAGGAGGCCCTGGCCTCTTTCGACCGCGCGATCGCCGCCGATCCGCGACACATCCCTGCCCGCATCGGCTCCGGCCTAGCGCTGCAACGCTGCGCTCGCCTCGACGAAGCCGTGCGCGCCTACGCACGCGCGTTCGAGATCGATCCGGCCTTTGCGCCGGCCGCCTGCAACGCCGGAATCGTGCTCTGCGACCTCGCGCGCTACGAGGAAGCGCGCGATTTTCTCCAGCGCGCGATCGCTCTGAACCCCGCCGAACCGGCGGCGTACAACGCGCTCGGCGTCGCGCTTAACGGGCTGGGCCGGCAAGCCGAAGCGATCGCGGCGTTCGAATCGGCGGTCGCGGCGAACCCGCGGTTCGTGCTCTCGTGGAACAATCTCGGCCTCGTCGCGCGCAACGGCGGGGAGCTCGAGAAGGCCGCGGGCGCCTTTCGCAGCGCGCTCGCGATCGAACCCGGCAACGTCGAAGCCCTGGCCAACTTCGCAGCGACCGCGCTCGAGCTCGGCGATGTCGGCGAGGCCGAACGCGCCTTCGATCGCGCGCTGCAGCTCTCGCCGCGGACGGCGCGGCTCTATCGCGGGCGCGCCGACGTACGGCCCGCACGCCCCGGGGACGAGCACGTGGCCGCAGCCGAACGCCTCTACGAGCAAGCCGATTCGCTCGCCGCGGCCGATCGCATCGAACTGCACTTCGCGCTCGCACGAATGTACGAGGATCTCGAACGCTTCGACGAATCGTTCGATCACCTGCTGGCGGGCAACGCGCTCAAGCGCGCGACGATCGTCTACGACGAGGCTGCGATTCTGGGCTACTTCGACCGTGCGATGGCGGCTTTCGGCGCGGCGCGCATGCGCGAACTGCGCGGTCTGGGCGATCGGAGCGAGGCGCCGGTCTTCATCGTCGGCATGCCGCGCTCGGGAACGACGCTGGTCGAGCAGCTCCTCGCGAGCCATCCGAACGTACGCGCCGGCGGCGAGCGCGCGGACGTCTATGCGGCGCTGACCGAACACAGCATCCGCTTGCGAACCCACTATCCCGAGTTCGCCTCGACGCTCGACGCCGCAGCGCTGCGCGCCCTGGGCGCGCGCTATCTCGAGCGCGCCGGCGTACCGCCGCAGAGCGGCCTGCGCCACACCGACAAGATGCCGTCGAACTTCTTGCACCTGGGAGCGATCGCGCTGATGCTGCCCAATGCCAAGATCGTGCACGTCCGGCGCGATCCGGTCGACACCTGCCTCTCGTGCTTCGCAAACCTCTTCGCGGAAGAGCAGCCGCACGTCTACGATCTCGCGGAGCTCGGACGCTACTACCGCGCCTATCGGCGGCTGATGGAGCATTGGAGGAGCGTGCTCCCCGACGGGATGCTCCTCGAGCTGCAATACGAGGAGATCGTTGCCGATCTCGAGGGCCAGGCGCGCCGGCTGCTCGCACACGCCGGGCTCGCGTGGGACGCGAGCTGTTTAGCGTTTTACCGGACGCGCCGCCCGGTCCGCACCGCGAGCGCGGCGCAGGTCCGCCGGCCGGTCTACTCGAGCTCGATCGGGCGCCACCGCCGCTACGGCGCGCGGCTCGCCCCGCTGCTGGCCGCCCTCGAGATCCCGGAAAGCTCGACGGTGATCCGCTCGACCAGGGTCTGATGGTCGCTCGGGTCGTTGCCGGCGGCGCCGGTGACGATCGCCTCCATGCCGCCGACGGCGCGTTCGTAGGCCAGGCGCGCGCGACGCTCGCCGACGCGCCGCGCCAGCGGCCGCAGCACGCGCTCGCGCCAGCGCGCGCGCGCCGGCAGTTCGCCGCCTTCCCGCGCCAGCTCCCAGAGGTACCCGCATTCGGTCGCGAGCGCCGAGAGCAGCGGCATCGCCGCGCCGCGCGGCTCGTTCGCAAAGCAATCCTGCGCGATGGCGAGCGCCTGCGCAACCTTTCCCTCGACCAGCGCGCTCGCGTACTTGTACGCCTTCGGATCTTCCGAGATCAGCGATTCGCGCTCCAGATCGACGAGCGCGATCTTCTTGCCCGCGAGCGCCAGCTTCTCCAAGTCGTTGCGCACGCTCGCGAGATCCGCCTCGCCGCGCGAGAGGAAGTCGATCGCACGCGGCTCGGCCGACGCACCCAAGCGCTCGAGGGTCTCGCGCACGAAGCGCGCGCGCACGGCCTCGTCGGCCATCGTATCGATCCGCGTCGCGCTTCGCCCCGCCATCGGGCCGTACGGCTCCGGACGCTTCGCCCGCGGCGAGAGCAGATCGAGGATCACCAGGACGTTGCCTTCGGGGACGTCTTGCGCCACGGCCCACAGATCGCGCCGGGGCTGGGCGCGCAGCGCCTGCGCCTCGGTGACGACCACCACGCGGCGCTCTGCGAGGAAGGGCATCGCGCCCAGCGCCTCGCGCACGCGCGCCCCGTCGCCCACGTCGTCGGGGCCGAAGCGCTGGAGGTTGAGCTCGCGAACGTCGGGGGGCAGGAGCCGGTCTAAAACGAGATCGAGCGCGCGCTCCGCGAGCGCGCGCTCGACCCCCTCGACGATGACGAGCTTCCCGATTGCCGGCGACTTATCGACGAAGTCGAAGAACTTCACTCGCTATCGATCGGGCGCGTGTCGCGCGCCATCGAACGCCAGTAGGCCGGCGAGTACTTGCGCTCGATCTGCTTGATCGAGAACGAGCCGAAGTTCGTGACCGGCGGAATCGGTTTCTGCTTGTAGTCGAACATGTCGCCCAGGTCGTCGGCCATTGCGTCGCGCTCGCCGAGCGATCCGAGCTTCCAGTTCTTTTCGATGAAGTGCAGGATGCTTCCGAAGTCGTGCTGGTGGTGATCGACGTCGTTTTGAATTGCGTACGGGGAGATGACGATCAGCGGCACGCGGAAGCCGAGCGGCCCGAAGGCGTCGTGCGGCGGCTTGACGTGATCGTACCAGCCGCCCGAGTCGTCCCAAGTCACGATCATGGCCGTGTTGGCGTAGAGCTGCTTGTTCTCGGTCAGGAAGGCGTAGATCGACGTGACCCAGCCCGGCCCGCCGGCGGTCAGCGTCCCGCCGTGATCGGACGCGGCGAACGGCGGCGTGACGAACGAGACCTGCGGCAGCGTGTTGTTCTGAATGTCGTTGAAGATCTGCGTCATCGGCGTCACCACGTTGGCCCACGCGGTCGGGCTCTCGCGGATGTGCTTGATCGCGTCGTAGGCGCTGATCGTTCCGTCGATCGTGCCGATCGCGCCGGTGTAGTACTTCCACGTGACGCCTTTGGTGGTCATGAGATCGCCGATCGTCTGGTAGTCGTAACATGGGAACGTGTAGACGAGCGGATCGCTATACTCTTTGCCCCAAGTACCCGCCGTGTCGCCCTTGCGAGCGTCGCAGCCCCAGACGGCGTCGCCGCCGCTCTCACCCGGCCCGATCGGGTCGTCGGCCGGGCCTTGCCCCGCGATGAGATACTGGTGGCCGGGGAACGAAGGCACTTGCCGCGACGAGAACATCCGGTCGGCAAAGGCGTAGCCGTCTCCCGGGAAAGCGCCTGCCAGGATCCAGTAGAAGATCACCTCGCCGTACGGCACGTACGAATAGGTGAAGTTCGCGGGCGGCGAGCACGGGCTCTCGAACGGATCGAGATCGCACGAGTCGAGATCGAAGCCGTTCATCTTTCCGTCGTTGTACTCTTTGGCGAGCGACGAATGCGCGTGATCGGGATCGTACTGCCACTCCAGGCCTTGCGGCTGTAGCGGCACTCGCTTGCCGAGGTGATTGTAGCCGACGGTGACGGTGTCGGCATTCGGGAAGCCGTTGAAGAGATTGTCGGTGGTGCGATTCTCCTGGATCACCACGATGACGTGCTTGATCGGGCTGCCGCCGGCCGGCGGGATGAGCGTCGGTTGGACGATCGGCTGCCCGGCCGGCATAGTCGGCGTGGCAACGGTACCGCTGCAGCCGGCCAGCAGCGCGGCGGCGATGGAAATGCAAAGATAGCGGCGCAACATGGCGGAGGGCTCCTCTCGCGCGACGGAACTGCCGCACAGCTTCGCAGCGCGAGGAGCCCTCCCTCTTCTTCTATTAACCCATCTTAACGAACGGCCGCATCTCGAGGTCGGCGATCGTCTCGTCGTACGGCGGCCGCACGACGCCGCATTCGGTGACGAAAGCGGTGACCAAGCGCCCGGGGGTCACGTCGAAGGCGGGATTGTAGACCTTCGCGTCGTCCGGCGCGACGGCGACGCCGCGAAACTGCGTGACTTCCCGCGCCGGGCGCTCCTCGATCGGAATGGCCTCGCCGGTTGCGATGCCGAAGTCGAACGTCGAGCGCGGCGCCGCCACGTAGAACGGAATGCCGTGATGCGCGGCCAGCACCGCCAGGCCGTAGGTGCCGATCTTGTTGGCCGTGTCGCCGTTGCGTGCGATCCGGTCGGCCCCGACGATCACGAGATCGATGCCGCGGCGCGCCATGGCAATGCCGGCGGCGGCATCGACCTGCAGCGTGGCGTCCACGCCGGCCCGCTGCAGCTCGAGATAGTTCAGGCGCGCACCTTGCAGCAGCGGCCGCGTCTCGTCCACGTACACGTGGGGACGCTTGCCGGCTTTAGCGGCCGTCAGGATGACGCCGAGGGCGGTCCCGCCGGCGGCGGTCGCGAGCGGCCCCGTATTGCAGTGGGTGAGGACGCGCGCGCCTTTGGGCACCAGATCGAGCCCTGCGGCCGCGATGGCCTCGTCGATCGCGGCCTGCTCCGCGTGAATCGCGCGCGCTTCCGCAAGCGGATCCGCCGCCGCCAGCACGCGGTCGACCGCCCAGGCGAGGTTGACCGCGGTCGGCCGCGCCTCGCGAACGCGCCGCGCCGCCGCCTCGAAAGCCCCATCGTCCGCGATCGAACGCCGCAGCAAGGCGACGCCGTACGCGCCGAAGACGCCGATGCACGGAGCCCCGCGTACCGCGAGACTGCGGATGGCTTCTTCGATCTGCTCGACGTTACGCGCGCGCTCGTAACGAACTTCGAACGGAAGCGAGCGTTGGTCGAGATAGACGACCGCGTCGTCCTCCCAAGCGACGGCTTCCAGAGGGCTCAAACTCCGGCGGGCACCCGTGCCGCGTAGCAGGTGCGGCAGTAGACCGGGCGGTCTCCGCGCGGCTTGAACGGCACCGTCGTCGTGACCCCGCACTCCGCGCAGACGGCCTCGTAACTCGGCCGCGCGGCGCGGGGCGCGGCGTCGCCGCTCTGCGTGCGCCGAACCTGCCGGCAGTCGCGGCAGCGCTGGGGTTGGTTCACAAAGCCCTTCTCGGCAAAGAACAGCTGCTCTCTGCCCGAGAATACAAACTCGTTTCCGCAGTCCTTACAGGTCAGGATCTTGTCTTCCAAGGGACGAGCCTCCACACGTGACGGGACGTCAAGGGAGCGATACATGCGACTTAGGTAGGCCAATCCCTCTCGGCGTGGAGAACGCGCCGGAATGGCTCCTTTCGTGCTCGCCCTCGATCAAGGCACGACCAGTTCCCGTGCCATCGTCTTCGACGGCCGCGGCCGCATCTGCGGCCTCGCACAGCGCGAGTTCGCGCAGCATTTTCCCCGCGACGGATGGGTCGAGCACGACCCGCGGGAGATTTGGCAGAGCCAGCTCGAGACCGCGCGCGACGCGCTGCGGGCGGCCGGCGCGGACGCCGGCGACGTGGCCGCCCTGGGCATCACCAACCAGCGCGAGACGACGGTGATCTGGGATCGCGCCACCGGCGAGCCGATCGCCAACGCGATCGTCTGGCAAGATCGCCGCACCGCGGCCCGCTGCGCGCAGTTGCGCGAGCGGGGCGCCGGCGAGCTGGTCGCGCGCAAGACCGGCCTGCTGCTCGATCCCTACTTCTCCGCCTCGAAGATCGCATGGCTGCTCGACGAAATCCCCGGCGCGCGCGAGCGAGCCGAGCGCGGCGAGCTCGCCTTCGGCACGATCGACGCGTGGCTGATCTGGAAGCTCACCGGCGGCGCCCTCCACGCGACCGACTACACGAACGCTTCGCGGACCGCGCTCTTCGATATCGAGCGGCTCGCTTGGGACGACGAACTGCTCGCGCTCTTCGGCGTGCCCGCCGCGGTGCTGCCCGAAGCACGCCCGTCGATCGGCGCCTTCGGGAGGTGCGCGCCGGAGCTGCTGGGCGCCGCCGTACCGATCGGCGGCGTGGCCGGCGATCAGCAGGCGGCGCTCTTCGGCCAAACGTGCTTCGGGAGCGGCCTCGCGAAGTGCACCTACGGAACCGGCGCCTTTGCAATGCTCAATACCGGCGAGCGCATCGTGCGCGATCCCGGCGGCCTGCTGGCGACGATCGCGTTCTCGCAGAGCGCGCGCACCGCGACCTACGCGCTGGAGGGTTCGATCTTCGTTACCGGCGCCGCGGTGCAATGGCTGCGCGACGGGCTGCGCATCATCGGCACGTCGAGCGAGGTGGAGACGCTCGCGGCGCAGGTGGCCGACAACGGCGGCGTCTACTTCGTGCCGGCGCTCACGGGCTTGGGCGCACCATACTGGGATCCGCACGCCCGCGGAACGATCGTCGGGCTCACGCGAGCTTCGACGCAGGCGCACCTCGCGCGGGCCACCCTCGAGGCGATGGCCTATCAGACGGCCGACGTCGCCGGCGCGATGGCGCGCAGCGCGCAGCTCGAGCTGCGCGAGTTACGCGTCGACGGCGGCGGCGCGCGCAACGATCTCGCGATGCAGCTCGTCGCGGACGCGCTCGGCGTCGACGTCGTGCGCCCCGAGATCACCGAGACGACCGCGCTCGGCGCGGCGTTCATGGCCGGCCTGCACGCCGGCCTCTGGGGCGATCTCGCGGCGCTCGAACGCCTGTGGAGCGTGCAGCGGCGCTTCGTGCCGGCCGGCGATTCGGCCCGAGCGCAGCGGCTTGCCGACTGGCACCGCGCGGTCGAGCGCGCACGCGGCTGGGAGCGGGCGTAGTGCGGCGCGACGCGATGCTCGGCCGGCTGAGCGACGAACGTTTCGACGTGCTCGTGATCGGCGGCGGCGCAACCGGACTGGGCTGCGCCGTCGACGCTGCATCGCGCGGGTACCGCACCGCGCTGGTCGAAGCGCACGATTTTGCCGAAGCGACGTCGAGCCGCTCGACCAAGCTGGTTCACGGCGGCGTGCGTTATCTCGCGCAAGGGCAGATCGGCTTGGTCCGCGAGGCGCTGCACGAGCGCACCAACCTGCTGCGCAACGCTCCCGCGATCGCGCACGAGCGCGCGTTTCTCACGCCGGCGTATCGCTGGTACGAAGCGCCGTACTATTATACCGGCTTGCGCCTCTACGACGCCCTGGCGGGCGGCAGCAACCTCGGGCGCAGCCGCCGGCTGCGCGCGTCGCAGGCAACCGCGCGATCGCCGCGGCTGCGCCGCGCCGGCCTGCGCGCGGCGATCGAGTACCGTGACGGGCAGTTCGACGACGCGCGGCTGGCGATCGCGCTCGCGCGCACGGCGGCGTCGCACGGTGCGGCGCTGGCCAACTATGCCGCGGCAACCGCGTTGCTGCGCGAAGGGTCGCGCGTCGCCGGCGCGCGCGTGCGCGACGAGGAGCGCGGTGCGACGTTCGAGGTGCGCGCGACGGCGACGATCGCAGCGGCCGGAATCTTCGCCGACGACGTGCGGCGGCTCGACGATCCGCAAGCGCCAGCGCTCCTCGCGCACAGCCGCGGAACGCACCTCTGCGTCTCGCGCGACGCGTATCCCGGCGAACACGCCCTGCTCGTTCCGAAGACCGACGACGGACGCGTGCTGTTCGTGATTCCCTGGCACGAGCACGTGCTGATCGGAACCACCGACGTTGCGGTCGCGCGGGCGGAGCTGAACCCCCAGCCCACGCCCGAAGAGATCGCCTATCTGCTGCAGACGGTGAACCGCTATCTCGAGGCGCCGATCGAAGAGAGCGCGATTCGCGCCGCGTGGGCCGGATTGCGACCGCTGGTCGAACGCGGCGCTCGCTCGACCGCTCGCGAATCGCGCGAGCATCTCGTCGCCGTATCGGCAAGCGGCCTGGTGACGATCGCGGGCGGAAAGTGGACGACCTATCGCAAGATGGCGCAGGATGCCGTTGACGCCGCGGTCGCAAGCGCCGGTCTAGCACCCGCACCGTGCGTGACCGCGTCGCTGCGTCTCCTCGACGACCCGCGCGACGATCTCGCCGCGATCGTCGCGGAACGGGCCGACCTGGCCGAGCCGCTCTGCCCGGGCTTTTCGTACACGAAAGCCGACGTCGTCAACGGCTTTCGCAACGAGATGGCGCGCACCGCCCAGGACGTGCTGGCCCGGCGGACGCGCCTAGCGTTTCTCGATCGCGCCGCGGCCGAGTCGGCCCGCGCGACGGTGGCCGAACTCGCCGCTTACTGCGGCGGGCGCCCGTGACGGTCGCCGCCGCCGGCGCTGCCTCCCCCGCGGCTGGGCGCGCGGTACGCCGGCGCGGCGCGGTATGACGGCGCGGAACGGTACGACGGCGCTTCGTACGAGCGAGGCGCTTGATAGGCTCGAGGCGCTTCGTACGACCTGGGCGCTTGATACGACCGGGGCGCCTGATACGACGGCTCGGAACGATACGACGGCTCGGACCGATACGCCGGCTCCGGCTGCGCGCGATCGAATCGCTGCGGCGCGAACGCGCGACTAGCGGCATCGTCGCTGCGGAAGCTCTGCGCCTCCGGCGTCACGCCGGCACGCCGTTCGTCGAACGCACGCCATGCGTCGTTCTCCATCGGTCGCGCCGCCGCGACGTTGCGATCCTGCACTGCGGCGGGCCGTACCGCGCCGGGAGCGAGATCCGCGCGCCGCTCGTCGAACGCGCGCCACGCTCCGCTCTGCGGCGCCGCTTCTGCCGGCCGTACCGCGGCTTGCGGGCGCGCGATCGGCTCGTCGGCAGCGGCACGATTCGCGAGCGGAGCCGCGGCTACGCGACGATACGACTGCGCCTCCGGATGGAACGACTGGGCCGCCGGGTGGAACGACTGGGCCGCCGGGCGGAACGAGCGAACCGGGGCCGCCGCGACGTTCCGGGCGACCGCAGGGTTGCGATACGACGCAAGAACGGGCCGGACCGCTGCACGCGCCGCCGGCGCCGCGATCCGCGCGGGCGCGTACCGCGCGGATCCGCCGTAAGCGTAGCTCCGATATGCGGAGCCGCTATACGCATAGTTGCGGTATGCGTAGTTGCGATATGCGTAGTTGCGATATCCGTAGTTGTGATAGACGTATCCGTTGTACGCCGTGTAGAAGCCGTAGCCCGGGTAGTAGGCCGGCTGTGGCGCAAACAGAGCCAGCAGGCCGATCCCGAAGAGCGTTCCAACCAGCGCACTCGTCAGATACGCGCCGTACGACGGCGCATAGCCGTACCCGTAATACGACGAGTAGCCGTAGTACGACGCGTAGGCGGGATAGGGGTAGGCGTAGCCGGGACACCAGACGTAGCCGTAGGGCGTCCAGACCCACTGTGTGCCGAACGGCCCGCAAACCGGTGGAACCGCCGCGACCGGCGCGGGCACGCCGATCGCCGCCGAAAAGTAGACCTGCGCGCTGGCCGGGGCCGTCGTGACGCCGACCGAGGTGAGGGCGAGCGAGGCGAGGAGCAGGCTCGCGAAGGACCGTCGTATCATGTGCATGGTTCTCCCATGCCCATTGTCCGTCACCCGGCGGGCTGGTGCACGCCCGGAAGATTAGCGGCTGCTTAAGCGGCGATGAGAAAAGCGGAGACTTAGCGGCGGAAGCCCGCGCGCGGCACGTCGGCGGTGAGCTCGAGCACCCTCAACGCGGCGATCGCCGCTTCGTAGCCCTTATCGCCGCGCGCCGGATCGGCGCGCTCCTGCGCTTGCTCCCGGTTTTCCGTCGTCAGCACGCCAAAACCGATCGGAACGCCGGTGGCGAGCTGGACGTCCATGATGCCGCGCGCGCATTCGCCCGCAACGTAGTCGAAGTGCGGCGTCTCGCCGCGGATGACGACGCCGAGGGCGACGATGGCGTCGAAGCGGTCGGCCTCGATGAGATTGCGGCAGGCGAGCGGCAGTTCGTAGCAGCCCGGCACGTCGTAGACGAAGATATCTCCCGCCCCGATCCGGCAATCGTGCAGCGCGCGGTGCGCCCCGTCGAGCAGCTGCTCCGCGAGATCGTCGTAGAAGCGAGCGACGACGATCGCCACGTGCTTCCCGGAGCAGTCGAGCGGGCCGCGCTTCTCCCCGTTGGTCCTCACGAGACCACCGCATCCTCTTCGAACATGTGCCCGAGCTTCGAGCGCTTGGTCGCCATGTACTTCTTGTTGTAGACGGTCGGCTCGGTCTGCATCGGGACGCGGCCGCCGATCTTGAGGCCGTACCCTTCGAGGCCGAAGATCTTGCGCGGGTTGTTCGTGATCAGGCGCATCTCTTTGACGCCGAGGTCCGCGAGGATCTGGGAGCCGATGCCGTAGTCGCGCTTGTCGTCGGGCAAGCCGAGCGCCAGGTTCGCCTCGACCGTATCGGCGCCGCGGTCCTGCAGCTCGTAGGCACGCAGCTTGTTGGCAAGGCCGATCCCCCGCCCTTCCTGGCGCAGGTAGAGGAAGACGCCGCGGCCTTCGCGCGCGATCATCGCCATCGCGCCGTCGCGCTGCGCGGCGCAGTCGCAGCGAATCGAATGCAGCGCATCGCCCGTTAGGCACTCCGAGTGCACCCGCACGAGAATATCCCTGCCGTCGCCGATCTCCCCCATCACCAAGGCGACGTGCGTGTTCTCATCCAGCGTGTTTTCGTAGGCCACGCCCTTCCAGTTTCCGCTGTTCGCGGGCAGCTTGAACTCGGCGATCTTCTTGACCAGCTTCTCGGTGCGCATGCGGTAAGCGATCAAATCCTTGACGGTGACCAGCCGCAGGCCGTGCTTGTCGGCGTACGCGCGCAGCCCGTCGAGCCGCTCCATCGTTCCGTCCTCGGCCATGATCTCGCAGATGACGCCGGCCGGATAGAGCCCGGCCAGACGCGCGAGATCGACCGAGGCTTCGGTTTGGCCGGCGCGCACGAGCACGCCGCCGTCGCGCGCTCGCAGCGGAAAGGTGTGACCCGGCCGCAGGAAATCGGCCGGCCCGGCTTGCGGATCGAGCAGGCGTTGAATCGTGGCGGCGCGATCGTGCGCGGAGATCCCGGTCGTGGTCACGCCGCGCGCTTCCACTGAAACCGTGAAGGCGGTCTCGTGCACCGCCGTATTGTCGCGCACCATCTGCGGGATCTGCAGTTCGTCCAGGCGGCGGCCGAGCATCGGAATGCAGATCAGCCCGCCCGCCTCCTTGCGCATGAAGTTGATCGCTTCGGGCGTGACCATCTGCGCGGCCATCACGAGGTCGCCCTCGTTCTCGCGATCCTCGTCGTCGAGGACGACCACCATCTTTCCGGCCCGGACGTCCGCGATCGCGTCCTCGATCGAATCGAAGGGGTTGACCACGTCGCCGAGCGCATCGGCGAGCTCCGGCAAGACGGCGGAAAGGCGGGCGAGCGTGCGGTACGACGGCTCGCGCCGGCCGGAGCGCAGCAGCGAGATCGCCGACTCGGTCAAGCCCGAACGCTGCGCCAACTCGGCGGCCGTGAGCGCCTCCTGCTCGAGAGCGGCGTTAAGTCGATCGGCAAAGGTCATAGTGCGAGCCTACGCCGTGGCTTTACAACTGTCAAGACGATATTAACTGATCGGCTTTGCCCACAAAGCCACCTTTCGGGTCTCTTTTATGGGCAGCGGCCCGATTTTTATGGGCAGCGGCCCCGAGGAAAACGGAAGGGGACCGGATCGGGCAGACGAGGGTCAGCGGAAAACAGGCGGACGCCGCGACCCAATCATAAGGGTCGGCGCATCCTTAATTGGGGCCACCGCCCATCAATGTCGAGGCGGTTTGCGGCATTGGTTCTGTCCCGACTGTGTTTCGCCCAAGGGATGGCAGCCGCTCGCAGCCGACACAGTTGGGAACGCCGCTTTCTTTGAATCTTTGAATCAATCCGGCCAATTCACTCGCTTCCACAGGCAGTAATGCCGCTAACACTCGCTAGAAGGACGCCACGCAAGAGAACGCGCAGAGTGTTTAAGGCCCGGGAATATCGGCTACGCTTAAGCCGCACGCGAGCGAGCTTACGCACGGCGACCTGCCGATCACCGTCGCAGCGAAGCTCGACGAGACATGTCGATATTTGATGCATCATGGTATTAGTGTGATATCCATGTTGACGGTCATTTGTCCGTTTTGAAATACCGCGATGTGTAGTAGCTCCGTTGATAGCTGGTACGGATGGTTGCCAAAGGGGCGGGAGGGATGGACCTACGGCCCGCTACTTGGCGAAATGACGTAATGCGGCCGCGATCTCGGACTCGCAGTAGCCACGGTGCGCGAGCGTCTGCAAAAACTGCCCGATGGTTTGGTGCAGTTTGCGGGCTCGCGTCGGTTCGTCGCCGGCGCGCACGCCAGAAGCGACGCGGGTGCCGCGACGCCCGTCGGACGTGACCAAACCCTCCTCTTGCAGTTCCGCGTACGCGCGCGCCACCGTATTGGGAGCGACGCCCAGATCGCCCGCCAATCGGCGCACGGTGGGCAGCGCGTCGCCCGCACGAAGCTCCCCGCGCTCGATGAGGCTGCGGAACTGATCCATGATCTGCTGAAATGGTGCGCGGTCGGGATCGACCGCGAGAAACAGATCGCTCACGAGCTCGACGCCGGCCGACGACCGAAAAACGTGCAGTACACGACGACCGAAATGCCCGATAACGCCCACGTCCACCAGGAAACGCTCTGCAGCGTGCGCAGCAGCGGCAGAACGGCATGCAGGTCGTAGTTTACGAAGGTGATGAACAGCATGATGCTGCCCATCGTAACGGTTGCGACGAGGCCGGCTTTTCTCGTGCGGGAGCAGCGATCGCGCACGCGCTCGTATCGAACGTCTTCACCGAAGAGCTGTCTGGGGGCGCTTGCGATGCGCCATGCGATGCCGGCTCCGAGGAACGCACAGATCATGACGATCGCTGCGGCAACGCGCTGCTCGTCGAGAATCACGTAGGGCGCAAGCATGAGGCCCGCAGCCACGGTCAGTGCAACCCATACGGTTGGGATCGGCTCGGCCGCGGGACGCGGAGCGAGCGACGCGACCCGGCGCCTGCGCGCCCGCGCATGCTCGTCCTGCAAGAGATCGGCGAGCTGAAACATCGAGAGGGCCAAGCACATCAGGCCATACCCGACGACCGGTGAGACGGCTTGGAAAACGACCAGCAGCGCGATGAGAAACGCAATCAACGCGGTGACGAAGAAGGCGCGCGCATACGGCGGATCGCGACGGCGGTTCCGCATGCCGAGCATGCCGTACACGACTGCCGCCAGAAGGCCGACGGCGGCAACCACTAGATTCTGATCGTAAGTTGTTAGGTTCTGCATTGTACCACTACGTAACACAAATAATCGCTTTGTGTCAACAACGAGTACAAACACTCGCGCTAGCATACTTGAAACAGACGTTTCAAGTATGCTAGCCTCACTCCATGACGCGGACGGCCGACGAGCGGCGGCGGGGGGAACTGCTCGAGCAGATCCTCGACTACGCTTGCCGCCATGGCTTAGGGGGCCTCTCCCTGCGGCCGCTCGCCAAGGCGGTCGGATCGAGCCCCCGCGTGCTGCTCTACTACTTCGGATCGAAGGAGGCGCTCGTGGTCGCGGTGATCGAGCGCGCCCGCGTGCGCCAGCGCGAGCGCATCGCGGGGCTGAAGATCGCGAGCGCGCTGCCGGCGCGCGAGCTGTGCTCGCTGTGCTGGCGCCTCCTGAGCGACCTGCAAAACGAGCCGCTCTTCCGGCTCTGGTTCGAGGTCTTCGGACTCGCACTCCAAGATCGCGACCGTTTTCCCGGCTTTCTCGATCGCGCCGTCAACGACTGGCTCGATTTTCTGGCCGGGCCGGCCGAGGGCGCGCCGCAATGGCAGGCGCGCGCTTGGGCGACGATGGTCTTGGCCGGGTTTCGCGGCTTTCTCCTCGACCTCTGCGCCACCGGCGATCGCGCGCGCGTCGACGCGGCGGTCGAGCTGTGGCTCGATGCAATGGACCTCGCTTCTCGCACGCTCTCGACGGGTAGGAACGATGCAGCCAGCTGAAAAGACCGCGCGTCGCGGAACGACGCTCTTCATCTTCGTCACCGTTGCGATCGACATGGTCGCGATCGGCATCATCATCCCCGTGCTGCCGAAGTTGATCGCCGGCTTCTTGGGCGGCAACCTCTCGCACGCCGCCGAGATCACCGGAATCTTCGCAACCGTCTGGTCGGCGATGCAGTTTTTCTGCTCGCCGCTGCTCGGCATGCTCTCGGATCGCGTCGGGCGCCGCCCGGTGATCCTCGTCTCGTGCGCGGTGACCGCCGTCGATTTCGCCATCATGGCGCTGGCGCCGAATCTCTGGTGGCTCTTCGCCGGGCGCGTGCTCTCCGGAATGGCGACCGCGAATATCAGCACGGCCTACGCCTACATCGCCGACGTCACGGCCTTCGAGAAGCGCGCCCAAGCCTACGGGCTGCTGGGAAGCGCGTTCGGCCTGGGCTTCATCATCGGGCCGGCGATCGGCGGCCTCGCCGGGAACGTCGATCCTCGGCTGCCGTTTTGGATCGCGGCCGCATTCAGTCTCGCGAACACGCTCTACGGCCTCTTCGTCCTGCCGGAATCGCTGGCCAAGGAGCACCGGACGGCGCGCATCGACTGGAAACGCGCGAATCCGCTCGGCTCGCTCAAGCTGCTGCGCCGTCACCGCGAGCTGTACGGACTGGCGGGCGTCTCGTTCGTTACGCTCATCGCGCACGAAGCGCTGCCGGTCCTTTGGGTGCTGTACCTCATCGCGCAGTTCGGCTGGGACGAGCGCGCGATCGGCTTCTCGCTCGCGCTCGTCGGCGTCTGTTCGTCGTTCACCGCCGCCGTTCTGGTCGGTCCCGTCGTCAAGCACTTGGGCGAACGGCGCACCCTCTTGCTCGGCTTGGCCACGTTTGCGCTGGGCAACGTGCTGCTCGGCTTCCCGAATACGGCCGTCGTCATCGCCGGCATCGTCGTGCTCTGTCTCTCGATCTACAACTCGCCGTCGCAAGCGCTGATGTCTCGCCACGTCGGTCCCAGCGAGCAAGGCGAGTTGCAAGGCGCCCTCGGTGCGATGCGCGGGATCGGTATGATGATCGCGCCGCTCTTCTTTGCCTGGATCTTCGCGCAGGTTGCGGGGCCGTTGCGCTCGCTCGATCTGCTTGGCGCGCCGTACTTCATCGCGGCGGCGCTGGTCGTGGTCGCCTTGCTCCTGGCATGGCGCGTCACCTCGCGCGAAGACGACGTGGTGCTTCCCGTCACGCCGGAACCCGTCACCATCGTGGAGGCTTGAGAGACCCGCACTCCGCCTCCCTGCGGCCGGAATTCTCGATACTCCGTCGAAAAGCCGGGGTTGCGGGTAACGGGAGACGTTTGCCGATGAACATCCGGTTGTTGCTCTTCGTTTGCGCGATCGCCGTGAGCGCTTGCAGCTCGGCGCATCCCGCGCCGTTCCTGCCCGCCAGCGCGCCGACGATCGTGCGCTCGTTACGCTCGGCACAGTCGGCGGGCAAGATCCAACACATCGTCTTCATCGTGCAAGAAAACCGGACGTTCGATAATATCTTCGGCGGCCCCAAGCCGTTCCCGGGCGCCGACGCCGTCTCGACCGGCCAGACGCTAACGGGCTCGGTTCCGTTGAGCGAGATTCAGCTGGCGGGCGGCGACGACCCCAACAACTATCACACCGAGTGGCTGTGGGCGTGCAATCCCTCCTCCGGCCCGCCGTTTGTCGCCGGCGGGCCGTCGCCGTGCCGGATGAACGGGTTGACCACGGCAGCGTCGCCGGCGCCCGGTTACACGCCGCCCGCCCCGACGAGTACCCTGTATTCGTACGTCGACTATAGCGAAACCAAGCCGTACTGGGACATCGCCAAGACGTACGCGCTCGGCGACCACTTCTTCATGGCTCACAACAGCGAGACGTTCACGGCCCACCAGTACATCTTCTCGGCGCAGTCCAACAACATGGTCGACGCCCCGGTCTATCCTGCCGGCACGGATTGTTCGCTGCTCTACGCGCTGTGCGCGTACACGCCGTGGGGTTGCGACTCTCCATCCCAAACGGCGACGTACCGCCTCGATCCCGTCACGGGCAAAGAGAGCCTAACGAACACCTTTCCCTGCTTCGGGCCGGGCTCGCCTTCACCGAGCGTCAGCTATCGCTCGATCGCCGACCTCGTCGGCGCAAAGGGCTTGACGTGGCGCCTCTACACGCACTCGATGTGCGCCGACGTCAACGGTCTCGACGTGAACGGCACGATCCGTTACGGGCAGCTCTGGCCTACGAAGGCGAACATGACGAAGTGCCATACCGTCTTGCGCACGTTCTTCCCCACCAAGATCGATACGGCGAACTTCCGCGTCCCGGAGAGCACGATTCTCACCGACGTCGCGGGCAGCGGCGGAGGGCTTGCAAACGTTACGTGGGTGTTGCCCGGCCCGCTGACCTCGGATCATCCGGGCGTCCCGCTGGGCAAGTGCGGGCCGACGTGGGTCGCCAAAGTCGTCAACGCGATCGGCGCGAGCAAGTACTGGAACTCGACCGCGATCTTCATCTTCTGGGACGATTGGGGCGGCTTTTACGATCACGTCCCGCCCTACGTCGTGCGCGATCAGGCCGGCCCCGGCTTCCGCGTACCGCTGCTGGTCGTCTCTCCCTATGCAAGGCAAGGCGTCGCACATACGAACGTCGAGGTCGACACGCTGCTGAACTTCACCGAATCGACCTTCGGCCTCGGCTCGCTCGGCGCCGCCGACGCCTCCCCGTATCTCAACAATCTCAACGCCTTCTTCGATTTTCAAGCCGCGCCCAAGCCCTTCGAGCGCATCCCGGTCCCGGTCTCGTCCTGCAGCATCCTGGAGCAGCGAAACGAGACCGATCCGCATTCGCGCTGGCTGCGGATGATCGACGACGACTAGACGCTCTCCAGCCGAACGAGGAGTTACCCATGCAGTCGCATTGCCCGTTCATCCTCACCATCGCGAGCGCCGCATTCGCCGGCGCGCTCGCCGGATGCGCCGGCTCGGCGGCGCCGTATGCGCCCCCAGCTGCGCTCTCCGGCCCGCACGCGCGTGCATCGGCGCGGGCGGCCACGACCGTCGTCCACCGCTGGGGCCGCACCATGATGCAGCTTCCGCTTCCCGGTGCGGGGTGCTTTCGGGCCTCCTATCCTGCGGCGGCTTGGTCGCGCGTCGCCTGCGTCGCTTCTCCCCGCGTTTGGTTTCCGCCGGCGGCGGGGGGCCGGATCCATCCCGCAATCATCGGCGGCAGCGGCTATCAATACGGCATCGACGTGCTCCCGCTCACGATGATAGGCGCCATCGGCACCATCGAGGACGTCGCCGGCGCCAAGACGATCACGAGCTGTGCCCCCAAAGTTGCCCAGCCCTATAGTTGCGGCTCGCACGGGCTCGGCCCGAACGTCTACTCGCTGCAGCTCAACTCGAACAACTTCTCGACGGCCGCGTGCGGCGAGCGTATCGACTGCGCCGGCTGGGAGCAGTTCGTTTACACGAACCAGCCTCAATACTATCGCGGCGGCGGCAACCTCATCATCCAGGACTGGCTCCTCGCAACCGGATCCAAGGCGCTCAAATGCCAATCCGGCTGGACCGCCAGCAAGCCCGACTGCTATCGGAACGCTCCTTACTCGGTACTGGTTCCGACCGTTCCCGTCTCCCAGCTCCAAGACGTCGCCCTCTCCGGCAGCGCTACCGCGAGCGGCGACAGCGTCTTCCTTGCCGACGGGTTCTACGTGTACGGAATGAAAAACGCTCAGAGCGACGGCATCGCGGATCTAAGCGAGCACTGGACCGGCGCACAATTCAATCTGATCGGCAACAGCAGCGGCAATCGGGCCGTCTTGAACCAAGGCGCGACGATCACGATCGCCGTCGAAGCCGTGACCGGCTACGCCGTTGCTCCCAAGTGCAAGGGCGAGTCGAGCACCACCGCCGAGGAAAACAACCTCTCGTTCGTCGCTCCTCCCCTCGACGCGCAGAGCAAACAGTATCCCTCGATCCTCTTCACGGAGAGCAACGCCCAGTACAGCCCCGGTCCGGCCTCGTGCGTCGCCCTGCCCGGCCTCTAGGCTACTGCGGAGGAAGCTGGTAGGTCACGTGGCCGTTCGCGTCGAGAAACGCGAGCTTCGCCGCACCCTGCGCGGTTACGGACATCTCCATACGCGGGCGAGCGCTGCCGTCGTAGAGTGTGACTTGCGATACGCCATCGGGTCCATAACCCACGAAGAACCTCCGCCGCGCTCCCCATCCAAGCGCTTTGTAGCGCGCGACGATCGCTTGGCGCTGTGCGTCGGTACTCGCCCTCTGGAGCTCGGAAACCATCTCGACCGCGAGCTGCAGGTCGTTCGGTGCGCGGTCCCAGCCGATGAGGTAGGCGGCGTGCTTGTCGTTCTCGGCTGCGTCGACCACCTGCAAGAGCTGATCCGTTTTGGCCGAATCGAACGAGAGCGTATCGCCCGAAGCGTTGCGATCGTGGCTGGCGTTCCACACCAAACCGCCTTGCTCGTCGCCCTTCTGGTTGAAGAAGATGATCCCGTTGTCGGCGTTGTTTCCTTGCTGGCGCACGGCGGGATGGCCGAGGGCGATGGGAGTCGCCTCGTCGTCGTGGCTTGCAAGCACCATTGCGAGCTTGTTCTCGCGGTCGACGACGTTGATCCGATGGACGGTGATCTCGTCAAAGTTTTGCCGGGGCCAAGCACCCGAGGCGACCCCTGCCAGCGCGATGCCGCAGAGGCCGACCGTTGCCGCCACCACCGCTCGCAGGATGCGAACTTCACGCTTGAGGCCTTCGATATCCACGGCGTTCGTCTCTCTCCTTTACAAAGCACGTTCGGTGCGTTGGGCTACGTTCTGGGCAGCGCCGAGAGCAGGGCCGATCGAATCGGCTCGGGCATCGGGCGGCTGCGCTTGCGCTCGCGGTCGATACAAGCGGCGGCGATCGCAATCTCGGCTCCGGCCCCGCCGGTGCGCTCGTTGAAGACGACCGTACGCCAGTGCAGGCTCGAAGCCCCCACCTTCTCGACGTGCGTGCGCAGGCGCAGCCAGTCGTTCATCAGCGCCGGCGCATGATACTCGGCCTCGGCACGCACGCGCGGCAGCCAGAAGGCGTACTCGTCGAAGACGGTGTCGTACGGAAAGCCGAGCTCGGCGAAGAGACACATCTCCGCGTATTCGGCGAAGCGCCAGTACGCCGCAAAATACATGATACCCGCGACGTCGACGTCGGCCCACTGCACCTGCAAGCGCGCCTCGAAGACGCGCGCGCCGGGAAGGAGCCGGTCTTTGAAACGCGTCATGCGTGAAGTGCCGCGTAGGCGTAACGCGCGAGCGGATCGACCTCGAGGTTGACGCTGCTGCCGGGCGGGCGCGCGCCGAGCGTCGTGCGTTCGAGCGTCTCGGGGATGAGCGCGATCTCGAACCACTCCGGGCCGACCGCCGCGACGGTCAGGCTCACGCCGTCGACGGCGATGAACGCTTTCTCGGGAATCATCGGCGCAAAGGCGTGCGGCCGCTCGATCCGCAGGCGTTCGCCCTGGCCCTCGGGGGAGCGAGCCAGCACGAGAGCGGTCGTGTCGACGTGGCCGTAGACGAAGTGCCCGCCCATCCGGTCGCCGATGCGCAGCGAATACTCGATGTTGACGGCGTCGCCCTCGCAACGCTCGCCGAGCGTGCTGCGTGCGAGCGTTTCCGGGACGACGTCGAAAGCGATCGTCTTACCCGCGATCGCCGCGACCGTCAAGCAGACGCCGTCGATCGCGATCGAATCCTTGACCTCGGGCGCCTCGCGCTTGACGCCTTCGCAGCGGATGCGCAGCCGCCGGCCGCCGCGCGCCTGTTCGACCCCAGCGACGACGCCGCGATACGCGATCAGCCCGCTAAACATCGAACGTTCCCGAGAGCACGACGTCGTCGCCGACGCGCTCGACGAGATCGAAGCGCAACCGCTTGTGCAGCGCAGCGAGGTCGGCTCCCGCGAGTACGGGAACGGCGCGCTCGCTCGCGAGCAGCAACGGGGCGATCACCCACACGAGGCGGTCCGCCAAACCGGCGGCCACGAGCCGGCCGGCCAGCGTCGGGCCGCCTTCGCAGAGGACGCTCCACAGGCCGCGTGCGTGCAACGCGCGCAGCGCGGCTGCGAGGTCGAGTTCGTGCGCGTCGTCGTTCCCGACGAACACCACCTCGGCGACGGCTGCCAGGTTCCGCATGCGATCGCTCGCGCCGCCCGGCGCGAGCACGATCGTACGCTCGTAGCCCGGAACCGGCTCGAAGACGCGGCTCGTCTGCGGCACCGTGTCGGTCTCGCAGGCGACGATGCGAACGTACGGGCGCAGACGGTCGTGCGCGGGGCGAACCGTCAGCTGCGGATCGTCGACGCGAACGGTGCCGGCACCGACCATCACCGCGTCGTACGCGACGCGCAGCTCGCGTACGTAGTTCCGCGCGGCCTCGCCGGTCAGCCACTCCCGAACGCCCGGCATCGCCGCGATCGCGCCGTCGAGCGACATCGCCATCTTGAGCGCGACGAACGGGCGATCGCCGCGGATCGCGCGCGCGAACGGCTCGATGAGCTGCCGGGCCGCTTCGTCGCCGGCGACGTCGACCCGGACGCCGCTCTCGCGAAGCCGCGCGATCCCACGCCCGTTCGTCGCCGGATTGGGGTCGACCGCGCCGACGACCACGCGCCGGACCCCCGCGCGCAGCAGAGCTTGCGTGCACGCCCCCGTCCTGCCGACGTGGTCGCAGGGCTCGAGGGAGACGTAGAGCGTCGCTTCGCGCACGTCGCCCGCCTCTGCGATGGCGTGTACCTCCGCGTGGGGCGTTCCGGCGCGATGGTGGTAGCCTTCACCTACGATGCGGCCGTCGCGCACGACGACCGCTCCCACGAGCGGGTTCGGAGCGGTGTTGCCCGTACCGCGAGCGGCGAGTTCGTAGGCTCGTTCGAGAAAGAGCCGGTCGAGCGGCGTTAAGGCGCGGGTCTCCACGGGTCGTCAGGCTTCGCCATCGCGACGACGACCGCCCCTTCGATCGTGCCGCCGGCGGCGCGCAGGGCGCGCGCGCAATCCTCGAGCGTGGCGCCGGTCGTACAGACGTCGTCCACGAGTTGGAGCCGCAGCCCGCGCACCGGCGAGACGCAGACGAAACGTCCTTGCGCCGCCAGCCGCTGCACGCGCGAGCGCCCGCGCTGCGCATCGCCGGCCTGCTGCTCGAGCGCGAGCAAGACGCGAACGCCGGCTAGACGCGCGCACGCGGCCGCTGCAAGCGCGACGCCGTCGACGCCGCGCGCGCGCCGCCGCATGCGCGTCGTCGGAACGGGAACCAGCACGCTGCCGGGTTCGATCAGGGCTGCGACCGCCGCGCCGAGGCCCTCGGCAACGTCGCGACGGCCATCTTTGATCGCCAGCACGCCGCTGCGCAGCGCGCCCTCGTAGGAGCCGAGCGCGACGACCGAAAGCGTGGGCAGCCGCGCGCGAAGCGGCATCCGCGCCGGCAAGCAGAGCGCGCACAGGCCGCTGCCGGGGGCGCCGCAGGCCGCACAGACCGGTGGGAAGACGGCGTCCAAGAGAGCGCGCCACATCGTGCGCTCCCATCACGACGAGAGGCGAGCCCGGCTAGAGCACGGGCGCGATACGTTCCCGAGCTATGGGGGATCGTTCGCGACGACGTCGCCGTCGAGCGAGGCGCCGTCCGCGACGAAATACTCCTTGCCGACGATCGCGTCGCGCAGCGACGCACGCGCTCCGATCGTCGAACCCTCCCAAACGATCGTGCGCTCGAGATGCGCGCCCTCGCCGATCGCGACGCCCCCGCCGACCACGCTCGGGCCGGCGATGCGCACGCCGGCCGCGACGCGAGCCTGCGGCCCGATCCAGACGTCGTCGTCGATGCGCGCGCTCGGGTCGACCGACGCGGTCAGATCGATCCCGCGCGCGCGCGTATCCGGAATCCGGAAACGCTCTTCGACCACGTCGAAGCTCGCGCGGCGGTATTCGCCGGGCGTGCCGATATCGCACCAGTACGCCCCGCGCGCGTCGAACCCGTAGAACGGCGCGCCCGCGCTCTGCAGCGCGGGAAAGACCTGCTTGCCGAAATCGTAGAACTCGCCAACCGGAATGTGTTCGAAGATCGCCGGCTCGAAGACGTAGATCCCGGTGTTGGCGAGCTTGCTGCGCTCCGTGCCTTTGGCCGGCTTCTCCTGGAAGCCGACGATCTTCCCGCGCCCGTCGACCACGACGACGCCGTACTGATCGACCTCCTCGCGCTCGACCAAACCGATCGTGGCGATCGCCCGGCGCTCGCGATGAAAGGCGAGCGCCGCGTCGAGGGGGAGATCGGTGAGATCGTCGCACCCGACGACCACGAAGGTGTGGCCGCCAAAATAGTGCTGCAGCGGTTTGAGCGCGCCGGCGCTGCCCATCAAGACCGGCTCGTGCAGATAGTGCAGCTCGACGCCGAACGCCGATCCGTCGCCCAGCGCGGCGACGATCGCCTCGGCGAGGTAGTGCACGTTGATTGCGATCTGCGAGAAGCCGTGGGCGTGCAAATAGCGAATCAGGTGAATCGCGTTCGCGACGCCCGCCACCGGAACGAGCGGCTTGGGAACGGCTTTGGTGAGCGGGTAGAGCCGCGTCGAGAGCCCGCCCGCCAAGATCATCGCCTTCACGCCGCACCTCGCTTGGCGCGCAGGCCGAAACCGTCGAGGGCCACGAGCCAGACAAAATAGGGGAGCGCGAGCTGCCGCCGCCAACGGTGCGGCTCCTTGACGAGCCGGTAGAGCCACTCGAGGCCCAACCGGCGCAGCAGCCGCGGCGCGCGCGTCACCCGGCCGCCCAAGACGTCGAGCGAGCCCCCCACGCCGACGCCGGCGCCGCACTGCGTGGCGCGCAGGTGCCGCGCGAGCCAAAACTCTTGGCGCGGAGATCCGAGCCCGGCAAAGAGCAACTTCGCGCCGCTACCGCGAATCGCGTCCACGACCTCCGCGGTCTCGTCTTCGCGAAAGTACCCGTTGCGCGTTCCGCCGACCAGCAGACCCGGGAAGCGCGTCTCCAGAATGGCGGCGGCATCCGCGGCAACGCCCTCGGCGCCGCCCAGAAAGTAGACCGGCAGCCGCTCGCGCGCCGCGCGTTCGCAGAGGCGCTCGACCAGCTCGACGCCGGTGACGCGTCCGCCCAGCGCCGCGCCGCGCCGGCGCGCGACCGCGAGCAGGCCGACCGTATCGCAGAGCGAGAGCGCGCAGCCGTTGACGATCGCGCGAAAGCGATCGTCGCGCTGCGCCAGCACGACCATCTCCGTTCCGAGGGTCACGATCTGAGCGCCCGATTCACCGCGCGCGAGCGCCATGACGCGCTCGGTCGCCTCGCCCGCGTCGACGACGTCGAGCCGGCAGCCGAGGATCTCGATGGACTCCACTTAGTACGCTGCGTTGACGACCTGCGGGGCGCTTTCGAACTGCGCGAGCATCGGCTGCAGGCGTGCCGCGATCTCCGCCGGCAGTTCGTCGAGCGGCAAGCGGCAGGGACCCGCCTTGAAGCCCATGTGGTTCATCGCCCATTTGACCGGGATCGGATTGGTGGTGGCAAAGAGCGCGTCGAAGAGCGGCATCAGCCCGCGATGGATCGCCGCGGCTTCGGCGACGCGTCCCGCCCGGTACGCGTCGTGCATTCGGCGGAACTGCGGCGAGCAGAGATGCGTAGCCACGCCGACCACGCCGTCGGCGCCCATCGCCAAGCACGGCAAGAACAGGTGATCGTCGCCGGCCCAGACCGTAAAGCCGCGCGGGCGCTCGTGCAGAAGCGTTCCGATCTGCTTGAGGTCGCCGCTGGACTCCTTGACGCCGACGACGGTGCGATGGTCGCTCGCAAGCTCCAGCAGCGTCTGCGGCAGCATGTTCGCGCCGGTACGCCCCGGGATGTTGTAGATGACGACCGGCAGCCCGGTCGCTTCGGCGATCGCGGCGAAGTGACGGCGCATGCCGTTCTGCGTCGGCTTATTGTAATAGGGAACGACGGCGAGGATCGCGTCGGCACCGGCGCCGGCGGCGTCTTCGGCTTGCGCGACCGACTCGCGCGTCGAGTTGGTTCCGGCGTTGGCGATCACGGCGGCCTTGCCGCCGGCGGCGTCTTTGATCGCCGCCCAGAGCGCCTTGCGCTCGGCACGGTCGAGCGTCTGGCCTTCGCCCGTCGAGCCGCCGACGACGAGCCCGTCGTTCTCGCGCTCGATCAGCCAGCGAGCGATCCGCTGGGCTTCGGCGATGTCGAGATTGTCGCGCGCGTCGAACGGCGTGATCATGGCGGTGACGATGGTACCGAGATTCATAGCACGGGATCTCCCTTGTCGAGACGAAACTGCGCGTGCACCGCCCGCTCTGCCGCAAAGGCGTCGGCCGAAGGAACGAGGATCGAGATGGTCACGTTCGAGTCGGTGGCGTGGATGATCTCCACGTTGGCTCGCGAGAGCGCGTCGACCACCTGATGGACCACGCCGGGCGTATCTCGCATCCCGGCGCCGACCACGGAAAGCTTGGAGCATCCCTCGCGCACCCGCACCGCGAGGTTGAGATCGCCCAGCAGATTCCGGATCTCGCCGCCGCGGTCCCCCTCGACGACGAAGGCCACCCCGGCCTGATTGATCGTGACCTGGTCGATCGAGATACCGGCGGCCGCGACGCGCCGGAACATCTCGAGCTCGGTCTCCATGCGGCGCTGCGGCGACTCGATATCCCCGCGGATGACGCGCACCCAGGTCAAGCGCCCGGAGGCCGTCACGCCGGTCACCGGGCGGTGGTGGTCGTAGCTCTCGTCGACGATCGTCCCGCGGTCGGTATGCAGCCCCTTGATCGCGTAGCGCATGCCGGCGCGCTGCGCGTACTCGGCGGCCTTGTCGTGCATCACCTTGGCGCCGTGCTGCGCGAGTTCGCTCATCTCGGCGAGCGAGGCCCGCTCGATGGTACGCGCCTCGGGAATGCGGCGCGGATCGGCCGTCATCGCGCCGCTGACGTCGGTGTAGACGTCGACGCGCTCCGCGTCGAGCGCTTGGCCGAGTGCGATCGCCGAGAGATCGGTGCCGCCGCGGCCAAGCGTCGTGAGAACGCCGTCCTCGGTCGCCCCGGCGAATCCGGCAACCACCGGCACGATACCGCGCGCGAGCAGCGCCTCGACCGCGCGCGGCTCGACGCGCAGAATGCGCGCGTCGCCGTGGCGAGCGTCGGTCACGATACCGGCCTGCGCGCCGGTCAGCGCGACGGCCGCGACGCCCGCGGCGTCGAGCTCGTCGGCAAAGACGGCGGCGGAGATCAGCTCTCCCGCGGCGAGCAGCAGATCGGCGTTGCGCGTGCCGTCGCGCCCGTCGACGAGCGCGAGCAGCGTATCGGTGGCATACGGCGCCGGCGGGCGGCCCATCGCCGAGACGACGGCGACCGTCGCAAAGCCCGCGCCGAGCGCGTCCCGGATGCGGCCGAACGCCGTCGCCCGCTGCTCCGCCGTCGCGACCGACGTACCGCCGAACTTGAGCACGGCAACGCGCGAGACGGCCTTCACGAGCGTACGAACCCGCGCTCGAGCAGGAGCTCGAGAATCTGTACGGCATTCGTCGCCGCGCCCTTGCGCAGTTGATCGCCGACGCACCAGAGTGCGAAATCGCGCCCGTCCGCATCGTCGGCGCGCAGACGCGCGACGTGAACGCTATCGGTACCCTCCACGTCGCGCGGCGTCACGAT
>DATJRF010000054.1:0-37163 GCA_035505015.1 Verrucomicrobiia bacterium | reverse complement strand
CTCCGACGTCGAAAGGAAATCCCCCGGCGCAACCGTCGTACCGAAGGCGGCTGCCACCGCCTTGGCCGACGAACCGTGGGCGAGGGTCAGCGTCCCCGCCTCGATCAGGCTCACGCGAGCCGGCACCGCCGCCGGCTCTGCCGAGAGCCCGGCTGCTCCCGCTCCGGCGAAGAGGACCGCGATCAAGAAAGTGCGTCGCATCTTCGTTCCATTGAAGCTCCGCCGCCGCTCGCCTGCAGGGAGTGAGCCCGTAGCGCGGTATGCCTCAGCCGGGAGGTGTCTCATGTTCGGTTCTCAGGATCGCCGCTCTCGGGCGGATTTCGTACGCGCGATCGTCACGCTGCCGGCGCTCGGCGCACTGCTCGCCGCCGGCACCGGCGTTGCGGAAGCCAAGGGTTCGAAGGCGCAGTTCCACTACCAAACCAAGCCGAATGGCGACAAGAAGTGCTCGAACTGCGCGCTCTTCATTCCGGGTAAGACGGCGACGGCCGACGGGACCTGCAAAGTCGTCGACGGATCGATCAGCCCGAACGGCTACTGCGTCGCGTATTCGCCGAAGTCGTCGTAGCCGCGCGCAGCGAACGCGCGACGACGAGCGCCGGGACGGCGGCGGCTAGCGAAATGATGGCCGTCGCCTCCCATGCGGCCCCGTAACTCGAACGCGCGACGATGGCCCCGAAGATCAGCGGCGCGACGACGCCCATCGCAAAGGTTCCGGTCAAACCGAATCCGAGCGCTCCGCCGGCGTGCTCCTCGCCGCCGATCTCGGCCATCGCAATGAGGCTCAGCCCGAACCAGCCCTCGCCGGCAAATCCGAGCAGCAAGGACGCCGCCGCGACGAGCGCCGTCGGGACGAAACCGGCGGCGCCCACGCCGATCGCTCCGACCGCCGCCCCAACGGCGGCGATCGCCATCGGAACCGCGCGCGCACCGCGGAAGAGCGTGTCGCTCGCGCGCCCGATGACGAGGCGTCCAAACGCCGCGGCGAGGTGGCCGCAAGCGAAAAGCACCGCCGCCAATGGCGCGCCGAAGCCCGCAAGCTTCACCATCGTGATCGGAAAGTATGCGATGAAGGCGGTCTGCACGAACATCAGCAGCGCCGAGGCCAGCGTGATCGCAAGCAGCCGCGGCTCCCGCGCCATCAGCAGCACGTCTTCGGCGAGGACGCGCACCGCGATGCGTTCGCCGTGCAGCTGCGGCGGCTCGCGATAGAGCAGCGTCGCCGCGACGGCGACGGTGAAGACCAGCACCGCAGCCGAGAGAATGGCCCCACGATAGCCGAAGTGCGAGCCGAGCGCGGCGAAGAGCAGCGCGCCGGCCACGCCGCCGAGCGGCGTACCCATCTGCCGGACCCCCATCGCGAGCCCCCGCTCTTCCTTTTTGAAAAAGAAGAGGATGGCGTGGCTGCCGGCCGGGCAGCTGGCGGCAAAGCCCGCGCCGTAGACGAAGAGAAAGGCCAGGACGAACGGATAGTGATGGACGAGTCCCGCCGCGATCAGCGCCGCGGTCATCACCATTCCCGACCAGAAAAGCGTCGCCCGATCGCCGAAGCGGTCGCAGAAGATGCCGCTCGCGCTGACGGTCGCGGTCGAGCCGAGCACGACCGCCGTCTCGACGTAGCCGACCTGCGCGCCGGAGAGCGCGTACGCGCGCTCGACGTACGGCAGCAGCGCACCCATGCCGGCGTACGCGGCCGAGCCGGCGATCAGCGCAGCCGTGAAGAGCGCGAGAATCTCGACGCGCGACTCCGGATGCGCCATCGTTCGCATCCCGAGATGTTGCGCAGCGCCCTCGAGCACCCTGCCCCGCTCCCACGGGAAGACTAGGTCTTCATCGCGTCACGCCCTTCGACTTCGCGCCTGCGGCGCTACGCTCAGGGTGACAAGGGGCCTATAGGAGGAAGCCTTGGAAGAGCATTAGGCGACTTCGAAGAGGCCGGCGGCGCCCATGCCGCCGCCGACGCACATCGTTACGACGACGTACTTGACGCCGCGGCGCTTGCCTTCGATGAGCGCGTGCATCGTCATGCGGGCGCCGCTCATGCCGTAGGGGTGGCCGATCGAGATCGCGCCGCCGTCGACGTTGAAGCGGTCGTTCGAAATGCCCAGCGTGTCACGGCAGTAGACCGTCTGCACGGCAAAAGCCTCGTTGAGCTCCCACAGGCCGATGTCGTCGATTTTGAGGCCGTGGCGGTCGAGCAGCTTGGGAATCGCGTAGACCGGACCGATCCCCATCTCGCCCGGCGCGCAGCCGGCGACGACGAAGCCGCGATAGATGCCGAGCGGCTCTATGCCGCGCTGCTGCGCGAGCTGGCCGTCCATGAGCACCACGGCTGCCGCGCCGTCGGAGAGCTGCGAGCTGTTGCCGGCGGTGATCGTCGTCTCCTTGATACCCGGCACCGCGCCCTTGAGCGATTGCAGCCCTTCGAGCGTCGTCTCGGGGCGATTGCCTTCGTCTCTGCGAAGCTCGACGCGCTCCTCGCTGACCGCGCCGGTCTCCTTATCCTGGTTGTACTTCCACGAGGGCATCGGCACGATCTCTGCGTCGAAGCGGCCGGCCTTCTGAGCCTCCGCGGTACGCTGCTGGCTCTGCAGCGCGTACTCGTCCTGGCGCTCGCGCGACACGTCGTACTTCTTGGCGACGTTGTCGGCGGTGTAGAGCATCGGCATGTAGACGTCGGGTGCGTGACGCAGCAGCCATTCCTCGGTGTAGTGCTTCATGTTGAGGTCGTTCTGCACCATCGAGACCGACTCGACGCCGCCCGCGACGACGACGTCGGAGCCGTCGACGATCACGCGCTTGGCGGCGGCCGCTATCGCGTCCAGCCCCGAAGCGCAGTACCGGCTGACGGTTTGGCCCGGAACGGTATCGGGGCAGCCGGCGCGCAGCGCGGCGGTCCGCCCGATGTTGTTACCGGTCGCGCCCTCGGGCAATCCGGAGCCGATGACGACGTCGTCGACTTCCTCGGGAGCGATCTTCGCGCGGTCCATCGCGGCGCGCACGACGTGGCCCGCCAGCGTCGCACCCGGCGTTTGGTTGAAGGCGCCCCGGAACGCGCGGCCGATCGGCGTACGCGCCGCCGAGACGATCACCGCTTCACGCATTGACTAACTCCTTGCTCGTGTAGGTTGCGAACGTACCGCCGGACTTGGCGATCTCGGCGAGCAGCGGCGAGGGCGTCCACTGCGGGCCGAACTCGCTGCGGAACTGCTCGATGCGGGCGTAGACCTTCTCGACGCCGACTTCGTCGGCATACCACATCGGGCCGCCGCGGTGCGGCGGGAAGCCGTAGCCGTAGACGTAGACGATGTCGATATCGCCGGGCCGCAGCGCGACGCGCTCTTCGAGCAGGTACGCGCCGCGATTGACCAGAGCGTAGATCAGGCGATCGCGGATCTCCGCGTCGTCGACTTGGCGCGGCGCGATGCCCGCCTTCTTGGCCTCCTCGGCGAAGAGCGCTTCGACCTGCGGATCCGGGATCGGCTCGCGGCCTTTGCCGACCGCCTTGTCGTACTTGAAGTAGCCGGCCATCGTCTTCTGGCCCAAGCGCTTCATCTCGACCAGCCGGTCGATGATCGCGGTGCGGCCCTTACCCTGCTCGCCGCGCGATTTCTGAATGTGCCACGCGACGTCGATGCCGGAAAGATCGCTCATTGCGAACGGTCCCATCGGGAAGCCGAACGCCTTGGCGATCGCGTCGACGCGCGCCGGCGAGACGCCCTCTTCCGCGAGCGCCACGGCCTCACGCGCATAGTCGAAGACCATGCGGTTGCCGATGAAACCGAAGGCGTTAGCGGAGAGCACCGACGTCTTGCGCAGCGCCTTGCCGAGCTTGAACGCGGTGGCGATCGTCTGCGGCGAGGTCGCCTTGCCGCGAACGATCTCGAGCAGCGGCATGATGTTGGCCGGCACGAAGAAGTGCAGCCCGACGAACTTCTCGGGACGTTTGGTCACCGAAGCCATCTCGTCGATGTCGAGCGTCGAGGTGTTCGAGGCGAGGATCGCCTCGGGCTTGACCAACGCGTCGAGCTTGGTGAAGACCTCCTTCTTCACGTCCATGTTCTCGAAGACCGCTTCGACGACGACGTCGGCGTCGGCGAGCTCGCTCCAGTCGTCGGTGAACGTGATCGACTGACCGCGTTTCCACGCCTCTTCCTGCGTGAGCTTGCCCTTCTGCACTTGGTACATGAACATGCCCATCACGGTCTGGCGAGCCTTCTCGACGGCTTCATCGTTGGAGTCGACGACGACGACCGGGATGCCGGCCTGCGCGAACGTGATCGCGATGCCGCTGCCCATCGTGCCGGCGCCGACGACGCCGGCCTTCTCGATCGCGAGCGGCTCGGCCGGCGGCAGGCCCGGGATCTTCGCGAGCTCGCGCTCGGCAAAGAAGATGTGGCGCAACGCGAAGGACGGCTTGGAACGGACGAGCTCTTCGAAGAGCCGCGCTTCGCGCGCGATGCCGAACGCGAAGTCGTCTTCGACCGCCGCTTCGACGGCGTCGATGAGCTTGTGCGCGGCGTATCCGCCGTTGTCTTCCGCGGGCACCATCTTGTGGGCCTGCGAAACGACGAACGGGCCGGCTTGCGGCGAGATGCCTTTGCCGATAAACGCCTTGCGCTCCGAGATACGGCGCTTGGTTCCGCCGAGCGCCAGCTTGACGGCCGCGCTCACCGGATCGCTCTCGACGACCTCGTCGAGGATGCCCAGTTCTTTCGCCTTTTCGGCGGGATAGGAGTTGCCTTTGAGCATGAACTCGAGCGCCGCCTGTGCGCCGATCAGGCGCGGAAGGCGCTGCGTGCCGCCGGCACCCGGCAGGAGGCCGAGTTTGATCTCCGGCAGGCCGACCTTCGACTTCGCGGTCGCGACGCGGTAGTCGCAAGCCAGCGAGAGCTCGAGGCCGCCGCCGAGGGCGTTGCCGTCGATCGCGACGGCGTAGACCTTCTTGCTGCGCTCGATCGCGGCGATCACGTCGCGAATCGTCTTGGTTTGCGGGGTCGGTTCGGTCGAGAAGTCGTTGACGTCGGCGCCGCCCGAGAAGATGTTGTTGGCGCCGGTGAAGACGACCGCTTTGACCGCGTCGTCCTTCTCGGCGGCTTCCACCGCGGCGAGGATGATCGCCGAGAAGGCGAAGCCGAGCGCGTTGATCGGCGGGTTGTCGAGGGTGAAGACGCGGACCCCGTCGCGGTCCGCTTGATGCAGAGCGGCGGCCATGATTACGCCAGCACCGCCGACTTGCGGTCGAGCTCGAACTGTTCCTCGGTAAGCGTCATCACGTCGGCCGAACCTTCCACGATCTGCTTCTTGTAGTAGACGCCTTGCGAGAGCACGTGCGTCGTGTAGAACTTCGCGGTAGCGAGCTTGGCCTTGTAGAACTCCGCCTCGGGATCTCCCGCGGCGATTTTCTCCGCCGAGATCTGCGCCGCGCGGGCCATCTGCCAGCCGCCGGCGATCACGCCCCACAGCTTGAGGTAGGGCACCGAGCAGGCCAGCGCCTTGTTCATGTCGCCCATGCCGGTCATGCCCATCCACTGCGAGACTTCGGTCAGCGCGCCCAGGCTTGCGAGCAGCGCTTCGCCGATCGACTTGACGTCGGCGTTCCCGCTCGCGGCACACTCCTTGGCGACCTTCTCCATCTTCTTGCCGACGGCGGTTGCGCTCGCGCCCATGTCGCCGATCAGCTTGCGGCCGAGCAGGTCGAGCGCCTGGATGCCGGTCGTGCCTTCGTAGATCGTGATGATGCGCACGTCGCGGTACTGCTGCGCGATGCCGGTCTCCTCGATGTAGCCCATGCCGCCGAAGATCTGCAGCGCATTCGAGCAGAGGTCGATCGCGTTCTCGGTACACCAGCCCTTGACGACCGGGATCATCAGCTCGACGAAGGCCTTGCTCTCCTTACGGATCTTTTCGTCGGGGTGCTTGTGGGCGAAGTCGAGCGCCGCCGCCGTGACGTAGGCGAGCGCGCGCATCGCTTCGATGGTGGCCTTCTGCCACATCAGCATGCGGCGCACGTCGGGATGCTTGATGATCGCGACCGGCGCCTTGCTGCGCGAGGCGACCTCGCGGAACTGGATGCGCTCCTTGGCGTACTCGAGCGAGCTCTGGTAGGCGCGGTCGGCGAGCGCGATGCCCTGGACGCCGACCGAGAAGCGCGCGGCGTTCATCATGATGAACATGTACTCGAGGCCGCGGTTCGGCTCGCCGACGAGGTAGCCGACGGCGCCTTTGCCCTTCTCGCCGAGGCTCATCGTGCAGGTCGGGTTGCCGTTGATGCCGAGCTTGTGCTCGATGCCGGCGCAGACGATGTCGTTGCGCTCGCCGAGCTTGCCGTCCGCGTTGACGACGACCTTGGGCACGATGAAGAGCGAGATGCCCTTGGTGCCTTCGGGAGCGTCGGGCAGGCGCGCGAGAACGAGGTGAATGATGTTCTCGGCCATGTCGTGCTCGCCGAAGGTGATGAAAATCTTCTGACCGGTGATGAGGTAGTGATCGCCCTCGGGCACCGCCTTGGTGCGCACCTGCGCGAGATCGGAGCCCGCCTGCGGCTCGGTCAAGCACATCGTCCCGGTCCACTTCCCCGAGACGAGGTTCGGAATGTAGGTCTTCTTCTGGTGCTCGTCGCCGCACAGTTCGATCGCTTCGATCGCGCCTTGGTTGAGCAGCGGGCCGTTGGCGAAGCCGATGTTCGAGGCGTTCCACATCTCGAGGGTCGGGCCGAGCAGAATCGAGGGCAGCCCTTGGCCGCCGTACTCGGCCGGCACCGGCAGACCGATCCAGCCGGCGTCCGCAAACTTCTTATACGCTTCCTTGAAGCCTTTGGGCGTCGTGACCTCGCCGTTGTTCCACGTGCAGCCTTCCTTGTCGCCCGTCCGGTTGATCGGATCGAGCACGCCGCTGGCAAACGCGGCAGCCTCTTCGAGAATCGAGTCGAGGACGTCCATCGTGTCCTCGCAGCCGGGAAGTTTGGCGACGTCTTCGATCTGCGCGAGCTCGCGCAGGGCGAACTGCATGTCGCGAAGGGGGGCGCGGTACGTGCTCATCGTGTCAGCTCTTTCCTTATTGTCAAAGGCGGAGGCGAGTGATGTGAGGTCTGCGCTACGAGGCGCGCTCGACGGGCGTGTCGTCGTAGAGTTCGCGCCGGAGGCGTTTGACCGAACCGGCGAGGGTATCGAGGTACGGAAGCATGCCTGACTTGATGCGCTCTAGGCGCTCGCGGCCTTCGGGAGTGATCCGGTAGAAGCGCCGTGAGCGCTTCGTCGGGTGTTCCCACTCACCCACGATGAAACCGCGTGCTTCGAGGCGCCGCAGAAGCGGATACATGGTGTTCGTGTTGACGGCCAGCAGCCCCTCACAGAGGCGCTCGATCCGTGCCATCAGGCCGGAGCCGTGATCCGGCTCGCCGGCGAGCAGATGGAGTATCAAGACCGGGAAAATGGTCTTGGATTTCATGGGTCCCGCGATGACGTCCCCAACCGGCGCGGGCCGCTCCAGGGACGCCTCCGAACGCTGCATCGCCATCTCCTGATAGATGATGCATTATTAAAAGTAATATTGCAATACCCTACGGTTATTAATCTGCCATCCGGATCGCCCACCCCGGGGAGGCCCTAGCGGCGAACCACCACCACCGGGAGCTGGGTCGAGCGGACGAGCCGCTCCGCGATGCTGCCCAGGACCAGGCGGACCAGCCGGCTGCGGCCATGCGCCCCGATCACCAGGATTTGCGCTCCGGTCTCCTCGGCACACGCGAGGATCGACTCGACGGCATCGCCCTCGAGGCGGTGGGTCTCATAGGCGACGCCGGAGGCGGCCGCCAAAGCCGACGCGTCGTCCAGCGCAGTGGTTGCCTGCTCGCCGAGCAGGTCGGGCGCCCCGGCGGGGTGCTTGGCCAGCATCCCGGGCACGTCGAGGTAGCTCACGACCGCGACGACGTGCAGGCGGGCGTCGGGCCCGAATGATTGCGTCAGCTCGATCGCCGTGCATACCGCCGCTTGCGCGACCTCGGATCCGTCGCTAGCGACGAGCACCGTCCGAATCATGGCAAATCGACCCGCGCGCCGGCGCTCATGAAGAGCGTCATGCCATCGCGAGCGCGAGGAAACCTTCCGGCAGAACCGTACCGTAGACTGCCCGATGCGCGACTCGAACGTTGGGCGGGCCTTCGGGCTCGCCGTCGTTACCATCGCCGGAGCGCTCGCGAGCTTCGGCATCGTCTACGCGCTGGGCTTGCGATTCGGGGCCGGTGCCGCGCCGGCAATTCTCGCGGCCGCGCTGGCCGTCGGCCTCGGGCGCCAAGGCGAGGCACCGGATCTTCGCCGGCTGCTCTTCAAGCTCGCGACGCTGCCGCTCGTGGCACTCGCTGCCGGCGCCGTCGGCGTCACGTTCCTGCGCAGCCCGTTGCTCGGCGCCGCACTCTTCACCGCGGCAATCGCGCTTTCGATCTGGCTGCGCAACTACGGCCGGCGCGGAGCGATCGCCGGGCGCGTCGTCGCGCTGCCCTTCGTTTCGATGCTGATCGTGCCGGTCGCCCTCGACCTTCCGGGTGGCGCACCGGCGGCGGCGGCGTTCGCCGTCGCGGCCGGTGCAAGCGCCTCGATCTGTACGACGCTCGTCTCCCTGCTCGCGCGGCGGCTCGGGTGGCTCGAAGCGGAGCAAACGCCGCGAGCGCCTGCGCCACCCAAGCGCGAGCCGCGCGCGAACGCCCTGCCGGTGCAGACGCGCATGGCCGTGCAGATGCTCGTCGCGCTCGCGCTGGCCTTCGCCGCCGGGATGCTCGCCCTGCCGGCGCATTGGTCGTGGGCCGTCCTCTGCGCCTTCATCGTCTGCAGCGGCGCGCTCGGGCGCGGCGACGCGATCTATAAGGGCATTCTTCGATTCGCGGGCGCCGCCGGCGGCACGCTTGCCGCAGCGTTCGTGCAGCTGCTGCCGGCGCGCGGCGGCGTCGCCGAAGCGGCGCTCATCTTCGGGTTGCTCTTCGCCGGGATATTCTTGCGCGAGTTCAACTACGCGTATTGGGCGGGCTGCATGACGCTCGTCTTCGCGCTCCTGCAAGGAGCGCAGAACGCCGGCGCATTCGAGCTCTTTGCGCTGCGTCTGGGGGGCATCGCGATCGGCGCGCTCTGCGCGATCGCCGCAACCTGGTTCGTCTTTCCGATCCGCACCGAGCAGATCGTGCGCCGGCGCGTTGCCGACGCGCTCGCGGCGGTCCGCACGCACGCTCACGACGCGGCTTTGCTCGATTATCACGCGCAGGCGCTCGACCGCGTTGCGCCGCCGGCCCGGCTGCACCGCCGCGTCTTCGGCGCGCCGCAGCCGCAGAATCATCCGGCGGCCTGGATCGACCTCGCTCACGAACTGCTCGCGCTCGCACGCTCGAATCCCGCCGATCGCGCGCGGCTGAGCGAGAAGATGCGCGAGCTCGGCGCGCTCTTGAAGCGCTCCGGAGCCGCCGCCGCAAAGGAGCCCCGGGACGGGTTTACTTGACCGTCAGCGTCGTTGCGGCGCTGCGGCCGAACTGCTCCGGAGCATCTTGCAAGTACGCGCGCGCGCCGGGCCAAGCAAAAACGCCGGGCGTGACCGAACGCACGAGGTAGTGCACCTCGTAGATGCCGGGACCGAGCGATTGCGCGAAGGCGACCACCTTGTCGCGATAGATCTGCTGCGAGTCGATCTCCCAGCTGTCGCTTTGCGCGACCCGGGCCGTCGAGGTCGTGCGGAAGCTGGCGTCGACCGCCTCGAATCCGGCGGGCAGCGGATCTTCGATCACCAGACGCTCGACCGGATGATCGACGATCACGCGCACGCCGACGTCGTAGACGTTGCCGGCCGAGACGCTGACCGGCGAGGCGGCGGGCAGATCCATCGTGGCCAGCGGTGACGCGCTCGGACCGGGCGCGGCGACCGTGCGCACGACGCGGAACGCCGAGAGCGCACCCGGCGCGCCGGCCGGAACGTCGTACGTATAGAGCACCGAGTAGTGCACGGTGCTCCCGCTGGCCGCAAGATCGATCGCGTTTCCGCGCAGCGACGACGCCGCGATCGTGAAGCGCTGCGACGACGCCGTCGCGCCGAAGGTGGCGGTCGCGATGGTTCGCCCGCCGGCGCTGGCCGTTACGGAGCCGGGCGCCAGATGCTCGGTTGCGGCATAGGCCGCGAGCGCCTGCAGCGCCGACGCGCTGTCGCCGACGCTCGGCCACCCGCAGCGGCATTGCTGCGCGACGAGCTGGCGCACCGCGCCGTCGACGAGCTCGGGAGGCGCGTGCCGTTCGAGCAGCAGCTGGAGCATCTGCGCTTGCGCGTCGACCGGCGTGAAGAACCATCCCCAGCGCGAGTTCACGTTGGCGGCGGCGTACCGGCCGGTCACGTAGAGCGTCTGTTCCAAGTGATCCGCGAGCTTGGCTCCCTGGCCTTGCCAGCCCGGCGTCTGCAGCAGGTAGCGCGCCAAATGAATCTGCCCGGCTTGGCTGAACGCGTCGGTCGAAGCGACGATCTGGCCGAGAAAATCCGTGCGCCGCTCGCCGATTTGCGCCAGCCCCCAGAGCATCTCGAAACGCACGACCGCCTTACATCGTTCGCTCTTCGCGCACCAGGCGAAGCGGCCGGGGTTGGCCAGCGTCTGCGAGGCGAACCGCCCGAGCGCCGAGAGGTCGCCGACCGAGGCTCCTTGCGAGCGCGCGAACGCAAGCGCGTCGAGCGCGTAGGCACTCTCGAACGGATCGCTCTCCGTCGCACCGGCGAAAGCTGCGAATCCGCCGTCGTCTCGCTGGAACGAGCGCAGCTGCCGCAAGCTGGCGTCGCGCACCGCTACCGGATCGAAGTCCAGCGCTAGGCGATACGGCTTCGCGAGCTTGGCGAGCGCGCTTGCGATCACCAAACGCGAGGCATAGACGTCGGCCAGCGGCAACGGATCCTCGGTCATCGCGCGATCGGCCGGAACGGCGAACTGCGGAACGATCGAGTTGGCCAAGGTCAGCTGCAGCCAGCCGCCGCGATCCAAGGCGATCGGAACGCTCGCGCTCTTGCTCGCCACGCCGCTATCGATGACCGATTCGGTCACGGCCTCGTTGCTGACCAGGAACGGTACGCGGAACGCGTCGCGCTGCGTGCCCAGCGTACTGGTCGCCGCGAACGTCGACGGCGCGGGCGTTCCCGCGACCACCGGAAAACGGAACGCCTGCATGCCGGTCGCCGCCTGCTCGTTCGCGGAGAGCGCGTGCGCCGCACCGTTGCGGAACGCGAGCGCCCCGCTCAGCTCGAGAACGAGGCCGAGCGCACCGCTCGCGCCGGTCTGGTTCGAGACCGAGACGCCGGCGTCGAAAACGTCGCCCGTCCGCGCGAACTGCGGGAGCAGCGGATTGGTGATCAGCGGCTGGGTCGAGATGAACGTTGCGTCCGCGGTCGCAAAGTGTGCGTCGTCGGAGGCGATCGCTACCGCCATGACGCGCCAGGTCGTCAGATCGTCGGGAAGCGCGAACGCGAGGCTGCCCTTTCCGCTCGCATCGGTCTGCGCGCGGCCGTAGTACGCCAGCGGGCGGAAGTTGGTTCGTACGCGCGTGCTGCCCGCGCCCGCGAGATAGCCGCCGCCAAAGCCGTAGCCCTTCTCCACCGGCGGCGTCTGCGTCGAGAGCACGATGCCGTCGCGGCTGTCGGAGAAGATCGTCGAGATCGGCTGATCGGCGAAGACCGTCGCCACCAAATCCGGCGGCCGGTAGCCGGTGAGCTGGAGGATCGCGTCGTTGACCACCATCACCACGACCTCGCCGCGTACCGGCGCCCCCGCCTTCGTGTGCAGCGTGAGCTCGACGCGCTGCGACCCGCCCGGCACGGTCTTCGGATTTTGCGGCGCGACGCCGAGCGTGAGGTACCGGTCCGCCACGCTCACGTCGAAGCCGGCCATACCGGTCGCCGACAGCGAGGAGATCGACCCGGGTTTGACGCTGCCGAGATTGGGTCCGCGGCGCACTACGACCGCCTGGAAAGCGGCGTTGGGCAGCATCGCCGCCGTGATCGGAAATCGAACCTGCTGCGAACCGCTTGCGTTGCGCAGAACCCTCTGGTAAATGATACCGTTGCGAACGACGCTGACGTAGATGTCGGCGCGCGCGAACGGCGAGGCCACCATCGCCGTCGCCGTATCGCCGACCTTATAGGCTTTCTTGTCGAGCTCGACCGGCGTCCGCGTGAGATCGCTCGCGCCCCAATCGGCCGCGCCGGCTCCGCAAGCAAAGACCTGGATATCGGTCGCGGTGGCGACGTTCGTCGAATCGCCGAAGTTCGCTCGAACGCGATACGAGCCCGAGTCGGGCGGCGTCAGATCGACCGTGACCGGCTTCTGGGCGGAGGTCGTGTCGGCCGTTGCGACCGTATCGTATTCGATCGCCTGATCCGCGCTCTCGCCGCCTTCGACCGCTTGCGACGCCGACGTGTAGGTCATCTTCTGCAGCAGCAGGTGCACGGCGCGGCCGGCCACCGGATTGCCGTTTGCGTCGGTCACGATCACGCGGATCGGCATCGGCGTCGCCGCCGCTCCGACCACGTCGGAATCCAGCCCGATCACCGCGTCCGAGGCGAGCGCGAGGAAGCTCTTGTTGTCGGCGACCTCGAGATTCGAAACGTCGGTCGTGCGCACGTCGACGTCGTAGGTCATCGGGAACGGGAGATCTTTGGCAACGCCAACCTGGAACGACGTCTTGCCGGCTGCGTCGAGGGTGTCGTCGCTCTGCGAGACGTCCGAATCGTACGACGGCGGCTGATCGGGATAGAACCACTGCGGGCCGAACGAGAAATCGTCCCATCCCTTGGGCGCGACCGCGGCCATCGTGCGCGTGACCGCCACGTGCGCGACGCCGCCCTCGAGCGGAGCACCGAAGAGATACGCGGCCGTCGCCGTACCGCCGACGCTCGCGCCCGCGACGGCCGACGTCGCATCCAGGGCGACGTCGAGTTTGAAGTTGGGCGGTTTGAACTCGGCGACGCGCAGCGAGCCCCCGATATCGTTGCCGTTGGCACCCTTCGCGTCGATCGTGTAGTAGCCCAGCGGCTGGTTCTGCGCGAACGCGATCGGCAAGGAGAAGACGCCGTACGCGTCGGTCGTCACGTTGCCGAGCGAGGTCGCGTGATTGTTGGGGTCGGTCAACGTCACCGCATAGGTCGCGTTGCGATCCGCCTTGACGACGCCGTCGAGCGCGTAGTAGGCGACGCCCGTGATCTCGCCGCGCTCGCCCGGCTGGTAGAGGTCGCGATCCGGAAAGACGGTGCCGCGCGAAAGCGGCGCCCCGCCGGTCCACCCGCCCATGACGTTGTAGCGATAGACCCCGCTATAGCTCTGCGTCACCAGCGTCGCCGTATCGGCGCCCTGGGTCGCGATCACGCCCACCGCCGGTGCGCTGCCGGCGGTCGCGCCCGCGTAGCAGCTTTCGAGCTGCGCGCCCGTGAGCTCGAAGGTTCCCGCCGAGCCGGTCGCGCCGCTCGCACACGGCTGGGCCCCGGTCGTATCGCCGGACTGCACGATGCGATAGAACGCCAGCGCCACCCCGGGCGCGGGCGCGCCGTCGGAGAGGTGCTGGACCATCACGTCGGCGGCGCCGGGAAAATACTGAGCGAAGACCCCGAGATTGGTGAGCTGCGCGATCCCGACGTTGGACGGCGGGTTGGTCGGATCGTCGAGCGGCGTCTCGAAGCCGTAGGCGAGCGCCCCGTACGGCGCGCCGAGCTGCGCTTGCAGCGGGACGCGGACGACGCTCTGCTGGTTGCGGCGCGCGTTCGGAATCCCGTGCGCGCCCCACGACTTGGGATCCGGTAGGACGGCGAGCGGATCGACGCCGGTGAGCAAGAGCTTTGGCGCGACGCTCGCAAACGCGCTGCGATAGACGTTGCCCGGAACGTTGGTCGCATAGAAGTTCAAATCGACGTTTGCACCGGCGGCGATCGTGTTCGTACCCTGCGCGGCCCAGGCGCCGGCGGCGAAGTCGCCCGTGCGGAGCGTCATCGTCTGCGCGCTCCCGAGCGTCTGACCGAACGTATCCTTGAGCGTCGGCGCGAACGCGACGGTATAGGTGGTGTCGGGATCGAGTGCGTACGGATCGATCGAGATCGTCGCATCGTCGGAGAGGATTGCGAGGTGCTTCACGCTCGCCGGCTGCGGCGAAACCGTGACGGCGCCGGCGATCGACTTCGCGTCGATCGGGTTGGTGAACGTGAAGGAGGGGTCGCCGTCTTGAAAGCGGCCCGGCCCGCCCGGGGTAGGCTGCGGCGAGACGAGCGCAAACGCGCCGTAGGTTCGAATCCCGCCCGCGAACGTTTTCGAGGTGGGAACGTTCCCGTAGGCCGGCTCCACGCCCGGCGAAACGACGATCGCGTAGGTGGTCCCTCGCTGCAGCTCGTTCGCCGGCGTAACGTCGTACACCCAATCGTCGAGCGAAGGATCGAAGAGTTGCTGGGCGTTGCTGCCCGGATAGGGCGTCGGCGGCACTTCGAGCTTGACGGTGGCGGCGATGCGCGTACCGCCGCCGGCGAAGGCGAGATGCTCCGCCAGCGACGCCTCGTCGAGCTTGGCGTTGGCGGCGAGCGTTATCGTCGGCCGCAGCGCGACCGGCGGCGGCGTCGACTCGTCGGGGCTGGCGGAGACCTGCGGAATCGCGCTCAGCGCGAGCGGCGCGGTTTCAAAGGTCCAGGCCAGATCGCCGCCCAGCGTATCGCCGTTGAGGTCTCGCAGGCCGCGCGAGAGGGTCACGCGCACGCGCGTTCCAACCGGCAGCGCCTGATCGGCGACGAAGCCGATCATCCGCGGGGTGAGCAACACGAAGCGCCCCGCCAAGCGCGGCGCGATCGCGACGTGCGCGAGCACCGCCTGCGACCCGCTGCCTTCGAGCGATTCGACGCCGGCCACCGGCTGGTTGAAGATGACGCGGATCTGCGCGAGCGACTGCGCGTTGGCCCCGACCGGCGAGATCGAGGCGATCCACGGCGGGAGCGAGGGCGAGGGCAGCGCGGCAACCGCGGCCAGCTTCTCCCCCGGAACCGGCGCCGTACTGCAGCCGGCCAGCCAGCCGGCGAGCGCGGCGAATCCCCAGCAAACCAACCAGCGCTGCAACTCCGATCCTCCTAACGAACCGGCTCCCGGCGTGCCCGATGCTCTTACGCATCGGTGGCGGCAACTCATTTCCGCGTGATAGGATTGCGTCGCGTGCGCCCGCTCGTCCATTACGCCGTTCCGGCTCTTTGCGCCGCCGCCATCTTCGCCGCGTACGCCTTCGGCATCGACGCGGCGGCCTTGCCGCGCTCGCAGGGCGCGGTGACCTTCACCGACCGCGGCGGCAACGTGCTCGGAACGATCCTCGCCTCCGACAGCCGCCACGCCGTCGCCGTGCCGCTCGGGCGCATCTCGCCGGCTTTCGTTTCCGCGATCCTCGCGGCGGAGGACGAGCGCTTCGAGCATCACGGCGCGATCGATCTGCGCTCGCTGGTGCGCGCCGCGCACGAGGATTTCGTCTACGGTCAGGCGCGCAGCGGCGGCTCGACCGTCGCGATGCAGCTTGCCCGCCTGCTCGATCCCTCTCCAAGCACCATCGCCGGCAAGATCGTTCAGATCCTGGGCGCCGAGCGCCTTGCCGCCCGCAGCGCGAAGCGCGCGATCTTGGAAGCCTACGTCAACCGGGTGCCGATGGGCGGCAATCTCTACGGCGTCGAAGCGGCCGCGCGAACGTACTTCGGCGAGCCGGCGAGCGACCTCGACCTCGCGCAGGCATCGCTGCTCGCGGCGATCCCCAACGATCCCGTCGGCCTCGCTCCCGATACCGGTTGGAAAGCGCTGCGCTCGCGCCAGAACGCGATTCTGCAGCGGATGGCATACCTCGGCGAGATCGGCGACGCCCAAGCGGCGCGCGCTTTCGCCGAGACGCTGCACGTTCGCCGCCACGACTCCGGCATCGCCTCGGCCGCGCACGCGCTCTTCTATCTCTATCCGCAGCTGCCGCCGGGGCGCGGGCGCGTGCGCACGACGATCGACGGCGCGCTGCAGCGCTTCGTCCAGGCGCAGACGCTCGACGTCGTCTCCGCGCTCGGCGCCTTCCACGTCACCGACGCCGCCGCGATCGTGGTCGAGAACCGGACCGGGAACGTGCTCGCGTACGTCGGATCGCCCGACTACTTCTCGGATGCCTTGCTCGGCCGCAACGACGGCGTCCAGGCGCTGCGCCAACCGGGCTCCTCGCTCAAGCCGTTCACGTACGAGCTCGCGCTCGAGCGGCGGACGATCCTCTCGACGACGATCCTTCCCGACGCACCGGCCTCCTACGCGATCGCTAGCGGCAAGCTCTACACCCCGGCGGATTACAGCGGGCGCTTCAGCGGCCCGGTCCGCGTGCGGTACGCCCTTGCCAACTCGCTCAATCTGCCGGCGGTACGCGTGCTCTCGTCGCTCGGCGTCGGCGCTTTGCTCGATCGCCTGCACGAGCTCGGTTTCGATCGGCTCGACCGCCCGGCGTCGTATTACGGCCTCGGCCTGACGCTGGGCGGCGGCGAGGTGAGCCTCTGGGAGCTCGCGCGCGCCTATTCGACGCTGGCGCGCGACGGCGAGAGCCTTCCGCTGCGCCTGCTCGCCGATGCCCCGCGCGTACAGCCGCGAACCGTCTCGCCGGCGCCGGCCTGGACGCTCGTCACCGATATGCTCGCCGACCCGATCGCACGCGAGCGATCCTTCGGCGTGCGCTCCGTCCTCGAGCTGCCGTTCCCCGCCGCGGTCAAAACCGGCACCTCGTCGGATTTTCGCGATACGTGGACGGTCGGCTACACGCGCGAGTACACCGTCGCGGTCTGGGTCGGCAACTTCGACGGCAGCGCGATGCGCGGGATATCCGGCGTCACCGGCGCGGGGCCTCTCTGGAATCGCATCATGCTCCATCTCTACGATCGCGGCGATCCCCCGCCGTTTCCGCCGCCGGCCGGTTACGTGCGCACGCGCATCTGCGCGACGACCGGGCACGCGCCGGGCGCCGGCTGCAGCGCCGCCGTCTACGAGTGGGTGCTTCCCCGCGATCTGGCGAGCGTGCGCCGCCAGCTGCCCGAGCGCCTGGGCCGCGACTACGACGCGTGGCTCGCGCTGCAGCCCGACCGCGCGCGCCCCGGCGGCTTGCGCATCGTCTTTCCGCACGACGGCGACGTCTTCTACCGCAACGCGACAGTCGACGCGATACAGGCGCGCGAGCAGCAGCTCGCCTTTCGCGCCGCGGGCTCGGCGAGCCCGGTTCGCTGGAGCGTCAACGGGCTGCCGGTGCCGCTCGACGCGCAGGGCACCCCCTTCTGGCCGCTGCGGCTCGGCACGTGGACGCTCGAAGCGCGCGCCGGCGCTCGCGTCGATCGCGTCACGTTTCACGTGATCGCGGCGCCCGCCGCGCGGCACGCCGGCTTCACTCGCGGATAGCATCGCCTTCATCGCACGGCCATAACCGTGGGCGACGATATCGCCTATGCCCACCGATGCTCGTGCAACCGCCCGGCGGCTCTTCGATCCTGCGCGGCCTCCGGAGGCGGCCGTGATCGAGACGCTGCTGCGCTTCGGCGGGGGCGCGCTTGCGTACGCGCGCGCATCGAACGTTCGCGTGGCGCTGCTGCACGCCGGCGAACGCTACCAGCAAGCCTCGAGTGCGCTCGAACGCCTCGGGATCGACGTCGACGCGTGGCCCGCGCCGCCCGCCGGGCTCTTCGTCGTCGAGGAGCGGACGCTCTATCTTCGCTCGCGCAGCCCGATGACGGTGGCGCACGAGTTCGGCCACGCGCTCGATTGCGCGCTCGGCGGGGGCGTCTACCGCTCGGGCGTCGACCCGCGCGTGCGCAAACTCTTCACCGATGCCCGCGCCTTCGTCACACCATACGCGGCGACCGGCCTCGACGAATATTTCGCCGAGTCGTTACGCGCGTACGTGGGCGTGAACGATCCCGCGTCGCCGTGGCCGCGCGCGACGCGCGAACGGTTGCGCCGCATCGATCCGGCGATGTACGAGTACGTCGACGAGCTGTTCAGAGCCGAGTTCTCGCTCGCCGCTTAGGACTGCGATAGAACGCCGCCAGGAGAACGCATGAGTACGCCGGTGCGTGGATCACGACGATCCTCACGATCCTCTTTCACCACTAACGGCGCGCGAAACGGTTGCCCCTGCCACGTTCGTATACGGGGCAGGGCCCAAATCCGTTTTCCAGGGCGCGACTAAGACATCAACGAACGTTGTGGCGGCTACTACGGAGGTGCTCGATGGCCAAGCCAAACTACCCCCTGCTCTGGTTACTGCTGGCCGCACTCGTTGCCGGGTGCGCGCAAGGGAGCGGCACTTCAGCGAATCCCTCGTCGGCTGGTGCGGCTCCGGCGATGCGGCCCGCCGACTTTTTTCCCTACCGGTTCACAGGCGGCTCCGGTTCGGCACACTTTTCGGCTACGGGGCCATTTGGTAGTTGCGACGGCAGGGCCGTGTTCGACGACGTCAGCGTCTACGTCAAGGTCGATTCCGACGGTAAGGTCGAACCCGGACTTCTGTCGACCGCTTTGATTACCGGATCGGCGCCATGTCAGGCCAAGCCGATACCGCTTCCCCTGTCGTTCGCTCTCACAACGGGCAAGATCGTGCCCCCGAACATCGCGACGGACATCGTGGGAGATCCGAAAGAACCCGACGTCATCGGAAAGCTCGTGATGAGTGGCTCCCTGTGCGATGCAACCGTCCACCTGAACAGATGGGTCGGGACGCTAGGTAAGGCGCATCTCAATATCGACCCGGTCAACATCACGAAGGTCGAAAAGTCGACAGGATGCTAGAAGGCCTGAGGTAGCGGTCATTTTCGAGTCAGGATGACGGGGCGAGGCAGCCCGCCCCCCGTCATCCCGAGCGTAGGCGCGCAGCGCCGAAGCGCAAAAGACATTCGCTCTTCTCGCGGCGCTGTCGATGATCGCCGTCCTCGACTCCGGCGCCTCGCGCCTACGCCGAGGTGCATCCTTGTCCTGGCGCTCGACGACGGAGCGGACAACGGCGATGATGGCTGTTTGGGCGCTGACTCGTTAGAAGCGTCGCATCGCCGCGGTTCGAAGGCGTCGCGCGCACCGTTCGAACCACGGCGATCCATCTCGCTCCGGCGCGGCCCCCCAACCCCGCCGGCGCTCGTGGCCGCTGCGCCCGCAACGGGAAGCGGCGAAGGGCCACGAGCGCGTTCTTCGTCGACACGGCCGTCCGGCCCGAGGCGAAGAGCACCTCCCGGTTATACCATGCTAAGGCCGTCGCGAGAACCGTTAACACGTCAACATGCAATAGGCGGAGCGTAAAGACTAAGCCAACAATCTTGCGCTCCCTTGACCCCGGTGCGATGATGCAGCCCTATCGATCTCCTCGGAGGCTCGCTCATGCAGAGGGACATCATCACCCGCATGAAACCGGCCCGCCTGGGGGCGGGAGCGATCGCGGCGGCACTGCTCGGCAGCGTCGTCGCTTGCGCAGGCGGCGGAGGCTCTCCCGGCTCCGCCGCCTTTCTCCCGCCGCAGGCTCCCGCCGCCGCGGCGGCGGCCGGCGAAATCCACGCAGGGGGAACGGGGATCGCCTCGTTCACGGTGGCCATCCCACCCGCTCAGAAGAGCGTTCGCGGAATCGCGGTGGCGGCGCGCCGCGACGGGGCCGGCAAAGCGCTGACCAAGTTCTTCGCGATCGCGGCGTCGGCGCCGTACTGCACGGGAACGTCCACAGCAGGCTTGACGTGCACGCTCGAGCTCAAGGTTCCGGCCGGGAGCGAGAGCTTCACGCTCGCGAGCTATGCCGGCAGCGATGCGAAGAGCAAACTGCTGGCGCAGGTCGCGCTCCAGCACGCGATCGCGGCCGGTGCGATCGACACCATCGACGCAACCGTCGGCGGGGAAGTCGCCTATCTGCAGATCGCACTCGCGATCGCGGCCCCACGGACCGGCCGCACCGCGGCGATTCCCCTCGAGATATCCGCAGCCGACGCGCGCGGCGACGTGATCCTGGGCGCGTACGCAAAGCCGATCCTCCTCTCCGATTCCGATGCCAGCGGCGCGACGGCGCTCACGATGCGCTCGGTGCGCAGCTCGACGCAGGCGGAGGAGGTCGTGCTCAAGTACGACGGCGCCGGGCTGCACGAAGCCACGATCGGCGCGGACTCGGCCACCGCCGCCGCCCCCGCAACCGTCGCCTTTACACCGGGCTCGGCGGCGATCGAAGCGGATCCTCCGCTCCTCTACGTCGTGTACGGCACCGCCGCGAGCGCGGTCGCCATCTCCGGCCCCAAAACCTCGAAACCGTACGCCATCTCGACCTCGGCCGACCGCTTCGGCGACCGCGCCTGCACGGGCATGATCGCGGTGACCCGCGACTCTTCGGACGCTTTCAGTATCGCTTCGACCGGCGGCTCGGGCGAATGTTGGCTCGCGACGACCGATGCCAAGGGCCACGCCGGCTCGATACCGGTACTGCTGTGCGATCCGGGCTCGACCGCAACCCCGGGTCCGTCTCCAAGCCCCGCGGGCAGCATCTCGGTCACGCCGTCGAAGGTGGCGCTCTGCCCGAGCAGCGGCTCCAACGCTTGCGATAACGACGCGCAAGACGTCGTCGTCTCGCAAAGCGGATCCGGCGGCGACTTCACCGAGAGCGACGACTGCAACGCGAGCGTCGCGACCGTCGCGCAAGCGAGCTCTTCCGGCGATGCGGCAACCTACCACGTCGCCGCGCAGTCCTCGCTCGGCACCTGCACCGCGACGTTCACGGGTTCCGGCTCGAAAGCCACGCTCTCGATCGCCGTGCAGCAGCCCGGCATCATCATCAACACGCGCAATCACCTCCGCTAAAGCCAAGGAGCGACGCACTATGAACCGTCACGATCGGGCGCTCGGCGCCATTCTCTGCTTCGCACTGCTCTGCGCATGCTCGGGCAGCGGCACCGGTGCGCCCTCCTCCGGCGGCGTCTCCACGCTGCCGGGCGCGGCGGGCACGCACAAGACCTACCGCACCGGTCGAATCAGGGCGCACATTCACATCCCCGCCTCCAAGCATCACCGCAAGCGCGGGAGAAACGGCCACTGGCTGCCCTCCGCGACCAGCGAGATCGATTTCACCCTGCTCTCGGTCAACGGCGATCCGAGCGGCGTCAACTGGTGCAACGTCGGGCAAGGCCAGGGTTGCTACAACTTCTCGATCTACACCCAGGGCAGCAACGCCGGCGGCTGCACGAGCGACGGCAACGGCGGCTGGGAGTGCAGCGTCAACGAACCGGCTCCGGCCGCTTCGGACAACTACGAGATCCAGGCGCAAACCTGCCCCGGCCGGATCAACGGCGACGGTACCTGCGCGGCGCCCGACGGCCTGCAGTTGCTCTCCGAATCGAACACCGTGATCGACGTGCCGCTCGACGGCGTCGCCCAAGGCAACTTCACGCTCAATCCGGTGGTCGCGAGCCTGCAATGGTCGGCGAGCGATATCCAAGTCGGCAGCGGGCAACCGTACGCCACCGGCGCGCAAGCACCTTATCCCACCGTGCAGATTCAAGCGCTCGACGAATACGGCGACATCATCGTGGGCGCGACGACCGATCCTTCCGGCGGCTACAATACCGCGCTGTACCTTCAAGGCGACGGAAGCGCCGACTACGTCGTATGGAACTGCAGCGACCCGTCCGTCACCTTCGAAACGGGCGGCGGCCCGTACTCGAACATCGCCGGCTACAAACCGCTCAGCCTCGAAACGATCGCCAACGGGTACACCTCCGATCAGTGGGACGGCAAGCGCGGCGGCAAGCGCGGGCACTGGTACCAGAACGGCTTCAACTCGCCCGAGAGCGCGCCGCAGAGCGATTCGAGCGGCGGAAAAGGCGTCGACGGGAACGGCAACGCGGTGCAAGCCGTCGGCAACAACGGGATCGAGATCAACTACGACGGCTCGACCCCGCTGGATCTCTACACGCAGTTCACCTGCAACGCCTACGACTCCGAAGGGAACCAGGCTTCGGTCGCGATTACGCTCGGCAACGGCTCGATCGTCTGGACGACCGACGCGGTGCGCGCGCCGCGGCGCTAGCGATCCGCTAGGCCGGCCTGGGCGGCTCCTTGAGACGCGAGAGCAGGCGCGCCAACTGCGGCTGGTCGGGGTTGATCAGCTTCGCACGATAGGCGTACTCGGCGGCATGCTTGATGTCTCCCGCTTCGTACGCCGCCTCGGCAAGGCGCTCGAGCACGATCCCCAATCGCTGCTCGAGCGTCTCGGCCGCACCGGCGAACCAGCGCTCGGCGGGCTCGTCCTCCAGCAGGCGGCCCGCATAGCTTTTCTCCGCGGCCTCGTAGTGAGCCAGCGCCTCGCGCGGCCCGGCTCGCTCGTAGGCCGCGTCGCCGGCCATCGCGTGGGCGGTGAAGCGCCCGACGTCGGTGACGACGTTGGAGAGATCGATGACCACCGCGTGATCCGAGCGAAAGTAGCGCCCGACGCGAGCGTACCCGATCGCCGAAGCGATCGCTTTGCGGATGTTGCTGCAGGCGGTCCGCACGCTCTGCATCGCGAGCTGACGGTTTGCCCCCGGCCAAAAGGTGCTTGCCAACTCCTCGCGCGTCGCGGTGGCGCCGGGGCGAAGCAACAGGTACTTGAAGAGCTGCTGGTCGCGGCGGCGCACCCACTCGAGCTCGCGGCCGCCGATCGTCACGCCGAAGCGCCCGAGCATTCGCACCACCATGGGCACCGACGTTTCGACGCCCTTGGTCGGCAGCGCCCGCGCCTGCTGTACGGCGCGTAACGGACGCACGCCGGTGCCGTCGTTGACGACGAAGAGCCCCTGCGCCTCGAGCCGGCGCAGCGCTTGCGCATCGGAGATGCCGACGCCGTTGATGAGGCTGCGCACCAGCGCCCGGTCTTCGTCGCTCGCGCGCTGCGCGTCGTCGACGACGAAGTCGAGAAAGACCTCGCCGTAGGCGGCACGCCAATGCTCGTAGGCGTCGCGCAGCGAGCGCTCGTCTTCGGCGGCGGCACGAATCGCACCGGAGGCGACGACCGCCCAGCCGTCGCTCTCCTCGAGCAGGCGCGCGACTTCCCCTTGGCTGTAGCCGACGCCCCAAGCGTCGGCGAGCAGCGCGATCTCCTCGCGGTCGAAGGCGAGGCGGCGCGCGTCGCACAACGAGGCGATGCCGCCGGCAACCCAACGGCTGGCCGGCAACGCGTCGCGCGAACGCGTCGCGTAGAGCAGCGAAACGCCCTCGGGAAGGTGCTCCACCAGCCGCACCAAGAGCGCGACGGCTTCATCGCTGCCGTCGTCGGCGTCGTCGATCGCGAGCGCGAGCGGCGCGGCCGAGGCCGCCGAGCGCATCGCCACCAAGAGATCGAGGTAACTCGCCGGCTTCTTCGCGAGATCGAGCGCACGCGCAACGGCGGCGATCGCCGAGGCGCCGCTCGCGCCGCGCTCGAGCGCACAGTACGCGCCGTTACCGGCAGCGCCTTCGAGGTATTGCAGCAGCAGCGTCGTTTTCCCCGAGCCGGCCGGGGCGATCAGCAGTCGCACCGGAGCCTCGCGCGCGCCTTCGAGCCAGCGCTCCAAACGCGGCCGTCGCAGCGTCTTGGGAGCCAGGCGCGGGCGGCTACGCGTGAGCAGCATGGGCCGGCGGCGCGCTACTTCGCGGAGGAGAACATCGGGTCGAAGTAGGCTTCGCGGATCAGCGGCAGGCAGATCACCGCGACCGTCACGTGGTAGTCCACGAGCGGCACGCTCGCCGGGATGAACGAGTTCACGTTGAAGAGCTGGTAAGGCGCGCCCAGGCCGTTGAAGTACTTCTGCGCCAGGAGCGCATTCTTGTACTCCACCTCGGGATCGCGGCTGCCGCCGCACAGATAGATTTCGGCCTTCGGCTTCCACCCGTAAAGCAGGTCGTTGAGGTGCGTGTCGACTCGCGCTCCGCTCCGGGGATCCGTCAGGAACGACTGCCTCCACTGCGGCGTCAACAGATCCTTGGTCGAGAGCGGCAGCAGCTTGCCGTCCAGAACGTCGTTCTCTTGCGCGTAGGTCTGCGTGGGGAGCAGCGTATCGATATACCCGGCGTAGGGATCCTTGAACACCTGCGTGGGGTCGTCGTAGATGTTCTTGTAGGTCTTCTGATAACCGGTCAGGATGTAAGCGGCCAGAACCGGCGCGTCCTCGGATTGGTGATGAAGCGAGTCGATGAAGGTCTGCGTGAGCGCGTAGGGGCCGGACGAAGCGATCGTCCCCTCCAGACGAAACTCACCGGGTTCGTCGCGTTCGATGGCCCGCTGCGTACCGACCGCGACTTGCCCGCCCTGGGAATGGCCAGCCAGCACGACCTTCCCGTCCAGCGCGACCCCGAGCTGCTTGGCTGCAGTGCGCGCGGCGCGCATCGCGTCGATCACCGCGCTCGCCTCCGACTCGACTTGGAGGTATGGATGGTAGGGATACGTCGACTTGCCCAAGCCGAGGTAATCGGTCGCGGAGACGACGTAGCCGTGTCCGGCGAAGATCGCGGCAACGACGATCGGGTCCTGATCGGGAGCGGTGAAGTTGGGGTTCGTCGTTTTCGGATCCGTAATGAGCTGCGCGCGAGAGAGATTGGTCCCGTGCGCGTAGCCGACCAGCGGAAAGGGACCCTTGCAGCCCGCGTCGGGTACCATCAGCGCCTCGCTCGCATTTGCGGGCTCGCCGTGCACGCCGATGGTTTGATACACGATCGCGTAGAGCGTCGCATCGCACAGGGGCTTGCCGCCGATCTCGGTCACGACCGGCCCGGCGATACCGCCCTCCATCTGCGCCTTGGTGATGACCGTAACTTTCACGAGCGAATCGATCGTGCCGCGCCCGCCGGTGAGGAGCGCGTGCTTTGCAGACGGCGACGCCGCCCGCGGCGCGAGGCCGCCGATGGACGCGGCCGAGCACCCGGCGAGTGCCGCGGCGAGGCCCAGGGCCGCGTAGCGGCGCATCACTGCGTCACCGCGCTCACGTCGGCAACGGAGACCGCGGAGGCCTTATTGTTCCACGCCGAGCGGATGAACGTCACGACGGAGGCGATCTGGGCGTCGGAGAGATTCTGTCCCCAGTTCGGCATCACGCCGTTGTACGTCGCTCCCAGCACCGCGATCGGCCCGTGCAATCCGAACTTGACGATGTGAATCGTCGTCGCCGCATCGCCGGTCACCATCGGGCTGCCCGCGAGCGGCGGGAAGGCTCCCGTGACGCCGGTGCCGTTGGCCTGGTGGCAGCTCGAGCAGTTGGCCGCGTAGACGCTCGCGCCGTCGTTGGCCATCGCACCGTTCTGGACCGGCGCGGCGCTGCCGGCGGCGGAGGCGGCGGGCGACGCCGCGGTTTGATCGCTTTGCGCGGCGGCGTTGTTGGAGGCGTTGCCGGCGCTGGAGCAGGCGCAGAGCAGGGCGGCGCAGAGTGCGGCGAGCCCCGCACGGGTCAATCGTTCCAAGGTTGAAGCACCTCGTGGCGGGATTGCTCGTACGCTCTACGCGTTCGAGCGTGCCGTGGCCTTCAGCGCACCGCCGCGGCGGCGACGAAGTCGACCGGATGCGAGCCGCCGAAGGCGCGCAACGCCTCCAGCGTCGAGGGCAGCGGGCGCACGAAAACCACGACCGGGCCGGTCCGGCGCGAGAGGTCGGCGGCGCGCGCGAGCATGAAGGCGACGTAGCCGGGAGCGCCGCGGTCGTCGGCGGTGACGTCGCGCCGGATCAGCGGGACGCCCGCCGCGGCGAACTCGAGCGGTTGGGCTGCGTTGCCCCGCTCGTCGAAGAAAGCAAGCCCGCTCCCGCGCAGCGCCGCCGCCATGCCGCCCGCGTTGCGCGACGCTAGTCCGTCGAAGGAGCCGAGCGCGCCGCGGAACCGGCGCAGCGCGGCGCCGCCGGGCGGCCACGCGACTTGCACGTAGAGCGCGTCGCCCGCATCGCGGACGAGTTGCGCGAAGGCGCGCGCCTGCGCGGCTTGGGGATCGACCACGAACGCAAGCGGGATACCCAAGCGCAGAAAACCCGATTCGGCTGCGACGGAACGCCCGCACAGCCCCACGAAGATCGCGAGCTGCTCGCGCCGCCAGGCCGGAGCGACGGGGCGAGCGCGCTCGACGACGACGTCGTCCTGCGCGAAGGCATCGTTCGCAATCCAATCGGGAAGGTGCGGCGCCGCGCGCGACTCGCCCAGGCCGCCGGCGTCGTTGGTATTCGCGCGCAGCGTCGCTACCGGCGGCGGGCGCGTGGTCACGACGGCTTGAACGTAACCGGCGGCGATCGCGGCGAGCGCCGCAACGATCACGCCGATCCAGAACGCGTCACGCACCGCGAGGCGCGGCGCGGGGCCGCGCGCTCATGCTCCACGCCAGCCCGACCAGCAGAAAGTTCGCCACCAGCGAACTTCCGCCGTAGGAGACGAACGGCAGCGTGATGCCGGTGAGCGGAAAGACGCCGATGACGCCGCCGACGATGATGAACACCTGAAACCCGAGCGTCGCGCCCAAGCCGGTCGCCAGCAGCTTCACGTAGAGGTCGGGCTGCTCGAGCCCGACGGCGAAGATGCGCCGCACCAGCGCCAAGAAGATCAGCAGCACGGCGAGCGCGCCGACGAAACCGAACTCTTCGGAAAAGGCGGCGTAGACGTAATCGGTCGCCACGTCGGGAATGAAATCGGGGTGCCCGAGTCGGAAGCCGCTGCCGAACGGTCCGCCCGCCGCCAGCGCGTAGTAGGCTTGCGAGGACTGGTAACCGGCGCCGAGCGGGTCGGAGAACGGATTGCGCCACACCGCGATACGCTCGTGCACGTACGGAAAGTGCTGCATGGCGAACAACACCGCGCCGGCAAAGATCAACGCGCCCAGCAGCACGATATCGATCCGCCGCGTCGCGACGAAGAGCATCGTCGCGAAGGTCGCGAGCAGGAGCGAGGCCATGCCGATGTCTCGCTGCACCACGAGGATTGCCATCGAAGCGCCCCAGCCCAGAAACAGCGGCCCCAGGTACTTGGCGTTGGCGCGCAGGGACCACGGCCGCGCGTTGGCGATCACGTCGGCGGTCTCGGCCAGATACGCCGCCAAAAAGAACACGATGAACAGCTTGATCAGCTCGATCGGCTCGTACTGCACCGGGCCGATCCGAATCCACAGCCGCGCACCGTTGACCTCTTGCCCGAAGGCGAGCAACAACGCAAAGAGCGCGAGCGATGCCAGTACCCACAGATATTTCACGCCGGCAAAGCGGCGAAACTGCGTGAAGAGCGGGCCCGCCGCGACCACGAGGACGAGCGAGACCAGCAGCCACGCCTGCTGTTTCTGCGCGAGCTCCGGCGAGAGGCGCCCGACGAGTGCCAGGCCGAGCGCGGCGAGGACGACCGCGAGCGCCGGAAGGACGTCGTCGCGCACCGCGTTCGAGGGCGCGGCCAGCACCCACGCGAGCGAAAGCGCGGCAAAGAGCGCGAGCAGCCACGGCGGTCCGACCGTTCCGGGCGGCGCGTAGGAGAGGATCAGCGCCGCGACGGCAAGAGCGCCGAGCATCGGCCAGAGGCGGCGCAAGAGTTCGAGCGGCGTCGCGGTCAGTACGTGCACGCCACCGCAAGGATGAAGGCGAGCGCAGCGGCGACGCGAGCGAAGAGCGGAGCCAGGCGCACGGCGCGCCGGGAGACGCGCTCGCATTCGTCGGCATCGACGGCGCAGGCATCGTCGCGCTCGAAGCGCACGACCAGCACCCGCTCGCTCGGCCCCGAGCGCTCCACGTGCGCGATCAGCGCCGCGCGATCGATCTCGCCGGGAACACGGTGCCCGACCAAGACGATGACGTCCCCTTCGCAGAGCGCTACGCTGGAGACCGCAACGTCGAGCGACGGCGTCGTGCCGAGCGTGCGCCCCAGCAGCGGGCGGCCGGACTCTTCGAAGAGGTCCTCGCCCGAGAGCGCGACGACGTCGCCGTGATGCGCCAGATACGCCGCCGTTCCGCCGGCATGCATCACGTAGGCGCGCCCGCGTACGATCAGCGCCGCGGTGAACGACGCTGCGGCGCTAACGTAGTCGTCGTGGGCCGCGGCACGCACGTAGAGCTCGCCGTTGACGCGCGAGAGCGCCGCAAGCACCGCGGTCGCGGCCGCGTGCGGGCGGTCTATCGCCCGGCGGAAGCGATCGCCGCGCAAGCGGCGCTCGCATTCCTGACGAAGGCGCTCGAGCAGCGCGCGCTCGACCGGCAGCCCGTCGACCGAGCCGAAGCCGCGCGAGAGCGCGAAGAACCACGTCCGCGGCCCGAGCTGCATCGAGAGACAGCAAGAACGGTCGCCGCGAATCGCTACGTCCACGGCGCGCACTCCCTCACCACCAAGCGCGTCGTCCCGACGTCGATGCGGTCGCCGGCCCGTATCTCGATCGCCTCGCTCACGCGCCTGCCGTTGAGATACGTGCCGTTGCTGCTGCGCAGGTCGCCGACGTAGACGACGCCGTTGCGCGCATCGAATCGCGCGTGCGAGCGGCTGACCTCGGGATCCGCGAGCACGAGATCGTTGCCGCTGGCCCGCCCGACCTCGAAAGGAGGCCGGCCCTCGTAGCTGCGCCGGGCTCCGCGCTCGAGCACGTCGAGGGCGACGCGCATCGGCTGCAGGCGGCCGACGTCGGCGGCAACGCGCACGCGCGGCCTCGCCGCGAAGATCGCCACGGCGAAGAGCGCCGCCGCGATCTCGACCGAACCCACGCGCATCTGCGCCTCGAAGGTCACGCTTACTCTCCCGCCGCCTCAAATCGCATCTTCGTGTTGCCGAACGTCAGCTCGTCGCCGGAGCGCAGCGCCCGCGTATCGATGCGGTCGCCGTTGACGAAGGTCCCGTTGGTCGAGCCCAGGTCGCGCACCACCGGCTCGGCGCCGTCGACTTCCACCACGGCGTGCGTTCGCGAGACGCTCGGATCCACCAAGAAGATGTCGCATTCCTCGCTGCGCCCGACGAGGGCGCGCTCCTCTACGTAGTATACGCCGTAAGCCGGGACACCTTTGATCATGCGCAGGTGAAAGCGCTTGCGCAGCTTGGAGGGTGACGGGATCGTGATGCTGACGGTCGCCTCGTCGACGACGGCCACGTCGACGGCACCCACCGGGATGCTCTCCCGGGGGATCATCTCGACGCTTGGCTCGTCGAGAAAGTTCACGCCGACGCGTTCGGCCAGCTCGAGCAGCAGCTCGGCCCACTCCCGCTCCAAGTAGGCTTGGTAGTCCGAAAGCCGCTCGAAGTCGTCGGGATTGACGTAAACGATGTAGCGCCCCGGCGCGAGCAAGCGGCCTTCCGGTCCGGTGGTACGCGCCTCCATCGTCGCTACCAGCTTGCGCGCGATCTGGGCGGGCTCGAGATCGCTCGGGAAGGTCTTGGCAAACGTGCGCTCGATGAACGCCGCACACGCTTGCTCGATCCGGGCGAGGAAACCCACGGCTAGCCGCGGCGCTCCAGGCGCGCGATGAAAAAGCCGTCGCGCCCTTCGATGCCCGGTGGCACCAAGACGTCGCCGGCTTCGGTCAGGAACGGTTCGAAAGCCGCGGGTATGAGGCCCCGCTCGAAGTTCTCCTTGTTCAAAAACGCGTCCACCACTTCCGTCGTCTCACGCGGATCGGTCGAACAGACCGCATATACGAGCGCGCCGCCCTCGAGGACGTGACCGGCCATCCGCGCCAGCAGCGCGCGCTGCGTATCAGCCAGGCGTTCGCCATCGGAGGCCTGCTTCTTCCAGCGAGCTTCGGGATGCCGCCCGACGACGCCGATTCCCGAGCACGGAGCGTCTAGGAGAACGCGGTCGAAGCGCTGATCCGCAAGGAGCAGCTCGTGGGTCGCATCGCCGATCACGATACCGGCGGCGACCCCGGCCGCCTGCAGGCGCTTCTCCAAATGGGCCGCCTTGCGCGGGTCGCGTTCGAGGCACAGCAGCGATCCGTCGCCGGCCAAGCGTCCGCCGATCTGGAGCGCCTTGTTTCCGCGACCGCTGCAGACGTCGAGCACCGCTTCACCCGGCTGCGGGTTGAGCACCGCCACCGGCATCGCCGAGCTCTCCGATTGAACCCACCACGGCCCGTGCGCGCGATCCTCGAGCGAACGCACCACGGCGAAGCGATCGACCAGCAAGGCGTCGGGAGCGAACGGCGAGGGCCGCGCCGTAACCCCGTGCGCCTCGAAGACGGCGGCCAGTGCCTCGCGCGTCGTTCGCGCGAGATCGAAGACGACGGCGTTGCTTGCCGGGCGATCGACGCCCGCGCAGATATCCTCGGTCGCCCCTGCGAACGCACCGCGCCACTGCCGGACGATCCAAGCCGGCAGCGAGTACCGCGTGCCCAAGTATTCGTCGTCGGTCTCGAAGAGCTCGGGCACCGGATCGAGAGGGCGCTCCCGCAGGAAGCTGCGCAACACCGCGTTCGCGAGATTGGCGAGCCCGCGATGGCCGTACTTCTTCGCGAGATTGACGAACTCGAAGACGGTCGCGTGGACGTCGGGCTCGGTGTAGACCAGTTCGTAGATCGCGAGCCGCAAAAGCTCGCGCAACGCCGTCGGGAGCGGCTGCGCGCGCCCGCCGACGAAGGGCTCGAGATACCAGTCCAGCGCACGGCGCATCTTGATCGCGCCGTACGCGAGCTCCGTCGCGAAGGCCAGCGCCCGCGGCTCCAAGCGCGCCTTGCGCGCGCGGTAGTCGAGCGCGTCTTGGGCGCCGCGCTCGGGTTGATTGGTTCCGGGGGCCGCAAAGACGTCGCGCACGACCAGCAAGGCGACCTCGCGCGCGCTCACGCGCCGGCGCTCCCGCGGCTGCGCGCGAATGCGGCGCCGCTCATGCGGCCGCGATTGGGAGCGATCAGCTCGTCGACGACCACGCCGCCGTCCGGCCCGACGTGGGCGCGCAGCACCTTGACCGTCTCGCCGCAGAGCTGCGCCCGAGCCGCCGGCTGCGGCGAGTAGGCGCGGACGTGATCGACGATGCGCTGCGCCGGCCAGTCCCAGTGCAACTCGAGATCCTCCTTGACGATCGGTTTGGTCGTGCTCGGCTCCCCGAGCTGCGGCGTCGGCGTCATGGCGCCGCGCCGCGCGAGTTCGATTGCGCGGCCGAGCAGCGACGCCCCGGCCTGCGCCAAACGATCGTGCAGGCTCGCGTAGTCGTCGCCGGGCGCGATCGCGACGGGCTGCTGCAGCACCAGATCGCCGGTATCCATGCCGGCATCCATGAGCATGACGCTCACACCCGTCTGCGTATCGCCGTTGCGCAGAGCGGTTTGAATCGGCGTCGCGCCGCGATAGCGCGGCAGCAGCGACGGATGGACGTTGAGGGCCCCCAGGCGCGGAAGATCGAGGAGCGCCTGCGGGAGGATGCGGCCGTACGAGGCGAGCGCGAAGAGATCGAACGGCTGCGCCGCGAGCTCGCGAGCGAACGCACGCAAGCGCAGCGGCTCGTAGACGCGCAAGCCGAGCTCGAGTGCGGCGGCTTTCACGGGCGACTGCGCGAGCTTCTGGCCGCGGCCGGCAGGGCGGTCCGGCTGCGTCACCACGCCGGCGAGCTCGGTGCGCTCCGCGACGACGCGCATGCTTGGAACCGCGAACGCGCTGGTTCCGAAAAAAAGCGTGCGCACGGCTGCCGAAACGGTCGCGTCGCTAGTGGGCCGGCTCGGCGGTGACGGCGTCGCCCTCGGCGACCTCGCGCTCCTCGTCGGTCGTGGCCGGCCGGAGGTTCTTCGCGCGGTCGACGTAGAGCACGCCGTTGAGGTGATCGATCTCGTGCTGCAGGCACTGCGCGAGCAGGCCCTCGCCTTCGACGCGGATCTTCGCGCCGAAGCGATCCAGCCCGCTGACCGCCATCCGCTTGAACCGCACGATCTCGCCGACCATGCCGGGCACCGAAAGGCACCCTTCGGTCATCTCGACCTCCTCTTCGGCAAGCTCGATCTTGGGGTTGATCACGACCATCGGCTCGTGCTCCTCGTCGTGGACGTCCATGACGAAGAGCCGCTTGGAGACGTTGACCTGCGGCGCCGCAAGGCCGACGCCGGGCGCAGCGTACATCGTTTCGAACATATCGTCGACGAGCTGCTGAAAGAGCGGGTCCTCGATATCCTTGAGCTCGACCTTCTTCGCAACTTTGCGCAGCGTCGGATGACCGTCTCGAATGATCTCGCGCACGTAGGGCATGGCGCGGACGTATTCGAGGCGAACGCAACGCTCCATGCCTGGGCTGCTCCTAGCCGCCGCGGCCGCCGCCCTGCTCGACCTCGCGGCAGCCGCCCTCGGCTGGGCGTCGCTGCGCGAGCTCACCAAGCCGCTGCCGGCGCTCCTGCTCGCGATCTTGGCAGCACGCTCGGCCGGGGTTCCGCGGCTCTTTCCCGCCGGACTCGTGCTTGCCGCCGCGGGAGACGAACTGCTGCTGCGGCCCGGCGATGCGGCCTTCGCCGCCGGGATGGCGGCCTTCGCGGCGATGCACGTCTGCTACATCGTGACGTTCGGCCGGCTCGGCAAGGGGCCCGGGCTGCTGCGGCGCGTTCCCTCGCTCGTGCTGCCGTTCGCGGCGGCGGTCCTGGGCACGAATCTCTTGCTGGCCGGGCAGGCTGGGTCGTTCGCGCTGCCGGTGGCGCTGTACAGCGTGCTGCTCGGCGCGATGGCCGCATGCGCGTGCGACGCCGCCGGGCGGCTGCCGCGCCCCGCCGGCCTCGCGCTCGCCGCGGGAGCACTGCTCTTCATGCTCTCCGATACCGCGCTCGCCTTTGCCACGTTCTGGCCGGGCTTTGCGCTGCACGGCAACGCCGCCGAGATCGCGATCGTGGGCGTCTATTTTGCGGCCCAGATCGCGATCGCCGGCGGCGTTTGCTCGGCCGCGGCTACTGCGTCGTGAACGTGTCGATGAGGGTCGGCGTGCAGTTCGTGGAGCTATTGACGTTGTTGAAGTAAATCTGGTAAGTGCTGCCTGTCGAGAGCGGGCCGATCGACGATTCGTAGTAGACCGGGTTCGAGAATCCCGGCGTCGCACGCGGTGTCGGAACCGCCGAGAGCGGGACCTTCGTGAAGTATCCGCCCTGCAGCGCCGTGTTCGTATCCGGCGGTACCCAGACCGTCTGGTAGCTGCCGTTGGCGAGCGTGGAGTTCTGCGAGGCGATGTACACCTCGGTCGTGTTCGCCGGAGCCGTCGAGTTGTTTTCGGGGTACATCATCGTGAAGGTCGACGGCAGCACGCAGTTCGGGCCGGGCGTCGGGTAGGTGGACGTCGTGTTGCCGCCATTGCAGGCAGCCAACAGCGCGGCGGCGACGATCGCCGCCGCCGGGCGGACCAAAGAGCTTTTCATGCCTACAGAATATACCCGGAGAGGTCGGCGTTTTCAACTACGTCCTGCAGCCGCTCGCGAACGTAGGCCGCGTCGATCGCGACCGTACCGGCCGCCTCCGGAGCTTCGAAGCTGACGTCTTCGAGCAAGCGCTCGAGGACCGTGTGCAACCGCCGCGCGCCGATATTTTCGCTTTGTTCGTTGACGCGCATGGCGAAATCCGCGATCTGGGCGATCGCGTCCTCGCCGAACTCGATCGTCACGTTTTCGGTTGCCAACAGCGCTTTGTACTGCTCGATCAGCGCGTTTTTCGGTTGCGTTAGAATCGTCTTAAAATCCTGCGCGGTCAGCGAATCGAGCTCGACCCGGATGGGGAAACGCCCCTGCAGCTCCGGGATGAGATCGGAGGGCTTGCTCATGTGGAAGGCGCCGGCTGCGATGAAGAGGATGTGATCGGTCTTGATCGTGCCGTGCTTGGTGTTGACGGTCGACCCCTCGACGATCGGCAAGATGTCGCGCTGCACGCCTTCGCGTGAAACGTCGGGTCCGCCTCGGGCGCCTTCCCGGCCGGCAACTTTGTCGATCTCGTCGATGAAGATGATGCCGTCTTCGCCCGCGCGGCGCAGCGCCTCGCGCTTGACGGCATCCATGTCGACGAGCTTGTTCGCCTCTTCTTGAGCGAAGATGCGCCGCGCTTCGGCAACCGTGACCCGCTTTTTCGTTTTGCGCTTGGGAAGAATGCCGCCGAGCATCTCGCCGATGTCGGCGCCCTGCATGCCGCCGTCCATCCCTCCGCCGATCATGCCGATCGGCAGGCTGGCCGCCTCTTCGACTTCGATCTCGATCAACCGCACGTCGTAGAAGCCGCGCTCGATCTCGGCCCGCGTCTGTTCGCGCAGGCTCGCGGCCTGCGGATTCTGCGCGGGGGGCGGCGGCGGTTGCTGCTGCATCGCAAAGTTGTTGCCGAAGATCGATCCGAGCGCGGCGCCGAAGGGATTGCCGTTCCCGGCGCCGCCCGGCGCTCGCGTCTCCGGATGGAGCACGTCGATGATGCGCTCGACCGCTTGGCGCTGCGCGAGCTCCTCGACCTCGCTGCGGCGTTCCTCGGAGACGGTCCGAATCGCCGCCTCGACGAGATCGCGCACCATCGATTCGACGTCGCGCCCGACGTAGCCGACCTCCGTGTACTTCGTGGCCTCGACCTTGACGAAGGGCGCGCCGACCAAGCCCGCCAGGCGCCGGGCAATCTCGGTCTTGCCGACGCCGGTCGGCCCGATCATGAGGATGTTCTTGGGCGTGATCTCCTCGCGCAGCTCGGCGCGCACGCGCGAGCGGCGGTACCGGTTGCGCAGCGCTACCGCGACGGCGCGCTTGGCCTTGCCCTGCCCGACGATGTAGCGATCCAGCTCCTCGACGATGCGCCGCGGCGTCAGCGTGGCGGGATCGCGCGAGATATCGAGGGACGAACTCGTCATGGCAGGGTCTCCAGGGTCACGTCGTCGTTGGTGTAGATGCAGATCTCGGCGGCGATGCCGAGCGCCGCCCGCGCGATCTCGCCCGCGTCCATCTGGGTGTTACGCAGCAGCGCGGCCGCGGCGGCCTGCGCGTAGGGGCCGCCGCTGCCGATCGCCGCGATGCCCTCGTCGGGCTCGATCACGTCGCCGGTCCCCGAAAGCACGAAGAGGTGCTCCGGAGTCCCGACGATCAGCAGCGCCTCCAGGCGGCGCAGCGCGCGGTCCTGCCGCCAATCTTTGGCCAGCTCGACGGCGGCCCGCGTGACGTCCTTGTACTCCGCGTACTTCTTCTCGAACTTCTCGAGCAGCGTGATCCCGTCGGCGGCCGATCCGGCAAATCCGGCCACGACCTTGCCGCCGGCGATCTTGCGCACCTTGCGCGCCCCGTGCTTGACGATCGTCTTATCGAGGGTCACTTGCCCGTCGCCGGCAATCGCCAGCTTTCCGTCCCGCCGTACGGCCAGGATCGTGGTGGATCGAATTCTCATCTCGTAGCGTCAAGTACCCCGGTCAAGGGGGCAGGGTTTCACTCGCGCAGCCGGACCGCCAGCGCGTCGATCGCAGCGAGCGCGCGCTCGGCCATCGCGGCGCGCCGCAGCTTCTTCTCTCGCACCTCCGCGTCCAGCGGCGGAAAAGGCGCCCAGGTGACGTTGGCCGGCTGGAAGTCGGGCGTCTGCGCGTTCTGCAGGTGCGCCACGACCGCACCGAACGCGCTCTCGCGCGGGAACGCTACCGGCTCGAGGCCCAGCATCGCGCGGGCGGCGTGGATCCCCGCCATCGCGCCGCAAGCGGCCGCTTCGACGTACCCCTCGGCGCCGGTGATCTGGCCGGCGAAATAGAGCGCGTCGCTCCCGCGCAGGCGCAGCGTCGCGTCGAGCAGCCGCGGCGAGTCGATGAAGGTGTTGCGGTGCATCACGCCCAGCCGCAGCCACTCGGCGCCGGCCAGGCCCGGAAGCTTCGAGAACGCCTCGCGCTGCGCCGGCCAGGTCATGCGCGTTTGAAAGCCGACGACGTTCCAGGCCGTGCCGGCGGCATTCTCCTTACGCAGCTGCACGACCGCATGGGGCGTGCGCCCGGTCCGCGGATCGCGCAGGCCGACCGGTTTCATCGGCCCGAAGCGCAGCACGTCGTCGCCGCGATCGGCCATCTCTTCGATCGGCAGGCAGCCTTCGAAGTAGTTCGTATCCGCTTCGAACTCTTTGCCGGGATGGCGGGGCAGGCTCCGCAGATCCGCGATCAAGCGCGCGTACTGCTCGCGATCCAGCGGGATGTTGAGATAGTCGTCGCCGTCGCCCTTCTCGTAGCGCGACTTGCGATACATCGGCGTCTCGTCGATCGAATCCGCGGCGACGATCGGCGACGCCGCGTCGAAGTAATGGAGCCGCCCTTTCGACGTGGGGTGGTGGCCGGTCAGCAAGGCGTCGATCGCAGCGAGCAGCTCGTCGCTGGGCAGCGGGCCGCAGGCGACGACGCACGGCCGGTCGAGGGGAATCGTCGCGACCGCCTCGCGGTGGACGCGGATGCGCGGCTCGCCCGCGATTCGCGATTCGACCGCCGCCGCAAAGCGCTCGCGATCGACCGCCAGCGCTCCGCCCGCCGGCACCGCCGCCTCGCGCGCCGATGCGACGATCGCGGAACCCAGCCGCGCCAGTTCTTCTTTGAGCAATCCGACGGCGTTCTCGAGCGCGGCGCCGCGCAACGAGTTGCTGCAGACGAGTTCGGCCAGCGCCGCGGTCTTGTGTGCCGGCCCGCTGCGATGCGGCCGCATCTCGAAGAGATCGACCTCGACGCCGGTGCGTGCCGCCTGCCACGCAGCCTCGCATCCGGCGAGGCCGCCGCCGACGACGGTCAGCCGTTGCACGTTCCTAGGCTTCGACGAGTTCGGCGGTATCCTCGGCGGCCTGTGCCCCGGCGATCGCCGAGACGTCGTGCTCGCGGTTGGCGGCGCATTCGAGCTGCACCGTGCCGCCGCGGCGGTTCTTGGCGATGACGTGCGAGCCGCAGACCGGGCACGGCTGCGGTACGACGCGGTCCCAGGAGACGAAATCGCAGTTGGGATAGTTGGCGCAACCGTAGAACGTGCGGCCCTTCTTGGAGCGGCGTTCGACGATCGCTCCACCGTCCTTGGGACACTTGGCGCCGGTGTCTTTGACGATCGGTTTGGTCGTCTTGCATTCGGGGTAGCCGGTACACGAGATGAAGCGTCCGAAGCGGCCGGTCTTGATGACCATCGGGCGGCTGCAGTTCGGGCAGATCTCGTCGGTCGGCTCGTCGCGCAGCTCCAGGCGCGGCAGCTTCTTTTCGGCCTCGCTCAGCTCGCTCGCGAACGGCCCGTAGAACTGGCGCAACAGCTCCACCCAGTTCTCGTCGCCCTCCGCGACCTTAT
>DATJRF010000053.1:0-19642 GCA_035505015.1 Verrucomicrobiia bacterium | reverse complement strand
CGCGCCGAAGGCGCCGGGGCCGCTCGTGCGATCCGAGTATGAAGGCGGCCGCGGCGTGCCGTGCCTGATTGCGGTTCACCGCGACGCCGCCGGCAATACCCGCGACGTCGCGCTCGCCTACGCGAGCGCGATCGGCGGCGGTCGCGCCGGCATCCTCGAGACGACCTTCCGGGAGGAGACGGAGACGGATCTTTTCGGCGAGCAAGCCGTGCTCTGCGGTGGCGTCACCTCGCTCGTGACGGCCGGGTTCGAAACGCTCGTCGATGCCGGCTATGCTCCGGAGATGGCGTACTTCGAATGCCTTCACGAGCTCAAGCTGATCGTCGATTTGATGTACGCGCAAGGCATCGAGGGCATGCGCGAGCGCGTGAGCAACACCGCGAGGTTCGGAGACTACACGCGCGGCAGCCGCGTCGTGGGCGACTCGTCGCGCGAGGCGATGTCGGAACTGCTCGCGCAGATTCGCGACGGATCGTTCGCGCGCGAGTGGGCACAGGAGCACGCCGCCGGCAAGCCGCGCTTCCGCGCCTTCGAGAGCTCGGCCTCGAGCCATCAAATCGAGGCGGTCGGCGCGAAGCTGCGCTCGCTCATGCCATGGCTCGAACGGCCCCCAACGTCGCATCTCGCCAACGACGAGGAGCTCAAGTTTCGCGTATGTTGAGCCACGGAGAACCCATCGTCGAGCTCTCCGACGTGCGGCGCGCGGCCGCGACGCTGATCGGCGTCGCGCTCGATACCCCGTGCTTTCGGTCGGAGGCGATCTCGCGCCGGTGCGGTGCGGAGGTCTTTCTCAAATACGAGAACCGCCAGCATACCAGCTCGTACAAGGTGCGTGGGGCGTACGTCAAGCTGGCGAGCCTCGGCCGCTGCGAGCGCGAGCGCGGCCTCGTGACGGCGTCGGCCGGCAATCACGCGCAGGGCCTCGCCTATGCCGCCTCGCGGCTGGGCGCGAGCAGTACGATCGTGATGCCGGAGACGACGCCGTATTGCAAGATTCGCGGCACGGAAAGTTTTGGAGGCCGCGTAAGGCTGCACGGTGCAACCCTCGCTGCGGCGATGGAGGAGGCGCGGCGCATCGCCGCGTGCGAGGATCGCGTGTTCGTCTCCGGATTCGACGATCCGGCGGTCGTCGCCGGGGCGGGCACCGTCGCGCTCGAGATGCTCGAGGCGGCTGCGGATCTCGACGTGTTGCTGGTGCAGGTCGGCGGAGGGGGCCTCATTGCCGGAATGGCCCTCGTCGCTAAAGCCCTCAACCCCGATATACGCGTGATCGGCGTGCAAGCCGCGCTCTATCCCGGTTTGTACAACGCTCTGCACGGTCTGCCCGCGCCGGCGGGTGGGGCGACGCTGGCCGAGGGCCTGGCCGTCGCGCAGGTGGGCGATCTCAATCTGCGGATGCTCCGGGCGCTCGTCGACGACGTTCTGCTCGTCGGCGAGGAAACGCTCGAGCAGGCCGTTCACGTGCTGCTCGAAGAGGAGAAGACCGTCGTCGAAGGCGCGGGCGCCGTCGGGGTCGCCGCGCTGCTGGAGCACCGGCATCGCTTCGAGGGCTTGCGCGTCGGCGCCGTGCTCTCGGGCGGGAATATCGATACGGGCTTGCTCGCGAACGTGATCTCGCGCGTGCGGCTGCGGCAGCGGCGCGTAGTATGCCTGCGCGCGGAAATGCTGGATACCCCGGGCGGGCTCGCTACGGTGGCGGGCGTCGTCGCCCGTCACGGCGCCAACGTCCTGGAAGTGTCGCACCGGCGAATGTTCCCGAACGTCCTCGCGAAGTGCATGCAGCTCGATCTTACCGTCGAGGTGCGCCGGCCGCCCGACGTCGACGCGATCCTCGCCGCGCTCAACGAGATGGGCTTCGTCACGACGATTCCACAGGAGAAGCCGGCATGAAGCGCGCCAACGGACGACTCAACGAGCGCAGCGCGGCGATCACGCAAGGGGTGGATCGGGCCGCGGCGCGTGCGATGTTCAAGGCGATCGGCTTCACGGACGAGGATCTGCGCAAGCCGATCGTCGGGGTCGCCAACACCTGGACCGAGACGATGCCGTGCGGCTTTCACCTGCGCGCGTTGGCCGAGCACGTGAAGCGGGGCGTGCGCGAAGCCGGCGGGACGCCGATGGAGTTCAATACCGTCGCGATCAGCGACGGTATTGCGATGGGAACCGAGGCGATGAAAGCATCGCTGGTGAGCCGCGAGATCATCGCCGACTCGATCGAGCTGGCCGGTCGCGGCTATCTCTTCGATGGGATCGTCGCGCTGGTCGGATGCGACAAGACGATTCCGGGTGCGGCGATCGCGCTCGCTCGCCTGAACGTGCCGTCGGTGATGGTGTACGGCGGCCCGATCGCACCGGGCCGGCACGAGGGGCGCGACCTCACGATCGTCGACGTGTTCGAAGCGGTCGGTGCGTATTCGGCCGGTGCGATCGATCTCGACGAACTGAACCGGATCGAGAACCGCGCGTGTCCGGGGCCGGGCGCGTGCGCCGGCCAGTTCACGGCCAATACGATGGCGACGGCGATCGAGCACCTCGGCTTGGCGCCGATGGGGAGCGCAACCGCGGGGGCCACCGAGCCGTCCCGCGCGCAGTGGGCGCGCACCGCCGGTGCGCTGGTCATCGATCTGCTCCGTCGCGGCGTGCGGCCGCGCGACCGGCTGACGCGCGAGGCCTTCGAGAACGCGATTGCGGTCGTGGCCGGAACGGGAGGCTCGACTAATGCGGTGCTGCATCTGCTCGCGATCGCTCACGAAGCCGGGGTCGAGCTCTCGATCGACGACTTCGATGCGATCAGCCGCCGCACGCCGATCGTCGCGTCGCTCAAGCCGGGAGGTGCGTTCGTCGCCCGCGACGTCGATCGCGCCGGCGGAACCGCGCTCATCGCGCGCCGCCTGTTGGAAGGCGAACGTCTCCACGGCGCAACGCTCACGCTCGATGGAACGCCGTTGCGCGAGGCGGTGGCGGCGGCACCCGCGAGCCCGGGACAGGACGTCGTCGCAACCGTGGACGCACCGTTTCGCCTGCACGGCGGGCTCGCGATCCTCAAGGGCAATCTCGCGCCCGAGGGCGCGGTCCTGAAGATCGCCGGCGGCGAGCGCCCGTATCATCGCGGGCCCGCACGCGTCTTCGCGAGCGAAGAGGCGGCGATGCAGGCGGTCACCGCCGGCTCGATCCGCCGCGGCGACGTCGTCGCCATCGCGTACGAGGGGCCGCGCGGCGGCCCGGGCATGCGCGAGATGCTCGGCGTGACCGGCGCGATCGTGGGTGCGGGATTGGGAAGCGAGGTTGCACTGGTAACCGACGGCCGCTTTTCGGGTGGGACGCACGGCCTGATGGTCGGGCACGTCGCGCCGGAGGCGGCGGCCGGCGGGCCGCTGGCGGCCTTGCGTGACGGCGACGTCGTTACGATCGACGTCGAGCGCCGCGAACTGACGGTCGACGTCCCGGCCGGCGAAATCGAAGCCCGTCTGCGGGAATGGGTGCCCCCGCCGCCGCGCTACGGCGGCGGCGTCTTTGCAAAATATGCCGAGCAGGTTGGTTCCGCCGCGCGCGGCGCGGTCACCACGAAAGGACCGGTACGATGACCGCGCTGCAAGCCGCGCCTACTCCCCACCATACGAGCGATGTCGTGTGGTTCGACGGCGAGCTCGTGAGTGCTCGCGATGCCTACGTCGCGCCGTTTACCCACGCGCTGCATTACGGATCGGGCGTGTTCGAGGGCATTCGCGCCTACGCGACGCCGCGGGCGACGGCGATCTTCCGGTTGCGCGACCATATACGGCGGCTCTTCGCCTCGGCCGAAACCTACGGGCTGCGCATTCCCTTCGGCTTGGAGCGGCTCGAGGAAGCCGTCTGCGAAACGTTGCGTGCTAACGGTTTCCAGGAGGGCTACATTCGCCCGCTCGTGTTCTTTGGCGCGCGGGGCATTTCGCTCGCTCCTGCGTTCAATTGCCCCACCCACGTCTTGATCGCGCTCAAGGCGCTCAGCGGCTCGCTGATCGGTGCCGGCTCGGCGCGGGTGACGATTTCGCCCTGGCAAAAGACCTCCTCGAAGGCTCTCCCCTCGGGGGCGAAAGCCTGCGGCCACTACACCAACTCGATTCTGGCGCTCCAGGACGCTTACGAGCGCGGCTTCGACGAAGCGATTTTGCTCAACTCCAAGGGCCTCGTCGCCGAAGGCACCGGCGAGAACGTCTTCGTGGTGAACGCAAGGACGCTGGTCACCAACGACGCCTCTGCCGATATTCTCGAGGGCATCACCCGCGACACGATCGTGACGCTGGCTCGAGAGCGCGGCCTGCGCGTCGAGGTGCGCCTGCTCGAACTCGACGATCTCTACGGTGCGAGCGAGGTGTTTTTCACGGGAACGGCGGCCGAAGTGATGCCGATCGGCGAGATCGACGGCCGGCGGTTCCCCGCGCCCGGGCCGGTGACCCGGATGCTGCAAGAGGCCTACGCCGGCGCGGTGCGCGGTGAGGAGAGCGCGCACCCCGACTGGCTGACGCGGCTTTCCGACGGCGACGCTCCTGGACGTGCGTACGATGCGAACGATTGAGATCTTCGATACGACGCTGCGCGACGGCGAGCAATCGCCGGGAGCGGCCATGACGCCCGAGGCGCGCCTCGAGATCGCGATCGCGCTCGACGAGGCCGGCGCCGACACGATCGAAGCGGGTTTTCCCGTGGCGTCGGCGGCGACCGCTCGCAGCGTCGGCGAGATCGCGCGGCGCGTAAAGCGCGCCCGCGTCGCGGCGCTCGCGCGATGCCTGCCGCGCGACGTCGAGTCGGCGGCGCAGGCCGTCGCGCAGGCAAAGCGGCCGCGGATTCACGTCTTCATCGCGACCAGCGACCTGCACTTGGAGCGCAAGCTCGGGATCACGCGAGAGCGAGCGATCGAGATGGCGGTGGAAGGAGTCCGGCTCGCGCGCCGCTACTGCGACGACGTCGAGTTTTCGGCGGAGGACGCGACTCGAAGCGACCGGGCCTACCTGGCGGAGATCTTCGCCGCCGCCGTCGGGGCCGGAGCAACCGTGCTCAACGTACCCGATACGGTCGGCTATGCCGTGCCGGGCGAAATGGCCGAGCTCGTGCGTTTTCTAGCCGCGCCTTATCGAGGATCGGGCGAGGTGACGCTCAGCGTCCACACGCACGACGATCTGGGCATGGCCACCGCCAATGCGCTCGCCGCGATCGCCGCGGGCGCATCGCAGGTGGAGTGCACGATCAACGGGATCGGCGAACGTGCCGGCAACGCCGCTCTGGAGGAAATCGTCTGCGCGCTGCGCGTTCGCCGGGATCGCTTTGCCTGCGATTCGAGGTTCGTTACCTCCGGAATCCAAGCGATATCCGCCACCGTGGCCGCGGCGGCGCACATGCCGGTCCAGAAGAACAAGGCCGTGGTGGGAGCGAACGCGTTCGCGCACGAGTCCGGCATCCACCAGGACGGCGTCATCAAGGAGCGTTCCACCTACGAGATCATCGACGCCGCGAGCGTCGGCCAGTCGACGACGCTCTCGCTCGGCCGAAACTCGGGCCGGCATGCCCTGCTCGCGCGGGCGTCCGCGATCGGGCTCTCCCTCGACGCCGGCCGGATCGATGCGTTCGTCGCGGCGTTCGACGACTGTTCGGCCGCGGTGAGAACCGTCGACGACGAGACGCTGGCAAACCTGGCCGGGAAGGTACGCTCGGGTTAAGGCGCCATCCCCGGTTTTCGCGGCTCGGCAGAGCGTGTAGCCCGTGGGAGCGAGAACGTCACCGCCGTGACGTCGTACCTGGCTCGCGCGCTCGAAGCGGAAGCCTGCGGGCAGTGGCTGGAGAGCCACCTGCTCTGCGAACGGGCGCTGACGGCGGCGCCGGAGGATCCCGGCGCCCTCAACTTGCTCGGGCGCCTCTGCGGCGTCGCCGGCGACTGGGGCCGGGCGCTCGCGCTGCAATCGTTCGTGCTGCACCTCGCGCCGGAGCACGCCGCAGCGAAAGAGGATCTCGCCGCCGCCCGGCGCACGATCCGCTCGCCGGTCGAGGCACGGCGGCTGTTCGAGCGGGCCGTCGGCGCCGAGCCGGATCTCACGTGCCACCATCGGTACTGGCGCTCGCTCCTACCGTTTGCCGGCATGGAGCGGGCGGAAGAGCTGCTGCGCAGCTCGCTCGCGCTCGATCCGTCGCAAGCCGGCGTGCACGCGGCGCTCGGGAACCTGCTCGCCCGGCGGCGCCGGTACGTCGACGCCGCGAACGCGTACGCGCTCGCGGTGATGCTGCGCTGGGATTTTGCCGAGGCGCACCTCATTCTCGCGGATCTTCTGGATGCGCGCGAGGAAGAGGCGATGGCGCGCCGGCACCGGCGCGAAGCGCTCGACGTGCGGCAGCTCTATCCGGCCTGCGCGTGCTCGGACGGGGCGGTGCGCCGCGTCTTGGTCCTCGCGGCGCTCGGAGGCGCGATCGAAAACGCGCCGCTCGATCTGGTCGTCGATCCGGCACGGACGGCTTTGCATCGGCTCTATCTGATCGACGCCGCCAAGGTTCCCGGCGAACTGCCCGCCCATGACGTGATCTTCAACGGTCTCGAGGAGCTCGAATCGTCCGCCGGCGCGATCGCGCTCGCCGTGGAGTTCGTGCGGGCGGCGCCGGTTCGCGTCGTCAACGATCCGGGCCATCTCGGCAGGATCCGGCGCAGTCGTCTGCGCGCGAGCCTATCCGGCATCGCGGGCTGCGAGGTGCTTGCGACGATCCGGGCGAGCCGAGACGAGCTGGCGGGCGTGCCGGATGGGCCCGGCGTGCTCGGTACGCCGTTCCCGATCGTGATTCGTCCGATCGACCGGCACGGCGGGAAAGGATGCGAATGCCTTTCCAGCACCGGCGAACTGCGCGCGTATCTCGCCGCGCGCTCGGAAGATCGCTACGACGTCGCCCCTTTCGTCGACTACCGCAGCGGCGACGGCTACTTTCGCAAGTACCGCGTGGTGGTCGTCGGCGGCGAGCCGTTCCCGTACCACCTCGCCATCTCCGATCGCTGGATGGTCCACTACGCCGGCAGCCGGATGGAGGAGTTCGCCTGGATGCGCTGCGAGGAGGAGCGCTTCTTGGCAGATCCGGCGGCCGTCTTCGAGCGATGGAGCGAAATCTTCAAAGCGATCGCGGGAGCGCTCGGGCTCGATTATTTCGGCGTCGATTGCGCGCGCATGCAAGACGGAACGCTGCTCGTCTTCGAGTGCGGCACCAGCATGCTCGTCCACTGCCAGGACGATCCGGAGCTCTTCGGCTACAAGTATCGCTACGTGCCGCGGATCTTCGACGCCGTCGAACGCCTGTTGGACGCGCGTTAAGGCGGGCAGCCTTGGGCTTGCCACTGCTGGAACGTCGCGCACATCTCCGGCGTCCAGGCAGGCTCGCCCGAGCTCTTGGGAGGCATGCTCCCGGAGCTCACCGTTTCGTAGATGGCGCCGGCACGCGCGGCGACGTCGTCCCGGCTGCTCAGATCGATGCCCGCCGGCTTCATGTGCGCGACGTCGAGATCGGTGAAGAGCGGGCGAATGTCCTTGGCGAAGCTCAGCGTTCGATCGGTCATCATCCTACCTTATTTAGGCGTAGCGGACTTCGGTCATCATGCCGTCCATCATGTGGACGTCGTTGTGGCAGTGGAGCAGCCAACGGCCTTTCGGGGAGTCGGCATCGAAGATCCACGTGAGGGTGCCGCCGTTGGCCGGAACCAGCGAGACGTCCTTGGCGAGCGGCCGTGCCAACGCCTTGCCGTTCACGCTGACGATGCGGAAGGTGTGCCCGTGCAGGTGCATGGGGTGGTCCATGTCGGTGTGGTTGGTGAATCGCACCAGCACGCGGTCGCCCCGGTTCACGATGATCTTGGGCGTGTTCGGCCACGACTTGCCGTCGATCGTCCACGCCCGCTCTCCGTACGCTCCGCCGTCGAGGGTCCAATCGTAGCGTTGCGTAACGCCGCTTTCGTCCACCGACGCCGCGGTGCCGCCGGCACCCACGTAGGTCGAGTACTCGACGCCTTCGAGCGATTGCGGTGCGGCGACCGGCGCCGCGCGCTCCATCCCCTGCGTGTGCACGACGGCCGCCTGCTGGTAGGCGAGCGGGTCGGAGGAGATGCCCTCCAGCAGCCACGCGCCGGGCGCCGCGACCTCGAACCACGCGTCGTAGCGTTCCGCGACGCCGACGCGCAGCGCGTCGACCTCGAGCGGCTTTGCGAGCGGATTGCCGTCGGCGTGCGTGATCCGCAGCCGGTGACCGGCGAGGCGAACGTAGCGGGTCTGCGTGGGGCTGGCGTTGAGGATGCGCAGCCGAACGCGATCGCCCACCTTCACGGCGAGCGGCGTGGTGGACGGATAGCAGCCGCCGTCGATGCAATGGGCGGCGTAGTCGACCTCGTCTCCCATCTTGTCGCCGGGTTGCATCTCGGCCATCTCGGGCGATCCCATCGGATCGAACATCGGCGCGGTGCTCGTGCCGCGCATCGCCGCCTTCACGCTGTCCATCTTCGGCACGTCGTGGAAGACCAGCGCGAACTCCGCATCGGCCGGCTCGTCTTTCGGATCGTCGATGACGAACAGCCCGAAGAGACCGCGCAGCGCGCCCATCTGGAAGGCGTGATCGTGGTACCAGCGCGTTCCCGGAGGATTGGGTGCGAACTCGTAGAGGAACGACTCGCCGTAGAGGACCGGCGGCTGCGTGATCCCGGCAACGCCGTCCATGTCGTTGGGCGGAATCTGTCCGTGCCAGTGCACGCTCGTCTCGATCGGCGTGCGATTGGTAAATCGTACGCGCACCCGCTGGCCGAGGGTCACGCGCAGCAGCGGGCCGGGCAGCCTCCCGTTGTACGCAAGCGACGGGTACGCAAGGCCCGGGCCCGGCCGGAACTCCAGCGGCGCCGCGACGAGCGAGAAGTCGACGACCTCTTGCGCGCGCGCCGGAGCGGCGAGCTGCGGGAGCGCGAATGCCGTCGCCGCCCCCGCGCTCGCCGCCAAAAACCCGCTTCGATTCATCCGCCGACCGTGACGGGATCGTCGACGTGCTTGCCGTCGTACTCGACGTGCAGCGTCCACGCGCCGCCCATCGAAAACTGAATCTTGGCTTTGTAGACGTGCGGGTCGCCGGTCGGCTCGAGCGCGATCGGTTTGGTATGCATCGTCATGCTCCCCATCTGCATCGTCGCGGTCACCGTAGCGGAGTGCGGCGGGGTGGGGAAGCGCACGATCACCGTTGCGTTCGAGGTAGGAGGGCTCGGCATCGTGCTGACGACGGGCAGCGAGCCCGAGGCACCGCCGTCGAGACCGCTGATGTACGCGACGAGATCGGCGATCTGCGCGCCGCTCAAACCGAAGTTCGGCATCGGCGCCTGCGGATGCGCGATGAACTCGGATAGCTGCGCTGCCGAGAGCCGCCGCTCGATTCCAAAGAGCGAGGGTGCGGCGCCTCCGCCCCGCAACCCGGCGCCGTGGCAGCCCTCGCATCCGAACTGCGCGACCAGCTTGGCACCGGCGCCGGCATTGCCTGCGGAGGCCGTGGGAGCCGGGTTGGCCGCTCCCATCGCGCCGGCGGCCAGGGCCAAGAAGGCGGCGCACGATATGGCGGCCGCACGAAGAAGCTGCCTCACTTCGAACCTCCAAGAATCTTTCTGCCCCGAAAGAGCACGATCGAGTTGTGGCCGTTCACCGTTTGGGTCGCAGCGACGTACACCGTCGCCTCGTCCCTCGCCAGGAGGGTTGGTCCCGAAACGCTGGCGCGGCCGTCGCTCAGCGCGAGGGGTTCCGAAAAAGCGCCGCCGTCCGACGCCGCAAAGTACGCTCGCGACGCTCCCCACCCTGCATCTTGCTGCGGGTCGCGCCCTTCGAAGACGAGCAAGAGCGACGTCTGCGTTGCCGCTAGTCGCGGATGATTCGCATCGAGGATGCGCTGCGAGGCGCGCTCGGGATCCGAGAACGTTCGGCCGCCGTCGGCCGAGAACGCGACGTTGACGATCTGCTCTCCGGCCGGCGTTACCGTGTGCCATGCGATATAGAGGCGATGCTGGAAGAAGGCGAGCGATGGCCCCGCCTCGGGGCAGCCTTTGATCGACCAGCCGTCGTCGTGGACTCGCACCGGCTTGCCGAAGGTTCTGCCGCCGTCGTGTGAAGCCGCGACGACCATGTCGCGAACGTCGCCCGGAAAGACCCATCGCCACGCCACGTAGACCGTACCGTCGGGGGCGGCCAGCACCGCGGGACGACAGCACGGGCAGGCGACGCTGCTGACGCGGACGTTGGAGAACGTCGCGCCGCCGTCGTGCGATATCCCGAGATAAACGGCGAGCGTGCCTTTGCCGTGCGGTTGCCGGCCGTCCAACCACGCAACGTAGAGCGTCTTTCCCGCGACGGCGACGCTCGGATAGGCGTTCGTTGCCGCGCGAGCGTCGCTCGAGACGGCGGTCGGTGCTGCGAAAGCCTTTCCCCATGGATGCATGCGCGAGGAGAGCAGTTCGTCGCCCCGGCTGCCGGCCTGCTGTTGCCAGACGACGTGCTCGTACCCGTCGCCGGGCTGTGCGAAGGCGGGGCTGGATTCGCCCCACCCTTCGACGTTCGCGCCGGCGGACGAGACCGCGATCGCGTGCGCGAAGCTGTCGCCGCCGTCGCGCGAACTGAAGACGGCCAAGTGCGAATCCTCGCCCGCGCCGTACACCGCAAGCAAGGAGAGCGCTCCGGAGGCATCGAGCCCGAGGCGCGGGCTGTGCGCGTCGGGAGCGAGGCGACCCGGCAGCGGGTAGACGGCGCGCGGCGCAAAGACGTACGGTGCGGGGTCGCTGCGCGCGCAGCCGGCGACCGCCGCCAGGGTAAGAATGGTAACGAGGGAGCGAGCGAAAGTGCCGGTCATCGCTACGACTCCTTCGCGCCGGCGGCGCGCGCGTCGGCGGTGAGCTGCCCCAGGCTGCGCTCGCCGGAGCGGACCGCGCGAACGTGTTTGTCCGCGCCGATGAAGACGATCGTCGGGAAGGCGCCTTGCAGATAGCTCTTCGCGGTGTCGAGGTTCGCATCGTACGCGATCGGATACGTTACGTCGAATCGAGCGGCGAAGTACTTGACGTCGTCGAGCGACTCCGCCGACTGGCGGTCCGCAGCGATATCGCTGCCGGTGACGGCGACGATCGAGAGGCCGTCGCCGAAGCGCTCGTGCAGCGCGTCGATCGCCGCCGTCTCGCGCTGGCAGTGCGGGCACCAGGTCGCGAACAGCTCCAGCATGACCGGTCCGTCGACGTGCTGCAAATCGAACGGCGTGCCGTCGATCGTGGTCACCGAAAACGGCGGGGCCGTTTCGCCGACCCGCAGCTTCGCATAGAGCGGCGCCTGGCTGGCGCTCTGCGGTATCGCGTTGCGGTTGATGACGGCGATCGCTGCCACGACCGCCACGACGGCGGCGCTCAGAACGGCGGCGACGATCTGCGCTTTGGAGAGGCCGCGTTTATGGGTAGAGGTTTCGCGCCGGCGGCGGCGCGTGCGCGTCGTGCCGCTCATGAACGGATATGCCGAAGAAGCGGCGCCGGGCGCCGCGGTAGGTCGAACATGATAACTCCTCCCCGGTGGGGGGCGACGAATGCAGAAGAAGCGCGCTTAGGCGCGCGCGAACGCTGCGTTCGCCGGGGGAGGGCGAGCGAAGTGCCGCCGGCTTACCGGCGCTCGCCACGAGAAGACGAAAGGCTGCGAGCAGACGATCTCGACCGGTTCGCGAGCCGCAAAGCGCACGCGAGCGACGGCGATGGCGATCGCGGCGATCGCCCGCACCCCGGCTCTCGCGATCGTGCGAAGGAGCCAAGCGGCGACGAAGAGCGCGGCGAGCGTCGCGAGGACGCCGTGATCGGCGTGCGGCGGCTCGAGGGATTCTCCACCCGCGAAGCAGAGCGCCGCGGCCGTGAAGACGCCCCCGACTCCGGGCAGGCTGCGCTCGAGGCGGACGCCGAGAACGCTTCCGTCCGCCGTGTGGGCGGCACCGGCTCGAGCCAGCGCCGCGAACCCCGCGAGCAAGCAGACGGTCGCGACGCAGCCCAGGGTAACCAGCGCATCGTGAAAGCTGCCGCCGACCGCATGGCCGGAGCCGAAGAGAAGTCCGTGAGCGAGCAACGCCGCAAGCAGGCCCAGGGCGGCGGCGCCCGGCAGCCTTCTGGGGATCACGGCGGAATCGTTCTACGGCGCGGTGAGAAGATCATCGCGCACCGTGGTAAGCTGGGTGGGTATGGACAACGACGTGATCGGCGAGATGAACCGCGAGCTGGGCATCGCACCGCAACTCGACGTGGAGGACGATCAGCGCCTGAAGTATTTGCGGGAAGAGATCGAGGACGAGGCCGGCGAGGGCGACGAGACGTAGCGCTCTCCGCGCAGCAGGGATGCAAGCGCGGCCAGCAGCGCGAGCGCGGCGGCTGCGCCGAACGCGATCAACAGGCCTTGATGAAACGGACCCGCGATCAGTTGCGGGAAGAAGTTGTGGCCGGTTACGATCGCCCGGTTGGCGGCGGGAAGCGTGGCCAGCACGCCGCTCGGCGCCAGCAGATGCTCGATCGGGTTGACGCCGAGAAACGCCGCGAAGAGCGAGGAGACCGGCGGCAGCTCACCGATGTGGCGCGCCAGCTCGGCGGGCACACCTTGCTGGCGTAGCCCGTTCGTCAGCGTTTTCGGCAGGTCGATCGCGAGCCCCGCGATCATCAGCGAGAAGAAGATGCCGATCGAGAGCAGCGCGCCGGAGTTTTGAAAGGTGGAGCGCATGCCCGATGCAACGCCGCGCCGTTGCGCCGGAACGCTGCTCATGATCGCCGAGGTGTTCGGAGCGCCGAACATCCCGACGCCGATGCCGTTGACGGCGATCAGCGCGGCGAACGCCCAATAAGGAAAGTCGACGGGCAGCAGCATCAAGCCGACGAAGGTGCCGGCGAAGACGAGCATGCCCACGGTGGCGAAGCCGCGTGCGCCGAAACGGTCGGAGAGATGCCCCGATAGCGGCCCCGAAACGAGAAATCCGGCGCCCAGCGGCAGCAGCAGGATGCCGGCCCAGAGCGGCGTTGCGCTATAGGCGTAGCCGTGCAGCGGGAGCCAGATGCCCTGCAGCCAGATGACGAGCATGAACTGCAAGCCGCCGCGTGCGATGGCGGCCGCCAAGCTCGCCGCGTTGCCGGCGGCGAACGCGCGAATGCGAAAGAGATCGAGCTCGAGCATCGGCTCGGCGACCTTTCCCTCGATCGCAGCGAACGCAACCAGCAGGAGTGCGCCGCCCGCGAGCAGGCCGATCGTCGCGGGACTGCGCCATCCCATGGCGTGGCCGCCGTAGGGATGAATGCCGGAGGTCACGCCGATGAGGATCGCCGCAAGGCCGCCCGCGAAGGTGACGTTGCCCCACCAATCGATCCGCTCTCGCAGGCGCTCGCCGCGGTCGCGCAGCACCCGGAACGCCCAAAACGTTCCGAAGACGCCGACCGGCACGTTGATCCAAAAGACCGCGCGCCAGTCGATCGTCGCCAGCAGCCCTCCCGCGACCAAGCCGATGAACTGCCCGGCGAGCGCGGCGATCTGGTTGATGCCCAGCGCCAAGCCGCGCTGATCGATGGGAAAAGCGTCGGTGAGGATCGCCGCCGAGTTCGCCGTGAGCATCGATCCGCCGAAGGCTTGGAGCAGGCGCCAGCCGATCAGCCACGTCGCTCCACGCCCGCCGGTGAACGGATCCAACGAGAGCAAGACCGAGGCGACCGTAAAGACCACAAAGCCGGCGTTGTAGATCCTGACCCGCCCGTACATGTCGCCGAGGCGCCCGAGCGTCACCACGAAGACCGCTTGGACGAGCAGATAGCCCATGATCATCCACAGCAGGTAACCGAAGTTCCCCGGCGCGAGCGGATCGAGGTGAATGCCGCGAAAGATCGCCGGCAGCGAGATCATGACGATCGAACCGTCCAGCGCCGACATGAACACGGCCATCGTCGTATTCGAAAGCGCGACCCATCTCACGAGAGTTTCTCGGCGAGACGCTCCAAGAGCGGTGCCGCGGCCATGAGCGCTTTGAGCTCGGTGCGCGTGAACTCCGCGCCAAGCGCTTGCGCGAGCCCTTCGGTCCGGGCGTTGCGGGCGCTGCGCAGCAGGTGAAGCCCGGCCTTGCTCGCGCAGACGACGACCCGCCGGCCGTCGTGCGGGTCGGGACCTCGCTTGATCAGGCCGCGCCGCTCGAGCGCGTCGAGCGTCGTACCCATCGATTGCGGGGTGATCTGCTCGAGCTTGGCGAGCGCCGACGCGGTCGCCGGACCGCCGCGCTCCAATCGCGCGAGGGCCGCGATCTCCGGCAGCGTCAGCTCGCCCCCGGCGTGCCGCTGCCGCAGCCGCCGCACGAGCAACCCGACGCTCACCCGCAGCGCGTTTGCGACGTCGTACGGATTCGGGCCCTCTCTCATTATTGTAAGTATAAACTGATAAGGTAATACTGACAAGTCTGGGCTGATGGAATGCCTTCGGGAAGGCATTGCGGGCGCGCCGCTAAACGACGCGAGGTGCCGATTCATCTGCCGCACGATCCGCGTGCGATCGCCTCCGGTGCCGCCGGCGGGCTCTGGCTGCTCGGTCTGTGGTTCGCGGCACCGCTGCTCGGCCGGACGCGCAGCGCGTCGCTGCGCGTCGCGGCGATGATGGCGCTCGGGTCGCTCGTACCCCTCGCGCTGGGCGCGATCGACGCCTTGTACGGATGGTCGTCGTGGGCGGTGGTCGCGGCGCTCGTCCTCGTGCGCTGCCTGCGCCATCGCGGGGTGCGCCAAGAGCAAGCGGCCGAGGCGCCCGCTTGGGATCTCGCGGTCGGTTTGGGCGTACTGCTCGCGCTCGCGTGGCCGCTGGCGGTGCGCCCCGCGATGGACGGCGATACGCTCATCTACCACCTTCCCAATGCGGCGAGCTGGGCGGCGCAGCACGGCATCTGGGCGACCGGGACGCGCTACTGGTGGTATCCGCCGGCCTCGGAACTTTTTGCCAGCGGCCTGCTCGCCGCCGCGGGCATCGGCGCCGCCGCGTTCGCGGGGCTCGTTCCCGCGGTGCTGCTGATCCTCACGCTGCGCGCCGCCGCCGTGCGGCACGAGATGCCGCCGGTCGCCGGAACGCTGGCGGCGTGCGCGCTGCTCGCGACTCCGGTCGCCGCGGTGCAGCTCGTCTCGCTGCAGAACGATCTTTGGCTGAGCGCGCTGTTCCTCTGCACGCTGGTCGAGCTGGAGGCTCCGGCGTTTGCGGTGCTCGCGCTCACCAAACCGCAGGGCCTGCTCTACGCGATCGTCGCCGGCGCGACGTGGGTCAAGGATCGTGGACGGCTCGTGCGCGCGTCCGCGTTCGCGCTCGGCGCGCTTGCGTTGTGGGCTGCGCGCGATCTCTTGCTCGCGCCGCACGCCGCGATTCCGATCGGTTCGACTGCCATTCCGGCGATGGCGGAGAGCACGATCGCCGCGCATCTGCCGCATTCGCTGGCCGTCTTGGCCGTCGCGTCGTGGCATGCCGGCATCGCGTGGAGCGTCCTCTTGGCGCTGGGCGCCGCGGCGATCGTCTTTTCTCGCGAGCTCTACCTGCGGTGGGCCGCGCTCGCGGCGCTCGTGCTCTTTGCGTTCGTCCCGACTGCCTACGAGGGCGGAACGATCGCGCAGCTCGCGACCGGTGCTTCGCTGCGCTTCGCCCTACCGGTCGCCGCGCTCGGCGCTCTCTGGGCGCTCACGCTCGGGCGAAGGGCGGCGCCGTTCGTCGGCGTGCTCGCGGGATTCGCCGTTCTCGCCGGCATCGCGGCACAGTGGCGGCTCTTCGCGAGCGATGCGACGACGCACGATACGCCGTTGATCGCCGCCGGCGCGTCGCTGCTGCTTGCGATCGCGATCGCGTTGCGAGACCGGCGGGTTTGCGCCGCGCTCGCGGCGACGCTCTGCGTCGCGCTGGCCGCGCTCGCCGGCGGTCTCTCGCGCAGCCACCCGGGCGGCTACGTCACCGATACCTACGGCGGCGCCTTCGTCTACGCGGCCTCGGCACGCGCGGCGCGCGTGGTGACGCTCGGGCTGCCCGCCGGTGCGGCCGTAACCGTCGATCCGGCGGTCGAGGCATTCGACGGATTGGACGACGGGACGTGCGCGCAGGCGCGAGCGTTGCGAGCCGTCATCGTCGCGAGCGCGCAGCGCGCCGCCGATCTGCACTGCGGCCGCGTCGTCTACCGCGACGCGAGAACCGCCGTCATACGGCCGTAAGGATCTCCAGGGCGCGTCCGATCTCCCCAGGGGAGACGATCAGCGGCGGCGCGAGGCGCAGAACGTTGCCGCCGGCGGTGCCGATCAGCAGGCCGCGCTCGCGCGCCGCCGCCGCGAGCGTCGCAGCTTCGTGCGGCGCGAGCACCGGCAGCGCCGCCAGCAGCCCGCGTCCGCGCGGCGCGCCGAAGAGCTGCGGGCGGCCTGCCGCGAGCTCGCGAAGCCCGTCGAAGAGCTGGCGCGATCGCGCCGCGACGCAGGCGGCGAGGTCGAGCTCGTCGCGGACGCGCAGGTGCGCGAGCGCGGCGGCGCAGGGAATCGGCGAGCCGCCGAACGTCGAGCCGTGATCGCCGGGAGCAAAGCCGCCGGTCGCACGCGGCCCGGCCAGCACCGCCCCGATCGGCAATCCGTTCGCGAGCGCCTTGGCCATCGTCACGACGTCCGGCACCACGCCGAATGCCTGGAATGCAAAGAGCGGGCCCAGGCGCCCGGCGCCGCATTGAATCTCGTCGAAGATCAAGAGCGCGCCGCGTTCGTCGCACAGCCGCCGTGCCGCTTGCAGAAAAGCGAGGTCGGCGACGTGCACGCCGCTTTCGCCCTGCACGGGCTCGACGATGAATCCGGCGACGCGCTGCGTCAAGGCCGTTTCGAGCGCATCCACGTCGTTGAACGGCGTGAACGCGAAGCCGCCCGGCAGCGGGCCGAAGCCCTCGTGGTAGGCGGCGTTTGCCGTCGCCGCCAGCGCGCCGAGGGTGCGCCCGTGGAATCCGCCCGTGCAGGCGAGGATCGTGGTTCGCTCGGCTTCGCCGCGCCGGAACGCGCGCTTGCGCGCCAGCTTGATCGCCGCTTCGTTCGCTTCGGTCCCCGAGTTGCAGAAGAACGCACCGCTGAGCCCGGAGCGCGCCACGAGCTCTCGCGCAAGCGTACCGGCCGGCTCGTGATGGTAGAGGTTGCTCACGTGCACCAGCCGCTTTGCCTGCTCGGCGACGGCCTGGGCGATCGCCGGATGTGCGTGGCCCAGAGCGCAGACGGCGATGCCGCCCAGGCAGTCGAGATAGCGCCGGCCGCGGTCGTCGATCACCTCGCAGCCTTCGCCGGCGACGAGCGTGACCGGGGCGCGGTTGTACGTCGGGAGCAGCGGTGCGCCGATCACGTGCGATAGCTCGCGTTGATGCGAACGTAGTCGCGCGAGAGATCGCAGCCCCAAGCCGTCGCCGCGTGCTCGCCGAGACCGAGATCGAGCTCGATGCTCAGATCCGAGGCTTCCAGTTCGCGATGCGCCTCCGCCTCGGAGAGCATCTCGACGGCGCCGCGCGCGACCCAAGGCTTGCCGTTGAGCGCGAGCGACCAGGTCTGCGGATCGAGCGCGGCGCGCGCCGAGCCGGCGGCCGCGAGCACGCGCCCCCAGTTGGGATCCTCCCCATAGAGCGCCGTCTTGACGAGATTGCTGTTGACGATCGCGCGCGCTATTGCGCGCGCTTGCGCGAGCGACGCGGCGCCGGCCACGGTCATTGCAAGCCGCTTGGTCGCGCCCTCGCCGTCGGCAACCATCGCAAGCGCGAGATCGAGGCAGACCTGATGCAGCGCCTGCGCGCAGGCCGGCGGCACGGCGTCACCGCCGGGCGGCGCGAAGGCGTAGAGGGCGTCGTTGGTCGACATGTCGCCGTCGACCGAGATCATGTTGAAGCTTCCGTCGGCGCTCTGCGCGAGCAGCGACTGAAGGCTCTCGCGCGCGATCGGAAAATCGGTCGCCACGAAGGCGAGCATGGTCGCCATGTTGGGAGCGATCATCCCCGAGCCCTTGGCGATGCCGCCCGCGACGTACTTGCGATCGTCCACGTAGAAGGCGTAGGCGGAGAGCTTGGGCACGCGGTCGGTGGTCATGATCGCCTCGGCGGCATCCATCGCCGCTTTCCCGCCGCTCTCGAGCTGGGCGGCGGCGCGCTCGAGGCCGCGCTGCACGCGATCCATCGGGAGCGGCACGCCGATCACGCCGGTCGAAGCGACGAGGACGTGCGCCGGTTCGAGCTGCAGCAGCGCGGCGGCTTGCCGCGCGGTCGCGCGCGCGTCGCGATCGCCCCGCTCGCCCGTGCAGGCGTTGGCGCAGCCGGAGTTGCAGACGAGCGCACGCACCGTCTCGGACTGCGCGAGGTGCTCCGCGCTCACCAGCAGCGGCGCGGCTTTGATCTCGTTGGTCGTCGTCACCGACGCGCAGGCTTGCGGAGCGTCGAAGGCGATCAGCGCCAAGTCGCGCTTACGCGCCTTGATGCCCGCGTGCACGCCCGCCAGGCGAACGCCGGGCACGGCGCCGATGCCGCCGCGCAGCGAAACCAGCGGCGGTTGGCAATCAGGCAACGATAGCGCGATCACGCAGTCCCCTTTCCTCGCAGAGCCCGAGCATGAGATTGAGATTCTGGACCGCCTGGCCGGCGGCGCCTTTGCCTAGGTTGTCGATGGCGCAGATCGCGCGCACGGTCCGCCCCTCGACGTCGACGCGCAGCTCCGCTTCGTTCGTCCCGGCAACGGCGCGCACGCTCGGCGTCCGGTCCCCTCCGAGGAGCACGACGAACGGGCTGGATGCGTATGCTTCTTGGAAGGCCGCGGCGACGGCGCCGGCATCGAGCGGCCGGTCGAAGATCGCGTACGCGTCGACGAGCATGCCGCGCGCGAGCGGCACCACGTGCGGCGTGAAGACCAGCGGCGCCGCAATGCCGCGTTCGCGCAGATTGCGCTCGATCTCGGGCTGGTGGCGGTGACCGCCGAGCCCGTAGGCACGGATCTCGCCGGCGACTTCGGCATAGAGCGCGTCGACGCTCGGGTTGCGCCCCGCGCCCGTGATCCCGCTCTTCGCGTCGACGACGATCGCCGCCGGGGCGGCGATCGCGGCCAGAGGCAGCAGCGCGAGCGAGGCCGCGGTCGGATAACAGCCCGGATTGGCAACCAGCGATGCTCCCGCGATCGCTTCGCGATTCCACTCGGTGAGTCCGTAGGCGGCTCGCCGCTCGAAACGATAGTCCGCGGAGAGGTCGATCACGCGCACGCCGTCCGCGAGCAGCTGCGGCACGATCGCCGCGGCCTCGCCGGTTCCGCCGGCGGTGACGACGACGTCGCCGGATTGCGCGCAGGCAACGACGCTGCCGGGCTCGTCGAACGAACGCTCGAGCCGGCGCAGCAGCGCAAAGGCGTCGCCGATGCGCTCGCCGGCGTGGCTGCGGCTCTCGAGCGCGCCGAGCTCGACCGACGGGTGCGCCGCGAGCAGCCGTATCAGCTCGGCTGCGGCGTAACCGCTCGCGCCCCAGACGTGGACGCGCGTCACGGCGCCGGCTCCGCGAGCGTGGCCAGCTCCGCCCGGATCGCCGCGAGCGCCGCGGCGACGGCGCCGGGCGCGGTGGAGCCGGCGGTACGTTTCGCCGCGACCGA
>DATJRF010000052.1:0-7935 GCA_035505015.1 Verrucomicrobiia bacterium | reverse complement strand
CCGCTCGTGGAGCGCCGCCGTCCCACCCGCGGCGGGACTTGCATCCAAGGCGACGCGCTGCGTCTTGAACAGGCGCACCAGCGGTTCGTTACGCCACATGCGCAAGGCCTTGCCGCAGAAGTACGTCGTGCGCCGCACGCGGTAGGCGTCGACCTCGTCGCCGGCGAGCGCGATCGCGTCGCGCAGCACGTCGTCGAGCGCCTCGTCGGCGTCGAGCATGAGCGCCCAGCGCGTGCGAACCCGCGAGAGCGCGTAGTGCCGCGCGTCGACGAAGTCCGTCCAGGCGCGCTCGATCACCTCCGCACCGGCGGCGCGCGCGAACTCTACCGTACGATCCTGCGACTGCGCGTCGAGCACGAGCACCGCCATGCCGCGCGGCAGGCTGGTCAAGGCGCGCGGAAGATTGCGTTCCTCGTCGCGCGTGAGGATGACCGCGGTTACGTCTGCGGGATCCAGGCTTGCTCACCCGAGAAGCCGGCGTGGGCGCGCGACTCGTGAGCCAGCGCCGCCCCGATGAAATCCCGGTAGAGCGGCGACGGGCGGTTGGGCCGCGACTTGAACTCGGGATGCGCTTGCGTGCCGACAAACCACGGATGCATCTCGGGCGGCAGTTCGATCACCTCGACCAAGCGCGTCTTGCCGATGGTGTGATGGCCGGTAAAGCGCATGCCGTGCTCTTCGAAGATCGGGCGATACCGGTTGTTGAACTCGTAGCGGTGGCGATGGCGTTCGCTGATCTCGGTCTCGCCGTACGCCCGCGCCGCGTGGCTGCCCGGCTCGAGCGTGCAGGCGTAGGTACCCAGCCGCATGGTGCCCCCCAGCATCTCGAGATTGCGCTGGTCGGGCATGAAGTCGATGACCGGATCCGGCGTCGTTTCGTCGACCTCGCTGGTCATCGCGTCGGCGATGCCGCAGACGTTACGCGCGAACTCGATGCAGGCGAGCTGCATGCCGTAGCAGATGCCCAGGAACGGGATCTTCTGCTCCCGCGCGTACTGGATCGCGCGCAGCTTGCCCTTGACGCCGCGCGCGCCGAATCCCGGCGCCACGACGATACCGTGCGCTCCCGCGAGCACGCCGACGCCCTCGTTCTCGACCAGCTCCGAATCGATCCGCCGGATCTCGACGCCCGCCGAGTGGTAGACGCCGGAATGGTAGAGCGCCTCGTCGATCGAGATGTAGGCGTCCTTGAGCTCGACGTACTTTCCGACCAAAGCGATGGTCACGCGCGAGGTCGGGTGGAGCATGCGGTCGGCGATCGCCACCCACTCCTCGAGGTTCGGCGCGGCCGTGGGCAGGTTGAGTTTGCGGATCGCGGCCTGGGCCAAGCCCTCGGCTTCCAGATTGAGCGGCACCTGATAGATCGTTTGCGCGTCGCCGTTCTGCACCACGGCGCCCGGCGGAACGTCGCAGAAGAGCGCGATCTTCTCCTTGAGTTCCAGCGGCATCGGCGCCGAAGTATTGGTCCGGCAGACGATCGCATCCGGCGTGATCCCGATACCGCGCAGTTCGCGCACCGAATGCTGCGTCGGTTTGGTCTTGAGCTCGTCGGCGGCGCCGAGATGCGGCACCAGCGTGAGGTGAACGTACATGACGTTCTCGTCGCCGACGTCGTAGCGCATCTGGCGAATCGCTTCCAGGAACGGCAGCCCCTCGATGTCGCCGACGGTTCCGCCGACCTCGACGATGCAAACCTCGGCGCGGCTCGCTTCGGCGACGCGCTTGATGTGCGCCTTGATCTCGTTAGTGATGTGGGGGATCACTTGAACGGTCGCACCGAGATAATCGCCGCGCCGCTCCTTCTCGATCACCGAGTTGTAGATCTGGCCGGTCGTGACGTTGTTGGCGCGCTGGAGGTTCTCGTCGATGAAGCGCTCGTAGTGCCCCAGATCGAGATCCGTCTCCGCTCCGTCTTCGGTCACGAAGACCTCGCCGTGCTGATACGGGTTCATCGTGCCGGCGTCTACGTTGATGTAGGGATCGAGCTTCTGGATCGAGACCCCGATCCCGCGCGCTCGCAAGAGGCGCCCGAGCGAGGCGGCCGTGATGCCCTTGCCGAGCGAACTCACGACACCGCCGGTGAAGAAAATATACTTCGCCATCTCGGGAGGTCGTATTTCGCGCCTTAGCGGATCGGCGCCTTCACCTTGACGTAGCGCAGGCGCCCGCCGTAGTCTTCGCCGAGCGCGATCTCGGCCAGCAGAAACGTCTCGGAGACCAGGACCATCAGCCGCTCGATCGTCGGCGGGGCCGCCTCCAGCAGCACCAGACCGCCCGCCTTGACCAGGCGCTTCGCCTGGGGCAGAAAGCGGCGGTAGGCGTCGAGCCCGTCGAGCCCGCCGTCGAGCGCCTCGGACGGCTCGAATCCGGCCGGCTCCGGCTTCTTGGGCAGATCGCCACTCGGAACGTACGGGAGGTTGGCGATGACGACGTCGTAGCTGCGGTCCAGGACCGGCGTGCCGAGATCGCCCAGGAGAAACTTGCACCGATTGGCGACGTTGAGGCGCTTGGCGTTGTGCTCGGCCACCTTGATCGCGTCCGCCGAGATGTCGGTCCCCTCGACGAACGTCTGCGCCAGCTCGGCGGCGATCGTGCAGGCGATCGCGCCGCTGCCGACGCCGACGTCGAGCAGCGTGACGACCTGCTTGGGCAGCAGCTGGCCGGCGCGCTCGCGCGCGTAGGCAAGGGCCTCCTCGACGAGATGCTCGGTCTCCGGCCGCGGAATGAGCACCTTGTCGCTGACCGCAAAGTCGCGTCCGTAGAAGCCGGCGAAGCCGAGAATATAGGCGATCGGTGTTCCCGCCGCGCGCAACTCGCACAGCGAGGCGAACTTATCGCCTTGCGCCTTCGAGAGGAAGGCCTCGCCGTGCGCGAATATCCATTCTTTGGGTTTGCCGGCGACGTACGCCAGCAGCAGCGCGGCGTCGGCGCGCGGCGAGTCGCTGCGGGTCGCGAGCGAAACCGTTCCGCGCGCCAGCATCTGCGCGATCGTCTGCGGGCGGTGACCGGTAGCCGTCATCCCGCCTGCGCTTCTCCCGCGAGCAGTTTGGCCCTCTCGTCGGTGAGCAATTCGTCGACGATCGTCCCGAGATCGCCGTCCATGATGCCACGGATGTTCCCGAAGCTGCGGTTGATCCGGTGATCGGTCACCCGGTCCTGCGGGAAGTTGTAGGTGCGAATCTTCTCCGAGCGGTCGCCGGTGCCGACCTGGCTGCGCCGCATCGAGCCCATCGCCTCTTCCTGCTCGCGGCGTTTGCGGTCGAAGAGCGTCGCGCGCAGCATCTGCATCGCTTTCTCGCGGTTCTGCATCTGCGAGCGCTCCTGCTGCGAGGCGACGATGATGCCGGTCGGCACGTGGGTGATGCGGATCGCCGATTCCGTCTTGTTGACGTACTGGCCGCCGGCACCCGAGGCTTTGTAGGTGTCGATTTGCAGATCGGCCGGCCTGATCTCGACGTCGACGTCCTCGTCGACTTGCGGCAGGACGGCCACGGTGGCCGTGCTCGTGTGGATGCGGCCCTGCGCTTCGGTCTCGGGAACGCGCTGGACGCGATGCACGCCGGATTCGTGCTTGAGATGGCGGTACGGCTCGTTGCCCTTGACCGCGAAGACGATCTCCTTGTAGCCGCCGGCGTCGCTCTCGCTCTCGCTCACGAGCTCGGTCTTCATCCGGTTGGCCTCGGCGTAGCGCAGGTACATCCGGGCGAGATCGCCCGCGAAGATCGCCGCCTCGTCGCCGCCCGCGCCCGCCCGGATCTCGACGAAGACGTCCTTCTCGTCGTTGGGGTCGCGCGGCACCATCTGCGCGGCAAGCTCCTCCTCGAGACGCTCTCGGCGCTCGCGCAGCGCCCGCGCCTCCTCCTCGGCCAGCGCCCGCATCTCGGCGTCGTCCTCGTGCAGCAGCGCTTCGTTTGCGGCCATCTCGCTCTCGGTCTTCACGAGTTGGCGGAACGTTCCAACCGGCGGCTCGAGCTGCGAGCGCTCCTTGACCAGCGCGGTATAGCGAGCCTGGTCGAAGCCGCCCGAGGGATTGGCGAGCTCCGCCTCGATCTCGTCGAAGCGGCGTCCCATCGTGTCGAGCCGCGCGCGCAGCGCGGGATTGAGCGCCATACTCTTGCTCCGGGTGCGGTTTGGAAAACGAAAAGACGGGTCGTCTCGACGGCCCGTCTTCGTGCTAGGAAAACCTCGTTACGCCTGCGCGGCGGCCTTCTTGCTTTCGCGGGCTACCTTGCGAGCGTCGGCCTCTTCCTGCTTCTTCTTCGCGGCAGCGGCGCGCTGATTGAACTTATCGACGCGTCCGGCCGTGTCGATCAGCTTCTGCTGCCCGGTGAAGAGCGGATGGCAGGCCGCACAGATCTCGACCGCGATCTCGGGCAGGGTCGAGCCGGTGGTAAAGGTGTTGCCGCAGGCGCAGTGGACCCGCGCCTCCGGGTAAAATTTGGGGTGGATCTTCTCTTTCACAGCCCTGATAGTATACCAGCCCTGGCAAGGGGGGAGGCTACGGCGCCTCCGCCCCCGCCACGATGGCATCGATGAGGTGGCCGGCGAAGGGCACGCCAAGGCCGGTGACCATGTCGTAGCCCGGACCCGCGCTGTACCCAATGGGCGTCGGGAAGGGCGAGGGGCTGGCCGGGACCGGCGTTGCCGGCTTCGCCTGGTTGTCGCCGTAGATCACGTCGTAGAAGACCTGCTTGTACGGCAGGTAGCCCTTACCGGCGTAGATCCGGTAGTAGAGCGGCGCGGCGTTGCCGAGGCGGTAGGGCTTCGCGCCGGTTGCGGTGGCGCAGGCAGAGGACTGGGCGCAGGCTTGCAGGACCAGGCCCCACTCGGCGTTGGCCTGCGGGGCCGACGCGCTGGTGCCGCCGTCGGCAAAGACCTCCGGGGCGAAGGCCGCATAGTTGACCTGCGCGACGCCGCTCTTGGGATCGGCGTCCATCGCGATATCGGGGACCTCGCGCATCGTGATCCCCGAAAGCGCCGACGACTGGTACTTCGGCGCCGAGAAGACCGCCGAGACGCCGCCGCCGGAGCCCACGTTATTGTGGAACTGCCCGTTGCCGCCTCCGGTCGTGTTGTCGGCCCAGGCGGTGATCTGGCCGTCGAGGCGGCCCGACTCGTCGAGCGGCACGTTGACGCCGCCGACGCCGGTGACGTTGGGATCGCTGGCCGGATAGCTCACGCACGCGATCCCGAGCGGCTGGCCGGTGTTCGGATCGAAGCATTCCCACGCGCCGTTGTCGCCCGACGAGACGAAGACCGCGATGCCTTCGGCCGCGAGCGAGGCCATCTCGATGTTGCCCAGGCCCGTGAGCTGCTTGTTGATGTAGCCGTAGTACAGCTCTTCGTTCTCCGGTGCGCCCCACGAGAGCGAGAGCGTGTCGGCGCGGTTGTCGCCGATCGTCTGCTGCAGCGAGTCGTCGGCGAGGTCGATGCCCATCAGCGGATACTTGAACGAGCCCGTCGGGCAGCTGCCGTTCTTGTTGTTCTTGACCTCGCCGCCCTCGTCGTTCACGCAGATCGAAGGATTGTAGGCGAGGTAGAAGAGCTCGGTCGCGCCCGGTGCCAAGCCGGCGACCTGCTGCGTGTCGAGCTGGGCTTCGTAGTCCTCGGGATTGCACTTGTGGTAGTTGGGCGGCGTCGGAAACCTTGGCACCTGGCAGGGCGCCGTGATCGGCGGCGCGACCGCGAGGCCCGCCGGATATGGATCGACCGCACCGGTTCCCGTATTGCCGTTGACCGGGCTTGCCGGCTGCGGCGAAGCGTTGACCTGAACGACGGTCGCCGTCTGCGCGTTGAAGAGCTTCGCGTAGAGCGCCATGTCCGCCGGATCGATCGCCCAGGTTCCGTTGATGCCGACGTTGATGCCTTTGCCGGTGTATCCGGCTTGATAGGCACCGCTGAAATCGAAGCCGCTCGCGATCATCTGCGGCGGATAGCCGGCGAAGTTCGCGTACGTACCGCGCAGGTAGTAGGTGCGAAGCGGGTTGTAGGTGATCAAGTGCATCACCGCGGCGACGGGCAGCGGCGTGCTGAAGTGCGGCGCAGAGACGGGGCCGATCGACGGGTACTTGCCGTAGCGGTAGAGCGCGAAGCTCGTTCCGAAGGCGCGCTCGAACTGTTTGATCGTGCCGGTCACGGCGATGACTTCGCGCTGCGGCCACATGCCCACGCGCATCCCCTGCCGCGCGAAGTAGCGCGCCACCGTCTTGTAGTCCGAATCCGAGGCCCCGAAGCGCTCCGCGATCTGCGAAGGCGTGAGGAAGTGGCGGTAGTTCGGCGAGCTCGGATCGCTGGTCGAAAGAGCGTATTGCGCCAGGCCGTGGGCGTCGCGCATGCGCACCACCACGTCGGCGGTGAGGGCGCCGTTGGAGACGGCCCGGACGTAGGTCATCCGTTCGAGCATCGCCTTGCCCCACTCGAAGTTCGCGAGATTCGCAGGACCCCGGAACGCGGCGATGCGAGCGCTTCCCGCCGCGGCCGGCGCGAGCGCGGGGAGGGTCGAGTTCGAAAGCGCGGGCGACGATCCGCCGCCGGCGCCGTTGCAGCCGGCGATCGTCAGCGCCGACGCCAGCGCGAGAGCAATCTTGCGGTTCATCGCACACCTCCTTGAACGGGCTTACTCGCGAAGTATCGGACGAGACGCTCGAGCAGTGCCCGCCGCGTCGCCTCCATCTTGGCTTGGAATCGTGCGCTCGCCCCTGCGATCGCCTCGTCGGCGAGCGCGGGATCGGCGACGAGCGCGTGGCTGCGGCGATTCGCCGAAACGGACGGAGCCGGGAAGGCGAGGCTCTCGGCCGTGACCACTTCCGAAATCGGCTTGCCCGTAAACGACGGCACGAAGAAGTACTGCGTGTCGCCGTTCCAATCGTAGTAGTTCTCGAGCGTGTCGCTAAACCGCACGCAGACCGGGCCGGTCGCATCGGCGTAGACGTCGCGCTCGCTGGATTCCTCGTATCCGATGATCGTGTCGAGCCTCGTCACCAGCTGCTGCACGTCCGTCAACGAGCTCCCCGTGGGAACGTTACAGAAAGCCGGAGGTGCCGAGACCTCCTTGGAGGAGTCGCTCTCGGTATAGAGCGTCGGATCGGGATTGCCGGTATACCATGCCGGAATCTTCACGTACGGCTTGGCGGCCTTGCCGTCGATCGAAAGCGTCGAGTCGATGAACGGCGGAGTGCCGGCCGGCGCCGGGAACGCAAACGCAACCGCTTGGTATCCGAGGAACGGGCCGGAGTACGAACCCGCTCCCGTCGCCGACTCGATGAGGTCGATCGCGGTGAGTCCGCTGCCGTTGGCGGCTTGAGCGTAGCCTTTTTCCGAGTAGCTGCCGTCCGCGGCAATCGTGCGCGTCTCGCTATGACCGTCGCCATACTCCCACGTCAGGGTCGCGGCGGGAGAGTTCGTCCACGATCCGCTGCTGCCCGACGTCTCGTCGACGATCTGCGGAGTGCCGTAGATCGTCGTCTCTTGCGTCGACTGCGCGTTGCCGCCCACCGACGGGACGATTTCGTCCGAGCCGACCAGCAGTACGTCGTTGCCGTTGGTATACGTGTAGGCGTCGCCGGTCGTGCTGACGGTCTGCAGGCTGCCGACGACGTCGGTCTCCGCTACGTGGACGTCGTTACCGGCACCTTTGCCGGGCGAGGGCAACGTCGTCGGCGTAACGATGACGTTCTCCGTGACGGCCGTGTCGATGATCGCCGACGGCTGCGGAGACGGATAGCCGTACTTGTAGGTAAACGTCTGCGTCTGCGTGCCCACGAGCGTGAAGGCGTTGGATGGGCCCGGCGGCGGCGTCGGCGCCGGCGCGTACGGGCTCGCCGCGTAGATCTCGAAGTTGTAGGCGATCCCGCCGGAGATCGGAACGCTCGCCTGGATCGTGAACGCCAGCGTCGACCCGGAGATCGCTGCGGGGCCCGCAAAGTAGCCCCAAGC
>DATJRF010000051.1:0-3421 GCA_035505015.1 Verrucomicrobiia bacterium | reverse complement strand
TCCTGCGCGGCAGAGCGCGCCCAAAACGAGACGTAGCGGTGCTCGTCCGGGCAGTAGAATCCGAAGAGATACTCGAGTCCGCGCTCGGGAGCGTAGAGCGGATCGCCCTCGATATCGAAGAAGAGGTCGCCCTCGCTCGGGCGAGGGAGCAGCTCGAAGCCCGTACCCTCCTCGGCGTCGAGCAACTCGTAGACGTACCGGTGCTCGCGCCGGCCCGTATCCTGCAGACGTGCTTGTCCGCGCAAATTCGCAAACGTGCGCTCTTCCATTCCGAAGGGCCGCTGCTCGCACCGCGCAAGCTGCGCCATGGTCGCGATGCCGTCGCTCTCGAGGCGCCGGATCTGGTCGCGCCGGATGCGCGCGACTTGGCTCAGATGATCGTCGTGAAGGCGTTGCTGCACGCAGCGTTCGCGCCAGCGGCAGATCTCGCAGTGCGGCACTTCGAGAGGATAGGCGACGTTCGAAGCGCCCTCCATCTTGGCAAGGAATCGTGCCCGCAGATGACGTTCGTATGCGGCGAAATCGTCCACGCGAAAAGCGCGTTCGGCGCCGCTGCCGAGCAGCACGTGCATCGCGAGCGGAGCGCTTCCCTGAATTGCGGCCAGATGTGCGCTGTAGTGCGCGAGCTGGACCAGGTAATAGGGCTTGGGCGTGAGGGCAAGTTTCGCGTCGATCACCTCGTAACTCCACGGCCAGCGTGGAGAAGGGCGCTCGATGCGGCGTAAGAAGTCGGTGCGGCCCATGAAGGTGCCGTCGAAGAAGGTCGCCTGATAGAGGAACGGCGCTCCAGCGTCCATCGCGGCGATGCTTCGCTCCGCCGATGCGGCGAGTTCCGCTAGCGTTCCTCCGCTCTCGGAGGGAAACGCGATCAACGCGTCGCCGTACTGGCGGCGGAAACGCGCGAGCGCGCGTTCCTCGTGTTCATCGCCTTTGCGCGCCAAGAGCGCCGCGGTATCGCCCGGCTGCGGACGCTCGAGTTCGTGGCGCGCCGCCAGAGCCTCGAGCTCGATGAGATGCTCGCACTCGAGCGCGTTATTGAGATCGCTCGCCGAGTAGATGAAGCGTCCGTCGATTCGCTGCATGAACGCATCTTCCGACACGATCGTGCCATGCGCCTGGCATCACTCGAGGCAAAGATGGATTCGAGATGGACCCACTCCTCGCAGCCGAACGCCTTCCCCGCCTTGCCGAACGCGCGATGCGCGACGCAATCGTCACGTGCCTCTCGATGGATCGGCTCACGCCGCGTATGCTGGTCGATCGAGCTCTGGTTTCATTCGAATCGGCAGTCAAACGCGCTCTGGGTGCCGTGCGTCCCGCGCCACTCTTCGTGGAGCGCGATCGGATCGCGCGGGAGCTGCGGGCGTTTGTCGACGGGCGCCTCGCCGCGCGTTTGCGCGCGCTGCGCCGCGCCGACGTGGTAGCGGCCGGGTCTCGCGCGGCGCCCTTCGATCTCGTCGTTCGCAACCGGCGCGGCCGCCTCTATGCCGTCGTCTTCCGCCGGCTGCCTCGGGACGGGCGGCGGCTGGTCCTCTTGCAGCGGATTCGCACGACCCTGCAAACGGCAACGAGAACGCCGGTGGATGGCGTCCTCGTTTATGACTTCTCGCGGGGTGCTGCGCTGGTTCTACACCAAGCCGGCGCGCAGCGCGTGCACCGCTACCTGCGTGCGAGCTGAAAGATTCAGCTTGGCAAGGATGTGCGAGATGTGGTTCTTGACGGTTTTGTCCGAGAGCTCCAGCCGAATGCTGATTTGCTTGTTCGAGAGCCCTTCGGCCACCAGCCGAACGACCTGAAGCTCGCGGTCCGACAGGGCCGCTCGCATGTCCCGGCTACCCGAGACGGGGCGCAGGTGGCGCGCGTTCGTCCCGGTTACGGCGACCGGCGGCAAGCTCTTCACCATGTCGATGAAGTCGGCGATCGAGAGGTCCCGAAGCTGATGTAAGAGGGTCTCGTCGATGATCACATCCGCGTCGATGCCGACGGCCTGCGCCATGCTTGGCGCGGTCCCGGCGACGCGAAGACCGCTCTCTAAGGAGAGCAGACGCGCGATAGCGCTGCGAACCGGAGTGTCTGGTCCAACCACGAGGACGCTCGTGGGCTGCGTTAGGACGGTCATTGGTTGCCTTTCCGTTGGCTCGGCTGGCAGCAATAACGTAGAGCGGCGAGCTTTCCCGGGACTTACGGACTAATTACAGCGCGATTACAAACCGATTACAGGAAGATGGTGGTGGGCGGCTCTCTTCGTCGGGGCAAGCTTCTGGAACGGCTTCGGCGCGTGGACGCCCGGCTGGTGGCGATCGTCGCGCCGGCGGGCTTCGGTAAGTCGACCCTGGTGCGCCAATTTCTCGCCGAGCTCGAGGGTGGCGCGATCTGTGACTGCTCGAACGTTCGCGACGAGCTCGACTTGGCGCGCAGCCTCATCCCCGCCTTGGCCGCGGAAAACCCGGCCCGCGAGGGCGACCTGACCCAGCGCGAACTGATGCTCGGGGACGGCGGAAGCAGCGTCGCCGAGCGTGTGGCGCTCGCGCTCGACGTCTGGCGCGAGCCCGCAGCGGGCTGCATCGTGTTCGAGGGAGCCGAGCGCTTAGCCGATGCTCCGGCCGCGCGCGAATTCTTCGCGCGTCTTTTGGAGGCGCGGCCGGCGGGGCGCACGGTCGTCATCTGCTCGCGCGAGCCGCTGCGCGTGCACCTCACGAAGTACGCCGTTCCGCACGAGATCGTCACCTTGCGCGCGGCCGACCTCGCGTTCGACGTCGCCGACATCCGCGAAATTTTTACGCCGCTCTCGGTTGAAGAACGCGCGATCGAGCGGATCTTCGATGTCTCCCAAGGGTGGCCGGTCGCCGTCTTCCTTCTAAGGCGGTTCGCGAGCGAGGGACGGATCGACCGGCTGCTGGAGCGCCTCGACGACGTCGCTTTCGACGAGCTTCACGACTATCTCGCCGACGAAGTTCTGGCCGGCCTCGATCAGGGGATGCGCGCCGCGCTCTTTGCGTGCGCGGCGATTCCGCAGGCGAGCGCCGACGACTTGCGCGCCGCGCTCGACGAGCCGGGGATCGTCGACCAAATCAGCGTCTTCGCTCGAGACGCCGCGTTTGTCGAGCGCGGCGAGAATGGATCGTTTACGCTTCATCCGCTTTTGAGCGCACTGCTCCTGGATCAAGGGCAAGAGCGGCGCGAGGCTTTACTCGCGCGGGTCGCGCAGGCCCACGAACTCCGCGGTGATTTTCAGCGTGCGGCCGAACTGCACGTCGTTCGAGGCGATCAACAGTCCGCGGCCCGCGCGCTCGGCTCGCTCGAGGTCGTGCGCGAGCCGGCTCCTTCGATGCGTTACGCTCGCATTCTCTCAAGTTTGGACCCCGCGATCGTCGCACGTCATCCACGCCTTTGGGGTGTTACCGCGCTGATGCGCATGTTC
>DATJRF010000050.1:0-8481 GCA_035505015.1 Verrucomicrobiia bacterium | reverse complement strand
CTCGCGGTGGCGGTCGCCGGTCTCCTGCTGGCCCTGGTGCCGATAAAACTCCTCGCGCGCGCCGCGGGGCGTCCGTAAGGTAGGAACGAAGGTTCGCTCCCCAATCGGGGCTCCCAAGTTAACAAGGACACGACGTGGCATACCATGATCCGGCGCTGGCGGCGATCGCCGGCAAGATCGAGGCGGACGTTCCCCTCTCCTTCGAAGACGGGCTCGCGCTCTACCGTACCGGCGACGTTCACGCCCTCGGCCGCCTGGCTCGCGCGCAGAAGGAGCGCAAGAGCGGCAAGAACGTCTACTACGTCCTCAACCGGTACATCAACTCGACCAACGTCTGCTTCGCCGCGTGCAAGTTCTGCTCGTTCGCGGCCGACGAGTTCAAGGAGCCCGCTCGCGTCTTTCGCATGACCGCGGATCAGGTCTTCGCCAAGGCGCTCGAGACCGGTGACAACTTCAACCAGATCCATATCGTGGGCGGGCACGACCCCCGCCAGCTCTCGCTCGACTACTGGCTGCCGTTGATGCGCCGTTTCAAGGAGGCGCTGCCGCACGTCCAGCTGTCGCTCTTCACGGCGGCCGAGATCGAGTACATGGCCAAGCGCCACCGGATGTCGTTTCCCGAGATCGTCGCGACGCTCAAAGGGGCCGGGCTCGACAACGTCAACGGCGGGGCCGCCGAGATCCTCGGGGAAGAGACGCGCGCCAAGATCTGCCCCAACAAGGTTTCGAGCGCGAACTGGATCGCGATTCACGAAGAGCTCCATCGCCAAGGCGTCGCGAGCAACGCGACGATGCTCTACGGCCACGTCGAGACGCTCGAGGACCGGGTCGATCATTTGATCCGCCTGCGCGAGTCGCAGGAGCGCGTTCCGGGCTTCAACGCCTTCATCCCGCTCGCATTTCATCCCGACGGCAACGAGCTCTCGGCGTGCGGCTGGACGAGCGGCCTGGACGACCTGCGAACGTTTGCCGTAGCGCGCTTGATGCTGCACAACTTCGACCACGTCAAAGCATACTGGATGATCCAGGGGCTGAAGATCGCTCAGGTCGCGCTGCATTTCGGCGCCGACGACATGGACGGCACCCACGGCTCGACCGACGAGGAGATGATCTACCACTCGGCCGGGACGCAGTCGGGGCAGTACGTGGACGACCGCGAGTTCCGCCGCCTGATCGAGGAAGCCGGCTACGTCCCCGTGCGCCGCAACTCGACCTACGAAGAGTTTGCGCACGATTGGACGCCACCGGCCCGGGCGGACGCGTTGGTCTCCGCCTGATGCTGCGCTGCGGTCGAATCCGGTACACCAACGACCTGCCGATCTACGCCGCGTTCGATGCGGGCGCGATCGCCTACCCCGGCTCGCTTCACGCCGACGTTCCGGCGCGTCTGAACGCGATGCTGCTCGGCGGCGAGCTGGACTTGAGCCCGGTCTCGGCGTTTGCCTGGGCGGCGCGTTCGAGCGAGCTGATCCTGCTGCCCGATCTCTGCATCGGCGCGCGCGACGAGGTCGTTTCGGTCGTGCTCGTTTCGCGGCAGGCGCCGGCGCAGCTCGACGGCGTGCCGGTCTACCTGACCGGGGAGTCGGCGAGCGGGCGCAACCTGTTGCGGGTGCTGCTCGAGCGCCGCTTCGGCGTGCGCGCGCACTATCGCGAGGAGCCGGATCCGCTCGCGCGGGCGCGCGCCGGCGAGGCGACGCTGCTCATCGGCGACTCCGCGATCGACGCGATCGCGGAGTTTCCGGCCGAACGCGTCTTCGATCTCGGACGGCTCTGGCACGAGTGGACCGGGCACCAGACGGTCTTCGCGGTGTGGGCGGCGCGGCGCGACGCCTTCGAGCGCGACGCCGACGGCGTGCGCGCCTGCATGCACGCGCTGACCGACGCCTATACCTGGTCGCGTTCGCACGCCGACGTGGTGGTAGCGCGCGCGCAGCGCGCCGTTCCACGGCCGCCCGGCTTCTACGAGACGTACTACGGAAAGCTCAACTTCACGTTCCACTCGGCGGCGCAAGCCGGCCTCGCCGCCTTCTGCCGCGAGCTCTGTGCGATCGGCGTCATCGACGCCGTCCCGTCGTCCCTTCCGGAGGTCATCGGTGTCCTCGCTAGCTAGCCTGCTCGACCGCGCCGCCGGCGGCGGCCGTCTCTCGTACGACGAGGGCGTCCGCCTCTACCGGGAAGGCGATCTCCACGATCTCGGCGAGGCGGCGCATGCGCGCCGGATGGCGCTCTACCCGGGCAACGCCGTCACCTACGTCGTCGATACGACGATCAACTATACGAACGTCTGCAACGTCCACTGCACCTTCTGCGCGTTTTTCCGGCCGGAGCACCATCGCGAAGGCTACACGATGTCTCACGAGCTCGTCCTCGATCGCGTGAAGTATGCCGCCGATCGGGGCGCCACGCAGATCATGATTCAAGGCGGCGTCAACCCGGAGCTCGGCCTGCCTTGGTTCGAGGAGCTCTTCGACCGCGTTCGCCGCGAGTTTGCGCGCGTAGACATCCACTCGCTCTCGGTCTCCGAGGTCGTGGGCCTTGCGAAGATCGAGAACCTGCCCGTGCGCGACGTTCTGATGCGCCTCAAGGCGGCCGGGATGAAGTCGCTGCCGGGAGCCGGCGCGGAGATCCTCGTCGAGCGGGTTCGCAAGCGCATCTCCGCGCGCAAGGTCAAGCCGCAGGAGTGGCTGGACGTAATGCGCGAGGCGCAGCTGCTCGGCATGCCGACGACGGCCACGATGATGTTCGGCTCGATCGAGACGCCCGAGGAGCGCGTGGAGCACATGCACGTGCTGCGCGAGCTCCAGGACGAGACGCACGGCTTTACCGCCTTCATTCCGTGGTACTACGTGCCGTTCAAGACGCCGCTGCGCGGCAAGGAGTCGACCGGGTTGGAGTACCTGCGCGTGCTTGCGATCTCGCGCCTCTACCTGGATAACTTCCCGCACCTCCAGGCCTCGTGGCTGACGCCCGGCCTGAAGATGGGACAGATGGCGCTCTTCTACGGCTGCGACGACATGGGCGGCACGATCATCGAGGAGCGCGTCGTCCACGACGCCGGCAGCACCAACGAAGCGACGCGCGCCGACCTGGAGAAGCTCATCACCGGCGCGGGCTTCGTCCCCGTCATCCGCGACACGTACTGGAACCTCCGCGAAGACCTCGCCTTGGCCCTCTGACCGCCGCTACTGGTGGCGGTGTTTGGCGCGCTGGACGGCGTTGGTGTAGCGGGCGATCTCTTCTTGTTGGAAGCCGTCGATGTTCGTGAAGGCCATGCCGTAGCGGTAACCGCCGTTGGGCCCTTCTTGGCAGGTGACGACGCGCGCGCCGACCATCATCTCTTCGAAGGGACGCCGCGAATCGGAGCTGCGGCTGCGCACGGTCGCGTTGCGCACGTCGATTATGGCCGTCTCCTCGGGGAAGACCTTGAGCACGTCGGAGGGCAGCGTGAAGCGCAGCTCGCAGGGAAGCCCCTCGACGAGCGCTTCGTCGCATGCCATGAGCAGGCCGCCGCTCGAAACGTTGCCGGCTTTGGCGGGACGGTAGTCGTGCTTGGGCGTGCGATAGACGACCGGGAACTGCGCGAGAACGCGGACGCTCATGCGCGTTAGCCGCTCGGTGGTCGGCAGGGCGGCGATGCTGCGCTCGTGGGCGCGCTTCATCGCCTGCTTGCGGTAGCTCTCGGAGACGGCACGCGCGAGGTCGTCGATCTCCTTCATGCTCATCCGGTCGAGCGCCATCCGGTAGGCAAACCGGGCGCTCTTGGCGACGCGCGAAACGACGCTGCCGCGGACGCGCACGACCGCGCCGTCGGCCGAAGCGAGCTCGAACTCCACCGCGTCGCCGTGGTCGAAGAAAACGACGGTGCGAAAGCGGCACTCCGAGGCGGTCAGATGCTCGATCACGGCGTTGGCCGGAGCGATGCCGCGCGCGCTCACCTGAGTCGGCAGTTCCAGGGACGCCGGCGGCTTAGCGGCTGCGGCGTTGGGTTTCGATGGTGAACCGGCGTTCTTGATCCAGCTCATGAGGTGTCTCCCGTTTCTTCGAGTCGCGTCGTCAGCATCGGCGCTTTGAAAGTTGTACCGCGTGCGTATAGCGCGCGATCTCTTCACGCTCGTAACCGCTGAGGTTGTGGAAGGCAAGACCGTAGTTGACCGAGCCGCCCGGCAGGGGGTGATGCGAGACCACGCGCGCGAGCACGACGATCTCGTCGAACGGGCGGCGCAAGTCGGAGCGCACGCTGCGGACGATCGAGCGATTGCGCAGATCGAGCGTCGCCGTCTCCTCGGGATACATGGCGAGAATGTCGCTCGGCAGCGTAAAGTGGAGTTCGATCGCCTCGCCCTCGACCAGCGCGTCGTTGCAGTTCATCATCATCCCGCCGGCCGAGACGTCGGCGGCGCGACCCGGCTTGAGGTTCTCGCGCGCGGTGCGATACTCGACCGGGAACTGCGCGGAGACGCGGACCGCCCCGCGGCTGAGCGATTCGGTGGTAGGAAGGCTGGCGATCGTGCGCTCCAAGCTGCGCGAGAGCGCGCGGCGCCGGTGCACCTCGTTGACGGTGCGAGCCAGCTCGTCGGCTTCGCTCGCGCTCATGCGCTCGAGCAGCACGCGGTAGGTGAAGCGCGGGCCTTTCTGCGCGCGCGAGACGACCCGCCCGCGCGCCATCACCAGCGGCCGCCCCTGGGCGCCGAAGGCAAACTCGACCGCCGCGTTGTGGTCGAAGAAGATCACGGTGCGCAGACGGCATTCGCACGCGGTGATGTGCTCGATCACCGCTTGAGCGGGTTTGAGCCCGCGCGAGCTCACCATCGTCGGGAACTCGAGCGACGGCTGCGCCGTCGTTACCGAGGCGCTCGTCGATTTCTTGGAGGCGTTTGCTATCCAGCCCACATAGAGAAAATCGACATACCGGCGAGCCCTTCTTAACCTCTTGTACGAATCTTTACGGCCTAGCCTCGCGAATGGTCGCTCCGGCGAGGACTTCGCCGTCGCGATCGTACAGCGCGACGAGCTGCCCCGGCGCGACCGCCCGCACGGGGCGCTCGAAGCGCAGCTCCAGCATCCCGCCCGCCAGCGTGGCGCGTGCCGGCGAGGCCTCGCCGCGATAGCGGACGGCGGCCAGCACCTCGGTCTCGCCGGCCGAAAAACGCTCGGGGCGAATCACGCTCGCCTCGTCGGCGGCGACGCGGCTCGCCAGCAGCTCCTCCTCGCGGCCGATGACGATCGTATTGGTGGCGGCATCGATCCGGGTCACGTAGCGCGGGCCCTCGGCCGAGGGCGGCAGTGCCGAGCGCTGGCCGACCGTGTAGCCTGCAATGCCCCGATGGCTCCCGGCGACCCGCCCGTCGCCCGTGACCACGCTTCCCGGCGCGCTGCTCCCGGGCCGGGCCTGCGCGAGCACGTCGCGGTAGTCGCCCCCTTCGACGAAGCAGATGTCCTGCGATTCCGCTTTATCGTGAACGGGAAGCCCGAGACGGCGCGCGTGCTCGCGCGTCGCCGCCTTGTCGAGGGAGCCCAGCGGCAGCAAGAGCCCCGCCAACTGCTCGGGCGAGAGCTGGGCGAGCGCGTAGGACTGATCTTTGCCCGAGCGATTGCGATAGAGGTGCGGCCCGTCATCCCGATGCTCGATGCGCGCGTAATGGCCGGTCGCGACGTAGCGCGCGCCGAGCCGGCGAGCGTACTCCGCCAGCGTTCCCAGCTTGACGAAGTTATTGCACGACACGCACGGGTTGGGAGTGCGCCCGCGCGCGTACTCGTCGGCGAAGCGGTCGACCACGTTGCGGCGGAAGGCCTGCTCGAAATCGAGTACGTAGTGCGGGATGCCGAGAATGGCCGCGCTGCGCCGCGCGTCGTCGAAGTCGTCGACTCCGCAGCAGCTCTTGGCGTGCGCCGGCTTCGAGGGCGTGTACATCTTCATCGTCACGCCCACCACGTCGTAACCGGCCTCCACCAGGAGTCCGGCCGCCGCTGCGGAGTCGACGCCGCCGCTCATCGCGGCAATTACGCGTACTTTGCTCATCACCTAAAAGGACAGGATAACAGTAGAGCGGGGCAAACAGAAGCCCCAAATGCCAGCGCTGGGAGAACGTTTTCGTGCCGCGCGGGAGGCTCGCGGCCTCTCGCTCTCGGACGTCTCCGAGCAGATCCGCATCCGTTCCGTCTACCTGGCGGCGATCGAAGAGCAGAACTGGGGCACGATCGGAGCCCCGGTCTACGTTCGCGGCTTCCTCCGGACGTACGCCCGGTTTTTGGGCTTGGATCCGGAGGAGGTGGTGGCGGTCTTCAACGGCGAGATTCCCGCCGCCGCGGGGATGACGGCCGTCCCAATGGCCGAGGCGGCATCCCCGAAAGCACGCGGCGCCGAGCCGGGCGGCGGACGGGGCCTCGGCGCCCTGCTCTGGATCGCCGGGCTGGTCGCCGTCGCGCTGATCGCCTTCGTGGTCTACAACGAGATCGCGATGCGCCGGGAGAGCGCCGTCGCCGCGTTGCCATCGGCGACTCCCTCGGCCGCTCCCACGCCGACGCCGGCCGCCTCGGCGGCGCCGGCCGCCTCGGTGAGCCCGGGCGCGATCGCCGTGGCGATCCCGGCGTCGCCCTGCCCGTCACCCTCTCCCGGAGCCCCCGCCTCGCCTTGCCCCTCGCCGTCGGCGGTGGCTCTGCTGGCGGCCGGCCCGAACTCGCTGGCGCTCGTCCTGACGGCCACCTCGTGGCTCAGGGTAACGGTTGACGGGAGTGTTAGCATGGAGGGTACGTTTCCGGCAGGGACGTCGAAGACGTTCCACGGGAAGACGGCCCTGGTGCGGGTGGGTAACGCCGGGGGAGTGACGATCTACGTCGACGGCAAGGACGTCGGCAAGCTGGGCAAATCCGGCGACGTCGTAGACCGCAGCTTCGCGCTGTAGCCAGAACGAAGGGAACAAGGAGTTAGTCGTGGCGGGCGAATCATCGTTCGACGTCGTGTCGCGCGTCGACCGGCAAGAGTTGGATAACGCGCTCAACCAAGCGCGCAAGGAGATCGAGAACCGGTTCGATTTCAAGAACAGCAAGACGAGTATCGAGGCGGACGACAAGAAGATCACCCTGATCTCCGACGACGAGCTCAAGATGCGCAACGTCGTCGACGTGCTGCAGAGCAAGGCCGTCAAGCGCGGCATCGACATCAAGGCGTTCGAGTTCGGCGCCGTCGAACCGGCGGCCGGCGGGACCGTGCGCCAGGTCCTCACCCTTCGCAGCGGCATCTCCAAAGATTCGAGCAAGGCGCTCATGGAGAAGATCAAATCGCTCAAGCTCAAGATCACCGCGCAGTACCAAGACGAACAGATCCGCGTCTCGGGAAAGAGCCGCGACGACCTGCAAAAGGCGATCGCCGCGCTGCGCGCGATGGATTTCGAGCTGCCGCTCCAGTTCATCAACTACCGGTGAGGGCGCGTGCGTAGCGTCAGCTTCGTCAGCCTCGGCTGCGCCAAGAACCTCGTCGACACCGAGGTGATGATCGCCAAGCTCGGCGGCGCCGGGTGGGAGCTCGAGCCGGACGCGCGGCGTGCCGACGCCGTGGTCATCAACACCTGCGCCTTCATCGATCCGGCGAAGGCGGAGTCGACCGAGACGATCCTCGAGCACGCCGCACGCAAGCGCCGTGGCCAGCACCTGGTCGTGGCGGGCTGTCTCGCGCAGCGCTACGGCGAGCAACTCCAGGCGCTCGTTCCCGAGATCGACGGCGTGATCGGTACCGGCGCCTACGCGGGGATCGCCGAGCTGCTCGAAGAGATCGCCGCCGGAATGCGCCCGATACGCCTCGATTTCGAAGCGGAACCCGAGCACGACTTTCTCCCGCGCCTGGTTACGACGCCGCGCGCCACCGCCTATCTGAAGATCGCCGAAGGCTGCGATCATCCGTGCACGTTCTGCATCATCCCGAAGCTGCGCGGCGCGTTTCGCTCGCGCTCCGAGGAGTCGGTCCTCGAAGAGGCGCGCGCCCTGGCCGCCGCCGGAACCAAAGAGCTGATCCTCATCGCGCAGGACACCTCGATGTGGGGGCGCGACCGGGGATTCCGGCGCGGCGGCCTGGCACGATTGCTCGAGCGCCTGCACGAGATCGAGGGCATCGAGTGGATTCGCTTGCTCTACCTCTACCCGGCGACGATCGATCGCGAGCTCGTCGAAGCGATCGCGAGCCTGCCCAAGGTGTGCAAGTACATGGATATGCCGCTGCAGCACGCCCATCCCGACGTGCTGCGCGCGATGCTGCGTCCCAGCAACGGCGAGCGCTACCTCGAGATCCTCGAGGACTTCCGCGCGCGCGTTCCGGGAATAACGATGCGCTCGACCTTCATCGTCGGATTCCCCGGCGAGACGCTCGAGCACGTCGAGTACCTCGAAGCCTGGATCGCCCGCGCGCAACTCGACCGGGTCGGCTTTTTCGAGTACAGCGCCGAGGAGCAGACGCCGGCGGCGGAACTACCGGCGCCGGTTTCGGCGCGC
>DATJRF010000049.1:0-6056 GCA_035505015.1 Verrucomicrobiia bacterium | reverse complement strand
AGTTCCGCGGAACTGCGATCTTGTCGCCCGGATTCACGGCGGTCATCATCATGCACTGATTGCCGCTGGTCGATCCGTTGATAAGGAAGTACGTGTGCGCCGCGCCCCACGCCTCCGCCGCAAGTTCTTGCGCTTCCTTGATCGACTCGGTGGGCTGGAGTAAGTCGTCGATGCCCGGCATCGGCGTGAGGTCGATCGCGCAGATGTTGTCGCCGACGAACTCGCGAAATGCGAGGTCCATGCCGATCCCTTGGATGTGCCCGGGCGTGTGAAACGGCATCACGCCCGCGTCGACGTAGTCGAGCAGCGCCTGAAAATACGGCGTGCGCGTCTGGTCGAGGCTCACGCGAGCACTTCGAATCCGAGGCGCTCGAGCATCGCAAAATCCTCGCCGTCCGCGCGGCCGCCGGTCGTGAGATAGTCGCCGAGCACGATCCCGCTCGCGCCGCTGCGCATCCCGAGATCCTGCAGACCCTGCAGCGTGACTTCGCGGCCGCCGGCGAATCGTACCAGCGCCTTGGGCAGCGCCAGGCGCGCCATCGCGACGAAGAGCAGCGCCTGCGCGGGCGCGAGCAGCGGCCGGTCGCCGAACGGCGTGCCCGGACGCGGGTTGAGGAAGTTGACCGGTACCTCTTGCGGCTCGAGCTCCTGCAGCGCCGCGAGAAAATCGAGCCGGTCATCGAGCTCTTCTCCCATGCCGACGATGCCGCCGCAGCAGAGCTCGAGGCCGGCACGCTTCACGAGGCGGCAGGTCTCCCAGCGCTCGTCGTACGTGTGCGTCGTACAGACGGCCGGGAAGTAGCGGCGCGAAGTTTCGAGGTTGTGGTTGATCTTATCGATGCCCGCCTCGGCGAGCACGGCAATCTGGGCGGCGTCCATGATGCCCAGCGAAACGGCCACCGTCAGCGGCAGCTCGTCCTTGATCCGCGCGGCGGCCTCGGCGACGCGCTCCAACAAGCGTGCCGAAGGTCCGCGTACCGCAACCACGATGCAGAACTCGCCGGCGCCCCGCGCCAGCGCGGCCCGCGCGGCGCTCAAGAACTCCTCGACGCTGCCCAAGACCTGCGGCTCGACGCCGGTCGCGTAACGCGCGCTCTGCGAGCAGAAGTTGCAGTCCTCCGAGCATCCGCCGCGCTTGGCGTTATAGAGCACTTCGACGGCGATGCCGTTGCCGCAGAAGCGCGCGCGCACCTCGTCAGCGAGCGCGAGCAGCTCGCCCACCTCGCGCTCGGGCAACGCGGCGAGTTCGGCGAGCAACGATCTTCCGGCGGGAACGCCGTCCTCGAGCACGCTGCGGCGCGCGCTCTCGACTACGGAACTTGGCACTCCTCTATTCTTCCTGCAAGCAGCGGTTCGAGCATCCGGGCGCCGTTCGCAACGGCATGCGCTTCGTCGGCGGCAAACGGCATCATGCCAAGAATTCTCAACTTTCCCTGCAACGCGCGCGCGACGTCGTCGCGGTAGGCGGGCTCGACCGCTCCCCACCGTTCGACGAGCACAGCGCCCGCGAGCGGGATGCCCAGTCGCTCGCAGAGCTCGGCGGTCAAGAGCGCGTGGTTGAGACAGCCCAGGCGCAGTCCGACCGCTACGATCGTAGGCAGGCACGCCAGCGCGACCGCATGCCCGAGATGCTCGCCCGGACCGAGCGGCACCATGATGCCGCCCGAACCTTCGGCTACGAGCGGACCGCGGCGCGAACGCACGAAATCGGCCAGCTCGAGCGCGCGCACCGGCGGGCGGTGTTCGGCGAGCGCCGCCGACCACGGGTCCGCAGCCGCCGCGAAGCGCACGGCTTCTAAAAACGGCGTCCCCGCGAGCGCGCCGGCGCGAGCGGCATCCCCCGGCTCGCCGTGCGGGAGCCCCGTCTGAACCAGCTTGACGACGGTCGGCGCGTGCCCGGCGAGCCGCAGCGCCAAGGCGAGCGCGGCCGCGACGCGGGTCTTGCCGACGTCGGTGTCGGTGCCGGTTACGAAGTAGCGATGCACGCGCGCACCTCTTCCACGGCCAAATCGATCTGCTCCGCGCGGTGATCCGAGCGCACCGAGAAGCGCAGTCTCGAGGTGCCGGGCGGGACCGTGGGCGGCCGGATCGCGGGAACGTAGATGCGGCGTTCGAGCAGCGCGGCGCACAGACGCAGCGCGCGCTCCTCGCTTCCGAGCAGCGGCGCGACGATCGGCCCCGGCGCGTCGGGAACGTCGAGGCCGGCGTCGCGCAATCCCCTGCGCAGGCGCCGCGCGTTTTCAGCCAGCGCCGCGCGGCGGTCGCCGGCGCGTCGCGCGAGCGCGATGCCGATGCGCGCAGCCAGCGCCAGTGCCGGCGGGAGCGCCGTATCGAAGACGAAGCTGCGCGCGCGGTTCACCAACAGCTCGATCGCGGGCGCGGGGCCGGCGACGAACCCCCCGTGGGAACCCAGCGCCTTCGAGAGCGTTCCCATGACGAGCACGCGCTCGTCGCGCAGATCCCCGGCGAGACCCGCACCTTGCGCTCCCAGAACGCCGAGCGCGTGCGCTTCATCGAGCAGCAGCGCGCCGCCGGCACCCAACCGCTCGAGCAGCGCGCTCGGGTCCTGCACGTCGCCGTCCATGCCGTGGAGCGACTCGCCGACGACGAGCGCGCGGACGCCTTCTTGCGGCACCGGCGGCGCCCCGCGCGGGTAAACGACGCGCGCCACGCGCGAGAGGCGCACGCCGTCGATCAGGCTTGCATGGTTGCGCTCGTCCGAGTAGATCGCGTCGAAGGCGGGAGCCAGCGCCGGGATTGCACCGATAGCCGCGTGATAGCCCGAGGAGAAGAGCAGTGCCCGCTCGCGCCCGAGCCAAGCCGCGAGCTCTTCTTCCAAAAGCGAATGCTCGCGGTGGCGTCCGCCCAGCAGGCGAGCCCCGCCCGAGCCGGCCCGCGTTGCGTTGCGCAGGGCCGCCACGACTTGCGGATCGCCGGCTAGCCCGAGATAGTCGTTGCTCGAGAAATCCACCACGCCGGAAAGCTGGCGGGAGGGCAGTTCGCGATACCGATGCTCCGAACGAATTCGCTCGAGCATCGACTCGATCGCGGCGAGATAGGCCGGTCGATTCACGCGTGCGCCAGCTCGGCCTCGAGCGCGTCGAAGAATCCGTCGACCTCGCCGGCCCGCGAGCAGAGCGGGGGAACGAACTGCACCACGTCTCCGATCGGCCGCGTAAACGCGCCGCGCGCGTAGAGACCGTCGGCGATCTTCCACGCCGCGCTATCGGCATCGCCGCGGTCGATCCGCTCCGATGCGAGCTCGATGCCGATCATCGTGCCGGCGCGGCGCGTTTCCCGCACGAGAGGATGCCCGCCCAGTGCGTCGAGCCGCGCCTGCGCACGTTCGCCGATTGCGCGCGCGCGTTCCAGCGTTCCTTCCCGCTCGAAGAGCGCGAGCGACGCCAGTGCCGCGGCGCAGGCGATCGGATTCGCGGCATACGAGTGCCCGTGAAAAAGGTGGCGAGCCTCGTCCGTCTCTCCGAGAAACGACGCGTAGATCGGCTCGCTCGCCAGCGTTGCGGAGAGCGCGAGAGCGCCGCCGGTGAGTCCTTTGCCCAAGCAGAGCAGATCGCATCGCAAGCCGAGTCCTTCGCTCGCGAACATCGTGCCGGTCCTTCCAAACCCCGTGGCGATCTCGTCGACGATCAGCAGCGGTTCCATGCCGCGCAGCGGCTCGTAGAGCGCCGCCGGAACCAGACGCATGCCGGCCGCCGCCTGTAGCAGCGGCTCGACGATCACGGCGGCAACGTCCGGCGCGGCCGGCGGAACGAACGCCTCGTAGGCGAGGGTTTCGAACGTGACGCTCGAGAATCGCGACTTGAAGCGGCCGATATCGGAGACGCTCATCGCACCCACCGTGTCGCCGTGGTAGGCGCCGGTCAAGCGCACGAAGCGCGTCCGCTGCGGCTGGCCCGCATTTTGCCAGTACTGCAAGGCCATCTTGAGCGCCGCCTCGATCGCGCTCGCCCCGTCGCTAGCGAAGAACGCGTGCGCCATCCCGGTCATCGTGCAGAGCCGTTCCGCGAGCTCCTCGGCGACCGGGTTGGTCGCTCCGAGCGCCGTCGCATGATCCAACTCGGCCGCCTGCTGCGCGATCGCTTCGACGATCCGCGGATGGCAGTGCCCGTGAACGATCGTCCAGATCGAGCTGACCGCATCGTAGACGCGTGCGCCGCCCGCGTCTACCAGCGCGCTCCCCTGGCCGCGAACGAAGTGGCGTACCGAGTTCGAGCGGCGCATCTGCGTGAACGGCAGCCAGTGATACGGCGTGGATACGGGCATGAGCGGAGGCTGGGGATTCGGCACGACGAAGCCTAACCTTGCCGATGGAAGCCGCTTTCGATGCTCCGGTAATCGTCGTGGGCGGAGGTCCCGTCGGGTACGCGCTTGCGCTGGGCCTCGCGCACCACGGCGTCGCCTCGATCCTGCTCGAACGCTCGACCGGCGTGCACACCGAGTCCCGCGCGCTCGGCGTTTGGGGACGAACGCTCGAAATCTTGCGCGACTGGGGCGCCGGCGACGCGCTCTGCGCCGCCGGAACGTACTATACCGCCGCTTCGATCCACGACGCCGCGAGCGGCCAGCCGTTGCTCTCGATCGATTTTACGTCGATCAGCGACGTCTACGAAAACCCCGGCGCGCTGATCCTTCCGCAGAGCGAAACCGAGCGGATTCTGCGCGAGCGCACCGCCGCGACGGGGTTGTGCGACGTGCGCGCGGCTTGGGAGGTCACCCTTCTTCGCGAAGACGAGAGCGGCGTCGAAGTGCGCGCGAGCTCGCCGGAGGGGGATCGCACGCTGCGCGCCGCCTACGTCGCCGGCTGCGACGGCGCGGCCGGCATGAGCCGCGCGAGCCTCGGCATGTCGCTCGACGGCACCGCCTACGGCGTGAGCGCCGTGATCGCCGACGAGCGCGTCGAGGACGACGACCCCGAGAGCCCGTTCTTTCGGATCGCCGCGAAGAGCCCAGGGCTCCTGCTGGGCATCCGGTTCGCTCCAAAGACCTGGCGCGTCGTCGCCTCGGTTCCCGCGCAGACCCCCGCCGCCGACGCCCTCTCCGAGGCGGCGCACGCCGCGCGGATTCGCGCGCTCTTTGGAAGGCCGGCCGCCGCAACGACCCTGCGCAAGGAGCTCTTTGCGCTCGAGCGCCGCCGCGCTCGCCGCTTCGTCGTCGGCCGCGTCGCGCTCGCCGGCGACGCAGCGCACCTCGCGAGCCCGGCGGGGGGCGAAGGAATGAACGCCGGCATTCAAGACGCGGCCAACCTTGCGTGGAAGCTCGCCTACGCCGTGACCGGGCGCGGCGACCCGCGGCGGCTGCTTCGCAGCTACGACGACGAACGCCAGCAGACCGTCGCCGAACTCGTGGAAGCCCGCAGCGACAAGCTGGTAAAGTTCACGATGCAGACGCCGCTGTGGATCAAGAAGCTCTCGGTCGGGATCTTCGCGCGCATGCTGCGCGAACGCGGCATGCAGCGCAAGACTGCCCGCGCGCTCGGTATGCTCTCCGGCCGCTATACGAAGTCGCCGCTCGTCGACGCACGCCATCCCCTCGCCGGCCGCCGGATTGACGATCTCGTGCTGCCCAACGGCTCGCGCATCAACCGCACGCGCGGCGGCAAGGCCGCGCTGATCGCGGTCGGCGACGTCGCGCTGGACGGCCTGCCGGCGATCCGCCTGCCCGTCGCGCCCAAGCGCTGGACCGTCAAGCCGCCCGTGGCGCTGGTGGTGCGTCCCGACGGCATCGTCGCCGCGGTCGTCGAGAAGCCGACGCGCGCGCGCATCGAGTCGGCGTGGGAGCGCGCCTTCGCCGGCGAACGGATCGGCAACAATTCGGAAGGCCCGCGGAAACATCCGTCGTAGACGATGGCAGCGTCATGAGCAGCGAATCCGGCTATGAGATCGTGCTGGCGGTGATCGGTGAGTTCCGCACCGCCGTCTTCGGTGAGTTCGACGCAATCCACAAGCGCTTCGAAGGCATCGACGCCCGACTCGACGGCATCGACGTCCGCCTCGACGGCATCGACGTCCGCCTCGACGGCATCGACGTCCGCCTCG
>DATJRF010000048.1:0-2329 GCA_035505015.1 Verrucomicrobiia bacterium | reverse complement strand
CGAGAGCTGGCCGAGCGGATCGCCGCCAGCACCGACGCCCTGCGCAAGGAGCTGGTAACGGCCCGCGAGCGGGACGAGGCGGCCTTCTCGCGCGTCGTCTCCGCCCAGACGCTGCCCAAGGGAAGCGAGGCGGAGGTCGCGGCACGCCGGCGGACGATGGACGCGGCGCTCGCGGGAGCGGCGGCCGAGCCGCTGCGGGCGGCCGCACTGGCGCGCGACGTGCTGCACTTCGCCGCGCAGCTGCTGGCGATTCCGAACAAACACCTCGCAAGCGACGTCGGCTGCGCCGCGGAGTTCGGCTATGCCGCGCTCGCGGCGTGCGCCTACAACGTGCGCGTCAATCACAAGTTCATGCGCGATACCGAGGCGATCGCGCCGCAAGCCAAGCTGCTGGCTCGCTACGAAGAGGAGGGGGCCTCGCTGCTGGCTACGGTGCGACGCAGCGTCAACGAGGCCCTCATGCGGTAGGCTACCAGGGCGAGGGTTCGGGGTTCTCCAGGATCCACGGCGACGGATTGGGGTCCGAGAAGAAGATGTCGATCAGATAGTCAATCATGCGCGCAAATTTCAGGCCGGCGCTCGCGCTCGCCTTGCGCGCCTGGTGCGCTATCTTGCGGTAACCCGGCGGATCTTTACCGATGGGCGGCGACGAGCTCGAGGAAGGGCGCGAGATCGTCGTCGTCCACCTCGATGCCGACGCCGCGCGTGTGATAGCGAATGTCGTGGAAGTCCATTCCGGCCGTCATGACCAGCCCGTATTCGCGGGCCTTGGCGCGGAAAAAGCGCACGTCGTCCTCGTCGTGACTGGGGTAGAACACCTCGAGACCCTGCAGGCCGCGGCGCGCCAGCTCGTCGAGCAGCGCGCGATCGCGCAAGCGCCCCGGATGCGCGAGCACGGCGACGCCGCCGGCCGCAGCGATACGATCGATCGCGGTCTGCGGCGTGACGTAGGTCTGCGGGACGTAGCCCGGGCGCCCGGCACGCAGCAGGCTTCGGAATGCCGCATCGACGTCGGAGGCCATCCCCGCGGCGATCAGCGCCTTCGCAACGTGGGGGCGCCCCAGCGACTCGGTGCCGGGGGCTCGCGCAAGAACGTCGTCCATCGTGATCCCGTAGCCGGCTCGCTGGAGCTGCGCGACCATCTGCTCGGTCCGCGCGCGCCGCTCGCGCCGGTTGCTCGCGAGCAGCTCGCTCACCGCCGACTGGCCCAGCGGCAGCCCGTAGCCGAGCAAATGCACCTCGTTGCCGCGCCACGTCGTGTTGATCTCGATCGCGGTGACCACGCGCGACCCCGCCGGCGGCTCGAACCGGCCGTAGGCTCCGAGCGTATCGTGATCGGAGATCGCGAAGATCTCGACGCCGCGCTCGCCCATGAAATCGGCGAGTTCCTGGGGCGCGAGCGACCCGTCGCTCAGGGTCGAGTGCGAGTGAAAGTCGACCTTCACGGAAGATTGCGCTGGAAGATGCGCTTGATCGAGCTGGCTTTCCCGGTGGTGCGATCGATCTCGACGACCGCCGCGCAGAACTGCTTGGGGCCCGTCTTCTGCACGTTGAAGCGCTCCGACATGCCGCTCAGGAAGCGCTCGAGCACGGGCCCGGCCTCCATTCCGATCACGCCCTCGCTCGGGCCGGTCATTCCCACGTCGCTCAGGTAGGCGGTTCCGCCCGGCAAGACGTGTTCGTCGGCCGTCTGCACGTGGGTATGCGTTCCGTAGACGCACGAGACGCGGCCGTCGAGAAAGCGGCCGAGCGCCACTTTCTCCGAGGTCGCCTCGGCGTGCACGTCGACGAGTATTACCGGCGTGAGCGCCGCGAGATCCGCGACCAGCGCGTCGGCGCAGCGAAACGGATCGTCGACGACCGGCATGAAGGTGCGCCCCATGACGTTGAGGACGCCGACCGTCACGCCGTCGGCCTGGAACGTTCCGCTGCCGCGCCCGGGCACCGTGGGGGGGTAGTTAGCCGGGCGTATCACGCGCTGCGTTTCGTCGAGGTATCCTTTAAACTCGCGCTTGTCGAAGATGTGGTTGCCGCTCGTAATGAAGTCGACGCCCGCTTCGAACATCTCCTGAGCGGTCTGCGCGGTCAAGCCGAAACCGCCGGCGGCGTTCTCACCGTTGGCGATGCAGGCGTGGACGTGGTGCTGCTCGCGCGCCAGGGCCAGGCAGCGCTTGAGGACGTCGCGCCCGGGCGAGCCGACGACGTCTCCGACGAGTAGGACGTTGAGCGTTGCTACCGGCGAGCCGATGCCTTCGCTTTCTTTTGCGCCTTGAGGAAATAGACGAGCACCCGCTTCTCTTCGCGGAACCCGACCAGACTCTTGGACTGC
>DATJRF010000047.1:0-3755 GCA_035505015.1 Verrucomicrobiia bacterium | reverse complement strand
CTGCCGGCGGAATTCACCGCGCTTCTTGATGGTGTCCGACCATATCAACTATCTGACGTTTGAAGACCCCGGCGCCGTGCACACCGTGCGCCGCGCCCTCAAACTCGCACATGCCGGGGATCTCTACGGCGCGGCCGAGACTGCCGGTGTCGACGTCACGCACGCCGCCGTGGTCGGCGAAAGCTTGCGACGCGGGATGCGCTTTTCGATCGGTGCGGAGGTCGACAACGACCCGCGCGCGCGACCGGACGCGCAGAACATCGTCGACGCGATGCGCCCCGACGGCATCATCCGCACGGTGCACTTCGTCGCGATCGACCATCCCGAGAAGGGCGCCGACTGGCAGTGGCCGTTCGACAACCCCGAGTTCGCGCATCTCTTCGACGTCGTCGGAACCGAGCGAACGTGGGAGCTCTACATCGCCAAACTGCTCGACGATATCGAGAAGCTGCCCGGGCACGTCGTCGGCCACTTCTACGTGCCGGGCAACTTCGGCCATTGGCCGGCGCCCGCCAAGCTCGAAGAATACGAGGACCGGATGCTCGCCGCCGCCGCCGCGCGCGGCATGGCGGTCGAGATCAATACCCGCTTCCTCTATCGCGACAATCCCGACGAGCTCAAGGCGAAGTACCTCGCGGCCAACGAGCGCTTGATTCGCAAGGCCAAGGCCAAGGGCGTCGGCATCGCGATCGGCTCCGACGCGCACAGCCCCAAAGATCAGGGCAACGCCTTCGACGTCGTGCTGCAGATGCTCGACCGCTGCGGCGTCAACGAGATCGTCTTTCCGGTCGGCGGCCGCCTGGCTCGCGTGGTGCTGCGCGCGACGCGCGAGCATCTCGAGGCGCACGCCAAGAAGCGGGAGACCACGACGCCGGGCAGCAGCATCTCCGGCTTCAGTCGCGCCGAGCTCGGATTGCCCGAACAGGCCGAGCAGCCGGCGGCCTCGCGCGCGCGCGCCGTGCGAGACGTCGGGCCCAAGAAGCGCGCCGCCGACGCCTCCCGCACGACCAAACGCCCCGAGCCGAGCACCCCGGCCGGCAAGAGCAGTTCGCGCCGCTCGGCCGACTCCTCGACTTCCTCGAGCAAAGCGAAGGCGGCCCGCAAGAGCGCCGAACCGCCGAAGAAGGCGGCTGCGGTCAAGCCCGCACCCAAGCCGGCACCCAAAGCAGCGCCCAAAGCGGCACCCAAGCCCGCGAAGGCTCCGGTCAAGGCCGCGAAAGCCCCGGTCAAGGCCGCCAAGCCGGCGGCAAAGACGAAGGCTGCCAAGGCGGCGCCGAAACCGAAGAGCGCGCCCAAGGCGGCGCCCAAGAAGAAAGCGGCGCCGGCCAAGCCCGTAAAGAAAGCGGCCGCCGCCAAGAAGCCCGCCGTCAAAGCGCCTGCCCGGCCGGCGGCCAAATCGACGGCGAAGAAATCCGCGGCCAAGCCCGCCGCTGCGAAAAAGAAACTCGCCGCCAAGCCGGCGGCAAAAGCCCCAGCCAAGAAGGCCGCGAAGAAAAAGAAGCCGGCGGCGAAGCGCCGCTAGCGCACCACACACCACAGGAGAGTCGGGATGGCGGAGATCGCTCGCCTACGGAACGTCGCATTCGTCGGAGCCCACCACGCGGGGAAGACGACGCTGGTCGAGGCGGTGCTGGCGCACTGCGGCGCGATCGGACGGCGCGGCAGCATCGCCGACGGCACGACCGTGACCGACCACGAGCCCGAAGACGTCGCGCACGCGCAGTCCACGACGGTGGCCTTCGCACACGCGACCGCGGACGGCATCGACATGACGATCGTCGACTGTCCCGGCTTCATCGACTTCTTCGAGGAGACCAAAAACGCGCTGGCCGGCGCCGATGCCGCCGTCGTCGTCGTCGAAGCGGATCCGGGTCGCGTGGTGCACACGCAGGGCCTGGTCGACTATCTCGAGTCGATGCGCCTACCGCATCTCTTCGTCGTCAACAAGATGGACCGCCCCGGCGCCGACTTCCCGGCCACGCTGGCCGCGCTCCAGGCGGCCTACGGGCGGCACGTGGTCGCGGAGCAGTGGCCGCTCGGCAGCGCCGAACACTTTGCCGGCTACGTCGATCTCGCCGAGATGAGAGCGCGCCGCTACGACGGCGACCAGGAGCGCGACGACGCGATTCCGGGCGACGCGCAAGCGGCGGTCGCCAAGGCGCACGGCGAGCTGCTCGAAGCGATGGCCGACTTCGACGATCACCTCATGGAGGAGCTGCTCGAAGGGATCGAGCCCGCGCTCGACGAGATCGAACGCGATCTCTGCGAGGAGTGCGCGCACGACCAGATCGTCCCGGTGCTCTGCGCGGCGGGCGGCCCGGGCGCCGGAGTCGCCGCCCTGGTGCGCGCGATGGAGAAGTGGTTCCCCTCGCCGGCGGACGCTCCGAAAGTCGATGCCGAGGGACGCGCGATCGCCTCCGAGCCGAACGCACCGGTCGTGGCTCGCGTCATCAAGACCGCGATTCACCCGCAATCCGGCAAGCTCTCGGTCGTGCGCGTGCTCTCGGGCACGCTCAAGAGCGACGCCACGCTCACGAACGTCTCCAAAGGCGACGAGAAGGTGCGCTCCGGCGGTCTCTACCGGCTGCAGGGCAAGAAGCAAGAGGCGATCCCCGAGACGGGTCCCGGCGCGATCGTCGCGATCGCCCGGCTCGACACCGTCTGTACCGGCGACGTGCTTACCTCGAACGGCCACAAGGTGCTGCTGCCGCGCGTTCCGGCGAGCGAGCCGGTCTTCGCCGCGGCGATCAAGCCCAAGGAGCGCATCGACGAAGCGAAGATCTCGACGATGCTCGCGCGCATCGTCGACGAGGATCCTTCGCTGCGCCTGCAGCGCGCCGACGTAACGCACGAGCTGCTCTTGCTCGGCGCCGGCGAGCAGCACGTCTCGATCGCCGTCGAGCGCTTGGCGCGCAAGTACAAGGTCGAGGTCGAGGTCGCGCCGCCGACGATTCCCTACACCGAGACGATCACCGGCGGCACCGAGGTGCATTCGCGCTACAAGCACCAGACGGGCGGCCACGGACAGTTTGCCGACGTCTGGCTGCGCTTCGAGCCGCGGCCGCGCGGGAGCGGCTTCACCTTCGAGGACAAGATCGTCGGCGGCGTCGTTCCGCGACAGTTCATTCCGGCCGTCGAGAAGGGTTTGCGCGAGGCGCTGCTGCACGGCCCGAGCGGCTTCCCGGTCACGGATCTGCACGTCACGCTCTTCGACGGCCAATACCACGACGTCGACTCGAGCGAGCAGTCGTTCAAGACGGCGGCGAGCATGGGCTTTCGCGAAGCGATCCCCAAATGCAACCCGGTCGTGCTCGAGCCGATCGTCCACGTCAGCGTGCTCGTTCCGACCGCCTACACCTCGACGGTGATCCAGCAGCTCACCGGTAAGCGCGGGCAGATCCTCGGCATGAACTCCAGCGACAAAGCCGGCATCGACGTCGTCGAAGCCTACGTACCGCAAGTCGAGCTCTCGCGCTACATCACGGAGCTGCGCACGGCAACGCAGGGCCTGGCCACCTACTCGTGGCGCCACGAGCGCTACGATCCGGTGCCCGGGAATAAGGTCGCCCCCAAAGCGGCGGTATAGGTTGCGGCGCCTCCTCGCAGCCGCCGTCGTGCTGGCCGCGCTCGCCGCCTGCACCAAAGCCTCGACCACGGGAAGCGGCACCGGCCCCCACTCCTGGACGCAGCCCGGGGTTCTGCGCATCGCGATCCAAGCCGAGCTCAAGAACCTCAATCCGCTGCTCTCTTCGAAC
>DATJRF010000046.1:0-2483 GCA_035505015.1 Verrucomicrobiia bacterium | reverse complement strand
AGCTCGCCTCCCTCGGGCGCGAAGCCCATCGCTTGCGCGAACAGCTCGAGGACCGTCGACTTGCCGCTGCCGTTCTCGCCGGCCAGCAAGGTCACGGGCGCGTCGGTCCGGAGATCGTCGATCGCGGCGACGGCCGGCAGGTCGAACGGGAACCCGTCGCCCCACGCGGCCGCGTCGCGCGAGAACCCGAGGATGTAAGGGCCGCGGCCGAAGTGGCGGACGTCGCGCCGGCGGGGCATGGCGGCAACGTAGCGATCAGCGCCTTGCTGCACGCTCGTCGCGGACGCGGCGAGGCCGCCGACGAGACGTTCACCGGCGGGCGAAGGCGCCGCCGGCACGCCGCGCGTGCAACAGCGTGGCGACCTGATAGTGCTGCGCAATAGCTCGTTAACGAGCTAGTAAGAAGCAGACGCCCGTACATAGCGCTGCGAAATAGGCCGTAAACGGACTACAATGCAGCAGCGTGGCGCGGGCGTCAACACTCGAACGGCTGATCGACTATGCCGAGGATCAATGGGGACTGGTCACGCGGCGTCAGGCGCTTTCCGCCGGGGTGCCCGCGTCGACGCTCCGGCGCCTCGTCACGGATGGCCGGGCCATCAAGCCGGTCGCTCACGGCGTGTACCGCGTGGGCGGGGCACCGCCGCCTGATCACGAGAGTCTGCGCGCCGCGTGGCTGCAGCTCGCGCCGGACGTGCCGGCGTGGGAGCGCGGAGCCGCCAACGGTGTCGTGTCGCATCGGTCGGCCGCCGAGATGTACGGCATCGGGCACTTTGCTGAGGAGCGCCACGAGTTCACGCTCGCGCGCCGACGTCAATCGAAGCGGCCCGACGTTCGCCTTCACCGCCGGCGCCTGACCGATGCAGAGTGGATCGTGCTCCGCGGACTTCCGGTGACCCGACCGGCGCGCATCGCCTCTGATCTTCTGTACGACGGCGAGGATGCCGCCGGGGTAGCGCATCTGATCGGCGATGCGCTCCGTGGCGTGTATGACTATCCGGGCACCGTGGCCGAGGCCCTCGCTCCCCACGCCTCGAGCTTTGGGCTGCGGAGAAACGATGGCGTCGCACTCCTGGATTGGATGCTCGATCTCGTCGGGGAGCCAGAGATCACCTTCTGGATCGATGAAGCGCGTGCACACCAAACCCGAGTTGCCGCCGTTGAGATCGCGCCGTCTCGTTTCGGAGCTGAGATCCGATGAGCGGATACGAGACTCCAGCGGCGTTCCGCAACGCGCTCACCGACCGGCTTTGCAATCTCGCCGCAACCAGTCGTTGGACGCTTGCGCAACTGCAGCGGCACTTCGCGTACGACCGCCTCCTCGAGCGGCTGTATTTCGATGATGAGCGATGGATCGTGAAGGGCGCCGTGGCGCTGCTCGCGCGAAACCTCGGTGTGCGCGCCTCCTTGGACGTCGACGTGTACCGAGACTCCGACCTCGAATCGGCGGAGGCCGACCTCCGGGCCGCGGCGACGCGCGATATCGGAGACTGGTTCCGTTTCACCGTCGGGCCACGCGAAGCGGTGGCGGACGATGCGGTCGGTGTTCGTTTCAGGGTCGCCGCATTTGTCGGCGAGCGCGCGTGGCAGGAGTTCCCGATCGACCTCGTCGGGTCGGATCTCCGCATGGTCGGCGAGCCGGAGCACGTCGTCGCGCTGGCCGACATCGCCATGCCGGGGGATAAGGCAGAGCGGCTACCGCGTGTATCCGCTCGTCGATCACCTCGCCGACAAGATCTCGGCCACGGTTGACCGCTACGGTCGCCGGCGGCTCCCTTCGACGCGCGTGCGCGATCTGGTCGATCTCGTCGCGATCATCGACGGAGCGTCCGTACGCGCCGATGCCCAGCGACGCGCGCTGGTATCGGAGGCCGAGCGGCGGGGCCTCGAGCTGCCGATGTCCTTCGACGTCCCCGACCGCGTGTTCTGGGAGAGGCGTTATAGGACAGAGGCAGCAAGCTCGCTGCTCGCATCGGCGCTGACACTCGATGAAGCGCTGGATGTAGTCCGGCCGTTTATCGATCCACTGTTCGACGGTACGGCTCGCGGTGTCTGGGACTTCGAGCGGCGCGCCTGGGTGAGCGAGCGACGCGTCTCGAAGCCGACGAAGGAGACGGACTCGAAGCGATAGCGTGCCCGCTCATGAGCGGAGGCCCGGCGCCGATCAGAAGCGACGAGGTGCCGGTCACCGTGGCGTACATCACCCACCGCGACGAGCCGCGCTTCGACTGGTTCATCGACGGGCTCGCCGCCCAGCTCGACGGCGACGCGGTCGAGGTCCTGGTCGTCGACGGCCTGCGGAGCCCCGCGCGGTGCGCTCGGGTGGAGGAGCTCGCGGCCGGGCGTTTCGTGTGCCGGCACGTCGCACCGAAGCCCAACCCGTGGAACGGGCCCCATCGACTCACGGCGACGGATCGATGGGCGGCCGCGAGCGCCCGAAACAGCGCGATCGTGCACGCCCGGGGCGCCTACCTGGTGTGCGT
>DATJRF010000045.1:0-9639 GCA_035505015.1 Verrucomicrobiia bacterium | reverse complement strand
AGCCCTTCGAGCGCGTGCTTGCCGAGCTCCACCGGATCGACGATGTTGCAGTACTTCCCGGGAATGATGACGTCGGTGTCCACGTTCTTACCGTATTTGTGCGCGTGCCCGCGCAGGCTCGATTCCACTCTTGTAATGCTCCTTAGACGCCGGCGAGTTCGAGAACGCGGGGATCGGTGATCTTGCCGGTCAGCGCCGAGGCGGCGCACGTCGCCGGCGAGGCGAGGTAGACCTCGGCCTTGGGCGAGCCCATCCGTCCCACGTAGTTGCGGTTGGTCGTCGAGATGGCGCGCTCGCCGTCGCCGAGCGTGCCCATGTGGCCGCCGAAGCAGGCGCCGCAACCGGGCGTGTTGACCGCGCAGCCGGCGGCCGCCAGCGTCGTGAGCACGCCCTCGGTGGCGGCCTGCATCCAGACCTTCTGCGAGCCCGGATTGACGATCACGCGCACGTTGGGCGAGATGCGCTTGCCGTCGAGGATCTTCGCTACCACGCGCAGGTCGTCGATGTAGCCGTTGGTGCACGAGCCGATGAAGACCTGATCGACCGGGATGTCGTCGGCGGCAACCTGCGAGATCGGATGAACGTTGTCGGGCGTGTGCGGGCAGGCGACCTGCGGCTCGAGCGCGCCGGCGTCGATGCGCAGCACGCGCTCGTAGCGCGCGTCGTCGTCGGCGCGTTCCACGACGAACGGGCGGTTCGTGCGCTCCTTCACGAACGCGATCGCCTTGGCGTCGGCGTGGAAGATGCCGTTCTTGGCTCCCGCCTCGATCGCCATGTTCGCCATCGTGATGCGTCCGGTGATCGAGAGCGCGTCGACGGTCGAGCCGTGGTACTCGATCGCGCGGTAGGTCGCGCCGTCGATGCCGAGTTCGCCGACGGTGCGCAGCATGAGATCTTTGGCGTAGACCATCGGCCCGAGCGTTCCGTCGTAGACGATCTTGATCGTCGCGGGGACCTTGAGCCACACTTCACCGAGCACGAAGGCGGCGGCGATGTCGGTCGAGCCCATCCCGGTCGCGAACGCACCGAGCGCGCCGTAGGTACAGGTGTGGGAGTCGCCGCCGACGATCAGCTCGCCCGGCGCGACCAGCCCTTCCTCGGGGAGCACGACGTGCTCGATGCCGCCGCGCCCCACGTCGAAGAAGTGCACGATCTCCTGCTCGACCGCGAAGTCCTTCATGAGTTTCGCGAGCTTGGCCGACTGCGCGTCCTTGGCCGGAACGAAGTGATCCTCGACCAGCGCGATCTTGGTGCGGTCGAAGACGCGACCGGCTCCCTTGATGCCGCGCATCACGCCGATCGCAACGGCGGCGGAAAGCTCGTTTGCAAGCACCAGATCGACGGCGGCGTTGATGATCTGCCCCGGCTCGACCGACGGCAGGCCCGCGTGGCGGGCGAGGATCTTCTCGGTTAGCGTCATGCCCATGACCTCAACGGTTATGCGGCGAAGCGCCCGAGTCATGCAAGACCGCATCGCCCGCGAGCTCGACGCAGAGATCCTGCGCACGATCGAGGCCTGGCACCGGCACGGCACCGGTATCGCGGAGGGCGACTTCGACGACCTGGCGCTTCGCCTGTTCGCCTATCAGATCGAGCGCAACGAGCCGTACGGGCGCTTCTGCGCGTCCTTCGGCTTCTCCAAGAGCGCGATGCCGCCGTCCTGGGAGGCGGTCCCGCCGGTGCCGGCCGCGGCCTTCAAAGAGGCAACCCTCGCGACGTTCGATCCGGCGAAGGCGGTCCTGGCCTTCGAGACGAGCGGAACGACGACCGGATCCGGCGGCCGGCACTTCTTCGACACGCGCGCCCTCTACGACGCGGCGCTGCTCGCCGGCTTCGACCGCTTCGTGCTCGGCGACGGCGCGCGGCTGCGCTACCTGAACCTCGTGCCGAACCCGGCCGACCGCCCGCAGTCCTCGCTCGGGTACATGATGGGGCGCGTGAGCGCGCAGCGCGGCGACGGGCAAACGGGTTGGTACGTCCGCGGCGAAGGCTTGCTGCTCTCCGCGTTCTTCGCCGATCTCGACGCAGCGATCGCCGAGGGTGCGCCGGTCTGCATTGCGTCGACGGCTTTCGCGCTGGTCGCGGTGCTCGATGCGCTGCGGGAGAACGGCCGCGCGGTGCGCCTGCCGGCAGGGTCGCGCGTCATGGAGACCGGCGGCTTCAAAGGTCGCACGCGCGTGCTCTCGCACGAAGAACTCTACGAGCGCGCCTGCGAGCGGTTAGGGATTACGCAGGATGCGATCGTCGCCGAGTACGGCATGACCGAACTCACTTCGCAATACTACGACGACGTGCGCGCCGATCCGTCGCACGCAGCTCCGTCTCGCCGCCGCAAACTCTCGCCGCCATGGCTGCGCGCGCGCGTCGTCGGCCCCGATGGCGAGACGCTCCGCGGCGGCATCGTCGGCGCGCTCGTGCACGTCGACTTGGCGAATCGGGGATCCTGCGTCGCGGTGCAGACGGACGATCTCGGCGTGCAGTTCGACGACGGCTTGGTGCTGATCGGACGCGACGCCGGCGCGAGCTTGCGCGGGTGCAGCCTCGACGCCGAGTCCCTGGCCCGCCTCTAGGTCGGCGAAGAGGTCGGGCTCGCGGTCGGGCTCGCGCTCGACGTCGGGCTCGCCGACGGCGTCGGCGTCGGCTGGCGATAGGGGCCGACGGTGACCGTCGAACCGGTGGCGGTCTTTGCAATGGTCACGTTCTTCCCGCTGGCTCCCGGTTTGAACGTCTTGGGCTCGGGATAGTCTCCGTACGCGTCGGTCTTTTGCGGCCCGGTGGCGATCGTATTCCACGTGTTGTTATACGCGCAAACGGCGGCGCCGGCGACGGTCACGAAGATCTCCGTCTTCGTATTGAGACCGTGAAGGTCGTTGCCTCCGATCGAGGGGTTCGACGAGCCGCTCCCGCACGACGTGTTAATGCTGCCGAAATCGACCAATCCCGGCGTCACGCTGACGCCCTTGAGAACTCCCAGGGTATCGGCGTAGGCAAACTCCGCCGTTCGCAGGGCGGAATCCGAGACGGTAACGTCGGCGGTTCCATCGGTTGCAATTCCCGTGCCCTGGCCCCCGACGATCGTTTCGCCTCCCGAGGCCCCGGCGAGCGTCACCGACGGAGGAGCCGAGGCGCTCGGCAGACTCTGCGCGGCGACTCCGTAGGCGGCACCGAGAATCGTGCAGTTCGTACAGGTGAGGTCTCCGCTCGGGACCAGAATGCCGTTCGCGCGCGACGCCAGCGTCGCCACGCCTGCATCGAACGTCACGGTCTGCGCCGAAGCCGTTCCGAGCACGTCCGAGGCGACGTAGGATGCGTGCGCCGGCAGCGACAGCTTCGAATCGCCCACGTAGACGTCGCTCATGGAGATCGACGCGACGGTGTCCACCTCGAGCGTCGTATAGAGCGATTGCGAGGCAACCCCGGCAAGCTTCTCGTACGCCGTGTCTTCGCCCGCCCCGTCGATGAAGACGCCGGAGTGGACGCTGCCGTATCCGCTCCCCGCGAGCGTGACGCCCGTGGGAATGGCGATGGGGAAGACTTCGCCGTTCTTGGCGTTGTAGTCGCCGGGCGCGAGCGCGATCGTGTCGGCGAACGGCTCAGCGGAGGGCAGCGCCTTGATCGCGCGGGTGAGCGTCTTGTAGGGTTTTGGCGATGAGCCGTTGCCCGTCGTGTCGTTGCCCGTCGCGGGGTTGACGAAAATGGTCTGCGCCGAAGGCGGGGTGGGCGACGGGAGCATCTTCCCGCGTTTGGTACAGCCGCCGCCGGCGAGCAGGCCGACGGCTGCGACGGTCACGACCAACCCGAGGAAGAGACGCGAGAGCAGCGGCATGGGCGGCCCATTTGCCGCGCGGTGCTCGGGAACCTCGCCCCCGCTGCGCGAATGACGCTTTCTCATGAGCCTTTCAGGACGGCCGGTGCGAGCGATCCTGCGCGCCGTCGCCGGGGCCGCGCAGCGTTGGAGCGACGGCGACTTCCCGCCGCGCGTTCGCCTGCTCGAAAAGATCGCGGATCGCACCGGCTACTCGGCGCCGGTCGTCGAGTACGCGCTCGACCGCCTCTTCTTCTCGCTCGACGAAGCGGCGCTCGCCGCGACGATCGTCGCGGAGCTCGGCTCGCTCGACGTTCTCGACCGCTTTGTCGAGCGCGGCGGGCTCCCGCACGCGCGGGCGCTGCCGATCGGCCGTGCGTGCATCATCTCCAGCCGCACGACGATCGGGGTCGCGATCGTGCCCGCCGTCTTTGCGCTTTGCGCGAAATGCGACGTGCTCGTGAAGGACCGCGAAGACGGGCTCGTCCGAGCGTTCTTCGCGACGCTGCACGAGGAGCTCGACGAGCTCGCCGAGTCGGCCCGCGCGCAGAGCTGGGACGGCGAGCGCGACGCCGTCGACCTGCACGCCTACGACGCGGTCGCGGTCTTCGGAACGGACGCGACGATCGCGCGCGTGCGAGCGCTGACCCGCCCCGGCGCGCGCTTCGTCGCGTACGCAGCGAAGGCGAGCGCCGGTTACGTCGGGCGCGACGCGCTCGCGAGCGAGGCCGCCGCAAGGGAACTCGCCGAAGCGGCGGCGCGCGACGTGCTGCTCTACGACGGCGAAGGCTGCCTCTCGCTCCACGCGCTCTTCGTGGAGCGCGGCGGCTCGATCGCGCCCGAACGATTTGCGGCGCTGCTCGCCGCCGCGATCGAACGCACCGCGATCGAGTTCCCGCCCTCACGAGCGAACGCAGATTCGTCGGCGCGCGTCGCCGCGGCGCGCGACCTCGCGAGCTTTCGCGCCGCCGGCGGTACCGGCGCCGTCTACTCCGACGCGCGTGCCAGTTACCTCGCGGTGCTCGATCCGCCGCTGGGCGAGCCGCCCGCGTTTCTCCCGCGGTCGCTCGCGATTCACAGCACCGGATCGCCGCAGGAGATGCTCGAGTATCTGCACGCGCATCGCCTCGCGCTCGAAGCGCTCGCGCTCGCCGGCGTGCGCGAGGAGCTCCAGGCGGCGGCGCTCGCATCCGGTGCCGCGCGCATCGCGCGGTTCGGCGAGCTGCAGGATCCGCCGCTGGGCGGTTATCACGGCGGGCGCCCGCGCATCGCCGAGTTCGTGCGCTGGGTCACGCAGGACGCATGAGCGACGAGCTGGAGGCCATCGTCAGCCCGGTGCCGGGGCCCAAGACGCTCGCCCTGGGGCCGGCGCTGCGCGCGCACGAGTCGCGCAACGTCACCTTCCTCTCGCCGCGCTTTCCGGTCTTCTGGGAGTCGGCGCGCGGCGCCACGGTCACCGACGTCGACGGAAACCGCTATCTCGACATGACCGCGGCCTTCGGCGTCGCCAACGCCGGGCACGCGAACCCGCAGGTCGTCGCTGCGGTCGCGCAACAAGCCGCACGACTGATGCACGGGATGGGCGACGTGCATCCCACCGAGGTGCGCGTGCGCCTGCTCGAGCGGCTGCAAACCGTACTGCCGCCGGGACTGGGAACGGTCTTTCTCGCGACCACCGGATCGGAGGCGATCGAGGCCGCGCTCAAGACCGCGATACTCGCGACCGGCAAGCCGCACTTCGCCGCCTTTCGCGGCGCCTACCACGGCCTCTCGTTCGGCGCGCTCGAAGTCGGCGGCATCGAGAAGTTCCGCGAGCCATTTGCCGGAGCGATCGGCGGTGCGACGCTGCTGCTCGATTTCCCGCGTGCGACGCCCGGCGGCGACGCGGACGCCGCGCTCGCCGCCATCCGGGAACGCCTCGCGCAGCGCAACGATCTCGCCGCGGTCATCGCCGAGCCGGTCCAAGGGCGCGGCGGCTGCATCCTTCCGATGCCGGGCTTCCTGCCCGGACTGCGCGCCATCTGCGACGAGCTCGGACTGCTCCTGATCTTCGACGAAATCTTCACCGGCTTCGGGCGCACCGGAAGCTGGTTCGCGGCCGAGCACGAGAGCGTCGTACCGGATCTGCTCTGCATCGGCAAGGCCCTCGGCTCCGGTTTTCCGATCAGCGCGCTCGCCGGCCGCGCTGCGGTCATGGCCGCGTGGCCGGAATCGGCCGGCGAGGCGCTGCACACCTCGACCTACCTCGGCAATCCGATGGCCTGTGCCGCGGCGCTCGCTACGTTGCACGAGATGCAGCAACGCGATCTTCCGGCGCGCGCGCGAGAGCTGGGTTCGCTGCTCGGCCCGCGCCTGCAGCGCCTGCGTTCGAAGCACGTCGTCGACGTGCGCGGGCGCGGGCTTTTCTGGGGCGTGGAGCTGCGAGACGGCGCCGCGGCCGCGGCCGCGGTCGAAGGGGCGCTGGCGCGCGGTGCGATCTTCCTGCAATCGGGCCCGCGGGGCGAGACCATCTCGATCGCGCCGCCGCTCGTGATCTCGCAGCGCCAGCTTCTGCGCGGGGCCGACATCCTGGAGGCCGCCGTCGACGCGGCCGAGTAAGGCACGCGCATGACGAACTACCGCATCGGAATCGTCGGGACGGGCTTCGGCGTCTCGACCCACCTGCCGGCGCTCACGGCGCACCCGCGCTTCGAAGTCGTCGCGCTCGCCTCGCCATCCTCGGCCGCTCGCATCGCCAAAGAACGCGGTATCGCCAACGCCTTTGCGTCGTGCCAAGCGATGCTCGACGGCTGCGAGCTCGACGCGGTGACGATCGCATCGCCGCCCTTCGCGCATGCCGCGGACGTCCACGCCGCGCTTGCTCGCGCGAAGCACGTCGTCTGCGAAAAACCCTTCGCGCTCTCGGTCGCCGATGCCGAAGGGCTGGCCGAAGCGGCGGCGCGAGCCGGAACGGCCTGCGGCATCGCGCACGAGTTTCGTTTCTCCGCGCCGCTCGCGGCACTGCGCGAGATGATCGTCAACCGGCATCTCGACCCGGTGCGCGACATCGAGGTCGCCCGTTACGCCGGCAACCTGCGCGGCGCGGTTCAAGCGCCGCGCAGCTGGTGGTTCGAAGCCGGGCGCGGCGGCGGCATCGCAGGCGGGATGCTCGTCCATTGGATCGATCTCGCCAACTGGCTCGCCGGCAAGCCGTTCAAGCGCGCCTCGGGCCTGCTGCGTACCGCCAACCCCGCGCGCTCGGATAACGCCGGGCCGTTCACCAGCGCCGTCGACGACGGCGCCTTCGCGGCCATCGAGTACGAGGGAGGCCTCGTCGCACGCGTCGCGGCGGACGCGACGCTGGCGGTCGAGTCCTTCCTGTGCGCGGTGCACGGCGAGACGCGCACCGCGGTCGCGAGCGGCACGTCGCCGATCGGCGCGAGCCTGCACGCGGTCGACGCCCAAGAGACCTCCGAGCTCGAGTGCGCGCCATCGCCCTATGCGAAGTTCGCCAGCGTCAACCCCAGCGTTCCGCTGATGATGGAGCTCTACGACGAGTTCGTCAAGCAGATCGAGACCGGCGCGAGCGCGCTCCCGACCTTCGCCGACGGGGTCGAAACGCAGCGCGTCATGGCGGCGATCGGGTACCCACCGGGCCGTTGACGCGCGCGAAGACCTCCGCGACGGCACGGTAGAGCGCCGGATTTTCGCGCAGCGCGAGATTCGCGGTCGGCTCGTTCGGCTGCGCAGCGTACTGATAGACCGAAATCATCGCCACGCCGGCGCGAGCGAGCGCATCGAGGATCGCCTCCAGCTCGCGCGGTCGCGCGTCGCCGATCTCCGTGACGTATATTCGAGATGCCGGCACGCCCGCCGCCGCCGCAACGGCCTCGACCGCGGCACCCATCCTCGCGCTGCCGACGTCGTAGGGATGAAAGCCGTAGCCGAGCAGCGGCGGCGCCGGAACGGCGCGCGCGAAGAGCGCGCGCAGCGTCGCGAACCAGTGCAGATCTTCGCCCGAGCTCCCGCTGGTGATGACCGCGACGCCGTAGGAGGCGACGATCGGCGCGACGGTTTCGTAGTACGCGGCGTACGCCTCCACGCCGCCGAACCCGTTGACGGAAAGGTTGGCCTCGTTGGCGATCTCGGCTTCGATCGCGCAGCCGGGCTCACGAGCGGTGTATCGCCCGAAGAACTCGCCGACGTTGGCAAGCAGATCCGATTCGCCGAGCGCGTCGTCTTTGGGCCCGGGCACGATCACGACGACCCCGAGGCGATACGGCTTGCGCGGCGCACAGATCGAATCCATCACCTGATCCTCGTGCGACCAGTCGACGCGCTCGCGGCGCTCCCAGTTCGGGATCCATCCGGTACGCACGAAACCGGCGTGCAGGTTGCGCGCGATGTCGTCCATCACCGCCGGGCTGAAGTATCGCCGGTAACTGGCGTTCCAGTCGCGCCGTCCGTCGACGACGTACGTGGCGCCCATCGTCGGCAGGTTCACGCCGCCGCGAAACGCGATCGCTGCAGCGAGCAGCCCGGCGGCGATCACGTCTCGTGCCGGGCGAGATAGCGCCAGAGCAGGCCGAGCGCGAACGTCGTCGAGCGCCCCTGCACCGCGGCCCGATCGCCGCGGAACGCGAACCGCCAAGCGCGCGCCTGCTTTCCCTCGGCAAGAGCGAACCACACCAACCCGACCGGCTTCTCCGGCGAGCCGCCGCCGGGCCCGGCGATCCCGGTCGTCGCCAGCGCAAGGTCGGCGCCGAAGCGGTCGCGAGCGCCGTGCGCCATCTCCAGCACGCTCTCCTCGCTCACCGCGCCGAACTGCGCGAGCGTCTGCGCGCGCACGCCGAGTTGTTCGATCTTCACCTCGTTAGCGTAGGCGACGACGCCGCCCAGAAAACTCTTCGATGCGCCGGGTACGTTGGTCAGCGCCGAGGCGATGCGCCCGCCGGTACACGACTCGGCGAGCGCGATGCTCCATCCGCGCGCCCGCAGCAGTTCGTGGACCGCACCCTCCGGCGTCATCGCGTCGGTACCGTAGACGTACCCGTCCAGGCGGCGCTCGAGCTCGGCCTGCAGCGGTGCGATCGCAGCCTCCGCTTCCGGCGCCGAGCGCGCCTTTGCCATCACCTTGACGTCGGCGCGGAAGTCGTGCGCCAGCACGGCGATCTTCGGATTCTCGCTGCTGCGAAAGAGATCGTCGATGCGATGATCGATCTCCGACTCGCCGATCCCGATCGTATGAATGACGCGCGTGTAGATCGCCTCGGAGAGGCCGAACCGCTCGCGCAGGAACGGCACGAGCTGCTCCGCCAGCATCGGCTTCATCTCGCGCGGCGGCCCCGGCATGCAAGCCACGAACTTGCCGTCGTCGCGGAACGCGACGAATCCCGGAGCGGTTCCGTTGGGATTGACCAGAACGCGGCTTCCCCGCGGCAGCTCCGCCTGCTTGCGATTGTTCGGCCGCATCTCTCGCCCGAACGAGGCAAAGATCGCCTCCATATGCAGCAGCGACGCCTCGTCCAACACCGTACCGACGCCAAGCGCATCGCAGGCCGCTTCTTTCGTCAAATCGTCGACGGTCGGGCCTAGGCCGCCGGTACTGACGACGCCGTCCGCGCGCTCCAATCCCAGACGAATCGCCGCGGCAATACGCTCGCGATTATCGCCGACCGTATGCGCCGCCCGTACGTCGATCCCGTTCTGCGCCAGCACCGAGGCCACGTGCGCCGCATTCGTATCGACCAACTGCCCGAGCAGCAGCTCCGTCCCAACCGAGAGCAGCTCAACCTGCATCGTCGCGGCCTTCCTCCACCCAAGGCGGATAGGCAAAGCGCACCTCCGCCGAAAAC
>DATJRF010000044.1:0-14130 GCA_035505015.1 Verrucomicrobiia bacterium | reverse complement strand
ATGCGAGTAGCGGCGCCGAGCCTATCGGCTCTGCAACCCCTGCTGCGCGACGCGACGATTCGATTTTCCGAAGATCCGACGCCGACGCCGGCTTCGGGGTCCTTCACCCTGAACGATCGCCTGCACTCCTTGGCCCTCGGTAGCGAGGGAAGCCGGTATACCGTCACCGTCGAGCAGGATGGGCTCTATGCGCTCTTTACGGAGCATCGCGGCGGGGACGAGTATCACCTTCGTATCGACGCCCGAGGTGTCAAGGTGCCGCCATTGCTGACGCACGTATTCAAGCCGGACCACGTCCACGATCGGAGCGTGAGCTCGGTCGGTATCGTTGAGCCGCGCGCGGTCGACGCGGAGAAGTTCAGCGCCTGGCTCAACCGGCTCGTGCGAGAGCGAGGCGTAGACATTTTTAGAATGAAAGGTATTCTCAACGTCGCAGGACACGACGAGCGCTGGGTGTTTCACGGCGTTCATATGCTCCTGAGCGGCCAGCCGGGCCGGTCCTGGGACAACGAGTTGCGCAAGAGTTCGTTGATTTTCATTGGGCGCAATCTGATTCGCGAGGAGCTCACGCAGGGCTTTGAAGCATGTCTGGCATAGCGCCCGCGTCGCTCGAGCTCGGCGAGGCGTGGCGCTCGCCGGGAACCTCGTACGTCTCGTGCCTAGAGCCGTCGCCGGACAACTCGCTCGTCGTCGTGACCTGCGCGGACGAGCCCGCGAGCATCCTTTCGATCGAAGGGAAGCGCCTTATCTCTCTGGGGGAGGGTACGATCGGCGCGCCGTCGGTGTCGTGGCATCCGGATGGCTCTCGCTTTGGCGTCGCTTGCCCGGATGGGAGCGCCCAAGTCTGGCGCGCCGACGGGAGCCTTCTCTACGAGCTCGATGCGGGCGGAACGTGGACCGAGAGAATCGCTTACAGTCCGAGCGGCTCACTGCTAGCGACGGCAAATGGCCGTAACGTGCGCTTGTGGGAGGGCGAGCGGCTCGTCCGCGACTTCAAAGCGCACGAGAGCACCGTTACCGACATCGGGTGGAAGCCGGCTCGAGCGGGCGGCCGTTCGGAAACCATCGCCTCGATCTGCTACGGCGGATTGCGGATGTGGCAGGAGCAGTACGAAGGACCGACCCGTACGTTCGAATGGAAAGGCTCCTCTCTGGTCCTGGGTTGGAGTCCCAACGGGCAATACATCGCGACGGGCGATCAGGATTCCAGCGTTCACTTCTGGATCGTTAAGAACGGCGTCGATCTGCAGATGTGCGGATATGCGACGAAGGTCAAGGAGCTGGCATGGGATGACACGTCTCGTTACCTCGCCACCGGCGGGGGATCGATCGTTACGGTTTGGGATTGCAGCGGAAAAGGCCCCGAGGGCACGCGTCCGGTCGAGCTTGAAATGCACGAAGACAAAGTCAATGCCCTCGAGTTTTCGCCAAGTAGCTCGCTCCTTGCGTCAGGCGGGGAAGACGGCATGGTCTGCGTTTGGTCGCTCGACCAAGCGGATCGCCCGGTGGCGACCGGGCACTCCTCGAGCGCGATTTGCGCGGTACGCTGGGTCGACGAAAGCCGCGGAGTTCTCGTTGGAACCGCAAGCGGCGATATTGTCATGTTCGCGCTATAGCTGCGCTCGACGCCGCCGCGGGTTAGGTGCCTTCGTCGGCGCCGGCGTGGAAGACGAACTTGACGATTAGCCGGTCGAGCGTCGCCGGCGCCGCCGGAGTGCCGTAGTTCACGTAGAGCTCGTCGCCGCTGCGAAAACGCTGGTGGAAGCCGATCGCGAGATTGTTTCCGACCTGGGTCGCGAAGCCGCCGAGGCCGTTGATGTCGCGCAGGCCGACGGTGAGCGTGCTTTCGCTCGTAAAGTTGTAACCGAGCGATATTCGCCGCAGCCACTGCGAATCGAGTACGCCGTTTGCGAACGCGCGCTCGTAGGTGCCGTCGTACTCGAGCCCGAGCGTGAGACGACGCCCGAGCGGCCGGCTCGTGATCAGCGTGAAGAGGTGCGCGTAGTTCGTTCCGAACGGGCCCCAGTAGTAGGTGCCGTCGACCGGCTGCGGCGTGCCGTCGTGGTAGCCGACCGCCATCTGCGCGAGGTCGTACGGCTGCTCCACGCCGTCGCGGTAGCACGGATAGCCGCTGAAGCTCGACTGCGCGACGATCGGACCGCTGCAGTTGGTTCCGGCCGGTATGCCGTACGAGCGCAGCTCGCCGACGACTTGTCCGACGCCGTCGAGCGAGAAGCCGTCCTTGAACGTCGCGTTGAGGAAGAACTGCGTGTCGGCCTGGTGCACCGCGCCCGAGTCGTCGAGAAAGCGGTCGGCGCCCAGATAGAACGTATAGTTCTTGACGCCGGGCATCGTGCCGGTGAAGTCGACGAAGCCCTGCGGGCCGCGGATATCCGAGTTCGCCGTATAGCCGTCGATCGGATCGTAGTTGGGCGAGACGTCGAGATAGCTCGCGTTGACCTCGTAGTTGGCTTTGTGGACGTCGGCGAACGTCTCGGTGAAATCGGCGTGCCCTTGCGGCACCCAGCTGCCGTTCTCGAGCGAGTGGTCGAAAAAGAAGATGAACCCGTCCTTGAGATCGCGCGCCTCGACGCCCCCCTCGAACGTGTCGTCCGTTCCCGCGATGGAGTGATCGGCCAGGACGCCGTCGCTCCAGTAGAGGAACGAGCCGTCGCCGACGGCGTGTTCGTAGCCGTAGGCCTGATCGGAGAACGCGTTGCCGGTCGTCTCGTCGTAGCCGTGGAAGCTGAGCGCGCCGAAGCTTTGATCGCCGAACGTTCCCTCGACCTTGGCGCCCGAGTCGAACGGGCCGACCGACGGCGAGTAGAAGATCAGATTCTGCGCCGTCGAGTACGCACCGGTCGGCGAGCGCGGGCCCGTCGCGGCGTTGATGTATGCGGCGCCTTGGGAGAAGAACGGCCGGTACTCGACGAGCTGCCGCGCGAACTCCTGCGGCGCGATCGTCTGCTGGTCGATCTCGACGTTGGAGAAGTCGGGATTGAGCGTACCGACGAAGCGGATCGTCGGCGTGAGCGGATAGCTGACGTCGCCGCCGATCTGCCGGACGTTCATGGGCAAAAACGTGCCGTTGGCTTGCTGGAAATAGTTGCGTTGTTCGCCGGCGCTCTCGAGCGCGTAGATGTCGGCGCGCGGCTTGGGGCGCCCCGCGGCGCTCGCCGCCAGGTCGATCGCGCTCCCGAGAGCCCAGAAGCGCGTATCGGCGAACGTCGGCCAGACGCCGGCGCCGGCATCCGACATCAGCGGGCTCCAGGCCCAGGCCAGGTGCTCTGCCCGCACCGCGATCCCGCGGACGAACTGCAGGCGCCACCCCTGCTTGCCGGCATGGGGAACCCGAAGCACGTCCAGCGGAATGATGAAGACGGCGCGCCAGGAGCCCCCGGCGATCCGCCCGGCCGCTTCCCACCGGGGGCGATAGCGCACGTTCTCGGTGGCCTGCTCGTAGCGGACGCCTCGCGGCGTCGCCTCGAAATAGTAGGCCTGGCTGCCGGCGCCGCTCGTGTCGACGCCGATCCCGACGAAGTCGTCGAGCCCGAAGCCGGTGTCGTTGGTGGTCTGGGTGGCGGTGATGGGCACGCCGCTCTGGGCGCACTCGAAGGCGACGTAGAGGTTGCGGTTGTCGTAGAGCAGGTAGGCGGTGGTCGCCAGGGTGGCCGGCGAGCGGGTGGTGACGTTCTCCCACGGCCCGTCCCCGTCCGGGACTCGGCCGCGCGCCCAGGCGGGGTCGGTCAGCGACGGATCGAGCGAGAGGGGATGGGGAGCCCGCGCCACCGGGAACGAAAACTCCCCCGTGACCGCTGCCCGGGCTGGAACCGCGAATGCGCCGAGCGCGATCAGAGCGGCTGCGAAACCGAGCGCTTTCATCATCGGTACACACCAGTGTCGGGTCGAGGGCGGCGGTGCGTCCTCAGAAAGCCGTCAAAAGATCGTCGCGCGAGAATCGAGAGAACGGATGAGCACCTACGAGTTCGGCCCCTTCCGCCTGGATGCGTCGCAGTTGTTGCTGTTCGACGGAGTGACGCCCGTTGCGCTCGGGCCGAAGGTCGTCGAAACGCTGCTCGCGCTCGTCGAACATCCGGGCGACGTGTTGCCCAAGAGCACGCTGCTCGACCGGATCTGGCCCGAAGGTTACGTCGACGAAGCGAACCTCGCGCAGAACGTGTACGTGCTGCGCAAGCTGTTGCGCGCGCGCTGGCGCGACGGCGCGATCGAAACGATTCCGCGCCGCGGTTATCGCTTTACGGCGGCCGTGCGTCTGGCCGCGGATGCGCCGCTGGCGATGCCGCTCGCCGCACCAACACCCGCGCCGCGCCGCACCCGATGGATGCCGGCGGTCGCGGCGGCCGTCGTTCTACTGCTCGCGGCCGGCACCGCCGTTGCAATCGTTCCGCGGCACGCCCCGTCGCAGACCGCGCTCTCCGCCGACGCCGGCCGCCTCTACGAGATCGGCCGTTATTACTGGAACTTGCGCACGCGCGACGGCACGCGCAAGAGCATCGCCTATTTCGGCCGCGTCGTCGACGAGGATCCGAGCGCCGCGCGCGGCTACGCGGGCCTCGCCTCGGCCAACGCGACGATGGGCGACTACGATTTCGGGCCGGAGCCGGCCGCGGTCTACTACGCACGCGCCCGCGCCTACGCGCGCAAGGCGCTCGCGATCGACCCGAACTGCGGCGAAGCCTACGCCGTGCTCGGCATGCTGGCCTCGGCGAGCCCGATGCCGACGGTCGCGCAGCTCACGGCGAGCATGAACGATCTGCGCCGCGCGATCGAACTCGATCCGGCCGACGCCCCCGCCCACGAATGGTACGGCATCGCGCTGCTCACGCAGGGCCGCCTGAGCGACGCCTACGCGGAGCTGCACAAGGCCGCCGATCTGGACCCGCTCTCGGTCGCGACGACCGCCTGGCTCGGCCACGTGGCCTATCTCGAGCGCCGCTACGGCGACGCGATCGGCTACGCTCGCGAGACCCTCGATCTCTCGCCGCACCGCTACGACGTGCTCGGCATCATAGGCCTGGCCTACCAGGCGCGCGGCGACGACCCGCGCGCGATCGCAGCCTTCTCCGAGATGGAGCGCGACTGCGTGGAGTGCCGCCCCGAAGCGGCGGCATTGCTGGCGGACGTCTACGCGCGTACGAACCGTCAGAGCGAGGCGCTTGCGCAGTTCGCGATCGCCAGCGCTCACGCGAGCGACGTCGATCCGGCCGACCTCGCGCTCGCGCAAGCGGCGATCGGCCAACGCCGCGTCGCGCTCTCGCGCCTCCTGCATTTGCACGACGTCTACACGATGGCGGAGATCGCCAACGACCCGCGCTTCGACGCCTACCGCCGGGATCCGCAGCTCGCGCAGCTGCAGCAAAAGCCCGCCTAGCGCCGCGCGTTACAGCGCGGCGCGAGCGAGGATACGCTCCACCTTGACGACGCGCGTGCGCGTCAAGCGGTCGTGCAGGAGCACGCGCCGCCAGATGAAGCTCATCGGGATGATGAGCCAGAAGAGCACGGCGACGAGCGCGTAGCGCACGATCGTGCGCATGATGCCCGGACGCCCGAAATCGACGGTTACGACCCGCAACCCGGCGATCATCATCCCGAAGGTCTGACCGGCAACCCCGACGAGCACGGCGAGATAGAGCGGGAGCCAAAACGCGGTTCCCAGGCGGGCGATGTGCCGCGAGAGCGTGTCGGCGTCGAGCGGAACGAGCCCCGCACCGGTTTTCAGCAGTATCGACGTCTGCGAGAACGCGAAGGGCCCCCACGTTGCGACGACGTCAGGCGTCGCGGTTGGTAAGGGCATGTCGGCGTTGACGTAGATCTTCGGCGCTCGGTCGGAGCCGGCGCGAACCTCCACCGGCGTCTTCGAGACGTTCGTCTGAACGATGCTCCCGCCCGAGGAGCCGATGATCGCGGCGACGACGATGAGGTCGATGCCGTAGGCGGTCGCGCGGCGCCACCAGCCGGCGCAGTCCTTGGCGACGACGCTGGTGGTGCCGGGGGCCGGAAGCGCCGGCGGCTCTTCGTTGCGTTCGCGCAGAAACCAGGCTTCGGCGTCGGCGTAAGCCTGCGAGCCGATGAATCGCCGCAGCGAGGCGATGCGCAGCGTCGCGTAGGGTTCGCTGCCGAGCCACGATCCCCAGCGCAGCACCGGATCGTTGGCGAGTTCGGCGCGCTGCTCGGCGAAGGCCTCATAGTCGATCTGCCGCCCGAAGTGGTGGAAGGCCGCGACCCCCATGGCGCGCGTTGCCGCATCGAGCGAGCCGCAGCACAGCAACCCTACTTTGTCGCAGGTGAAGGTGCAGCGGCGCAGCCAGGCGCCGAAAATCAGCGCGATGAGCGGGTTCTCGTTGCCGTTGACCGAGAGCAGGGAGAGGTAGCGGGTATGCCCCGCGGCGATGTGACCGAGCTCGCGGCCGATCATGAAGGCCAGCTCGTCGTCCTTGAAGGCTTCGATCCAGTGGCTCGAGATCACCAGCGCGTACGGTTCGCCGAATCCCAGCGCCGCGACCGGTACGAGATTATCTTCGCGCACGAAGATCAGCGGCAGTGGGATCTCGAGGGCGGCGCAGGCGCGTTTGACGATCGCAAAGACGCGCGGATACTGCGCCTCGTGAATGCGCACGCTCGAGCCCAGCAGCCTGCCGCGCGCGAGCGTGACGTAGATCATTGCGATGACCAGGAAGAGCGCGACTTGCGAGGCGCCGATCGATTCGTGCAGGACGTAGCCGATCAGCAGCGCTGCCGGCAGCGCGCAGATCGCGGTCAGCCAGAAGGCTACGCGCTCGCTCGGGTCGCGAAGGGAACCGGGTCCGCTAAATAGCGAGGGCTGCACGCCGCCTTCTCATGGAGAGCGGCGACGCTTTCCTTCTGCGGGGGTGCGACCTTGACGCCGCGCCCGCCGTTGCTCTTGACCAGGAACATCTCGCGATCTGCCAGCGCCAGCAGCTCGGACGGCGCGCTCGCGCAGTGCGGCGCGATCGCCACGCCGATGCTCACCCCGATGGCGAGCTCGCGCCCGTCGCCGAAGGGAATCGGCGTGTCGAAGCTGCGCAGCAACTCGTGCGCCGCCCGCGTCGCGGCGCGTGCATCCGCGAGATCCTCAAGCAGGACGACGAAGGTGCCGCCGGAGAGGCGCGCGACCGTATCGACGGCCCGCACGTTGCGCAAGAGGTGGTCGGCGAGGCACGTGAGGAGGCGGTCTCCGCCGTTATTACCGCAGCGTTCGCGCAGCGCCGGAAAGTCGTCGACGTCGAGGAACAAGACGGCGCAGTGCGCTCCGCGCCGGCCGGCGCGGGCGACGGCGTCGGTCAAGCGGCGGGTGACGGCGCCCCGGTCGACGAGGCGGGCCGGGCTTTGCCGCACCCCATCGTCATCGTTGCGCGCCTGGAGATCGACGGCACGTCCCGAGACGCCGGTGATCTGGCCGCCGGGCGCCTGAAGCGGTTCGAGGGTAAAGAGGTAGGTCGAGCCGTAGGCGGGGGCTTCGAAGGTGACGGTTTGCCCCTCGAGGGCCCAGCGGTGGGCGATCACGATCACCCCGTACGGCTCGTCGGCAGCCCAGAGATCGCTCACGTGGATCCGAAAATACACCTCACCGAGGCCGGCTAGGTCGCGAAGCCGAGCCGTGAACGACGTGACCTCTAGGTCGGCGTCGGTGATCCAGATCAGTGCCTGGTCGTGCATGGTCTCTCGAATCCTCCGCGAGCGAGTCTCTGGTGTAGCGATGATAGCCCGCGCCCCGCAGGCCGGGCATCCGGGGAATCCCGTAACTTTGCCCGGCGCTGCCCCCTAGGTAATTGCTCCTACGGACGCGAGCGAAAAAAAAGATCGGCTAGGGGTTGACGGGCGCGTATCGCTGCGCTATTGTACTAGTGTACTAGTACGACATGAGACTGGTACGGCCACAAAGGAGCACACGACATGACTTACACCGCCAACCGTCCCGAAGACGTCCGCGAGGCCCGCGTGCGGGTGCGCGTCCCCCACCAGGCCGCCGAGAGCCTGTTCCAGGGCTGGGGCCCGAAGTTCTAAGAAGGGTTCTCGGGAAACCCATGCCTGCCGTGTTGACGGTCGACCCCCGGAGCGGCGTACCGATCTACCTGCAGATCATCGAGCAAATCAAGCGATCGGTCGCGCTCGGTGTCCTGCAGACCGGCGAGCAGCTGCCGACCGTCAAACAGTTGGCGCTCGACCTCACCATCAACCCGAACACCGTCGCAAAGGCCTATCGCGACCTCGAACGCGAGCAAGTGATCGAGACCTTCGCCGGGCGCGGCTCGTTCGTCCGCAACGGCGGCGTCTCCGAAGCGAAGACGGCCATCAGCGACGTCGCAGCCAAGGCGTTCGAAACGGCGGTGCGCGACGCGAGAGCGCTCGGCCTCTCAAAAGAGGACGTTCGCGATCTGATCGAGCGGTCGGTCGAGCGGTGGTTCCCGGAGGAACGATGAGCACGATACAGATTTCACACCTCACCAAGCGCTACGGCCGGTTTGCCGCCGTCGACGATCTCTCGCTGGAGATTCCGGCAGGGAGCGTCTTCGGACTGCTCGGCCCCAACGGCGCCGGTAAGACGACGACCTTCAAATGCATGCTCGATCTGGCGCGCCCGACGAGCGGTACCGTTCTCTACGACGGTAAGCCGCTCGCTCCCGAGGCGTTCGAGAAGATCGCCTACGTGCCCGAGCGCAGCGTGCTCTACGAGTGGATGACCGTCGCCGAGCACCTCGAGATGGAGCGCCGCGCCTTCCGCGCGTTCGATACCAAGCGCGCCTTCGAGCTGCTCGCCGGCTTCGACGTCGATCCGCGCAAGACGGCGCGCAAGCTCTCTAAAGGGATGCGCACCGCCGTGATGGCGGCCATCGCCTTTGCGCGCAACGCCGATATCTTGATCCTCGACGAGCCGACCAGCGGCCTCGATCCGGTCAACCAGCGCACGGTGCTCAGCCTCATCATCAACGAAGCCGCGAAAGGGCATTCGGTGATCTTTTCCTCCCACCAGGTCGGGCAGGTCGAGCGCGCCGCCGAGCGCATCGCCGTCATGGACCGCGGCCGGATGGTCCTCTCCGGCGAGATCGACGAGCTCAAGGCGGATCGCAAGATCGTCGAGGGGATCTTCCCGAGCGAGAGCTACGCGCTCGACGGTCTGGCGAGCGACCCGCGGGTCGCGCACGTCGAGTGCACCGAGCGCATCTGCCGGGTGTTGGTGCTCTCCGGCGCCGACGAGATCGGCAACGCCCTCGCGCAGCGCGGCGCGGCCGGCGTGCGCATCGTCGATCTGAACCTGGAAGACATCTTTCTCTACGCGGTGTCGCCCAAGACGGCCGACGCCGACGTCGTCGCGGGAGCACGGCAATGAACTACGTCGAATGGCTGCGCGTTCGCCGCGCCTTGAAGATCACGCTGATCTGCCTGGGAGCCCTCCTCGCGATCGGCGGAGTCGCGCGAGTCGCGACCTGGAGCTTTTGGAGCAACTCGATGCTGCACATCTCCAGCCTTCTGAACGATAAAGACTCGCACGTCACCCATCTCGTCCTTCCGAACGGTTCGAAGGAGACGATCGTCGATAATCCTCGCGAGCGCGTCCACGTTACGATCGTCGACAACGGCTATGCGGGCAAGCACATCGAAATCATGGATCGTTCCGCGAAGCCCGCCAGCGGCGGAATCGACTATGCCGGCGCGACCCAAGTCCGCGTGATGCCCGTGCGCGGCGGAAAGCTGACGGTCGTCGACACGAATGCCCCGACGTTCGTGGGCGACTACGCGGTCTTCGGCGCGATCGTCGCGATGATCCTCGCGACCTGCCTCGGCGCTCCCTTGGCGCGAGAGAACGACGGTCACCTCGAGATCGCCGCCACCAAGCCCCGGTCGCGGGAGTTCCTCGCTCTGCAAGCGCTGCTCACCGACGCGGGGGGAATCGTCCTCGCCTTCGTGATCGGCGTCGCCTTCGCGTTCGTCCTGCACGCGATCTTCCAGGAGCCGGCCGTCAGCTTTACCCCGGGCGACGGTTTGGCGGTTGCGATCGCGGTTCTCGGCTCGCTGGCCTGGTACGCGATGCTCGCGGCGGCGACGGCGTCGCTGCACCGGGGTTACGGAACGATCGTCGGCTTCGCTTGGCCGGGGGCGCTGATCGTCGTCGCGGTAGCGCTGCTGGTCACGCCGGTCAACGCGTTGACGACGGCACTGCACTACGTCTTCGTTCCGCTCAGCTATCTCGATCCGCTCCGCTATTTGAATCTCGAGGCGTCGACGAACACGGGCCGGATGATCGTCAGCCCGCACGCCTACTTCGAACCAACGATGCTTGCCGTACTCACCCTCGTATATAGTGCGCTCGCCATCCTGCAATGGCGCCGCGTGGAGGCGTAATCGACATGGAGATATTGGGAACCAACTTTACCCTCGCGCTGGGTGCTTGGCGCCTGCGCTTCGTCCTCGCGATCGAGGACTCGGACGTCGCGCCGGCGATGCCCAGGGCACGGCCGCCGCATCGCATGCGGGTCGTCCCCGAAGACGAGTACGTTAGATGATGAAGCCGGAGCGGATCGCCGGGCGTACGTACGTGAAGCCGCTCGTCCCGACACGGTAGAGGTAGATGTCGGGAATCAGCGGGTCGCCGTTGATGTTGAAGGTGAAGTTGCCGACCAGCGTCTGGAACGTCCCGCCCTGCTGCATCGTGGTGAGCACCGAGAAACGCGTCGTCGCGTTGGTGCGCTCGGAGGCCGCGATCAGCACCTGCGCCGCCGCGTACCCGTAGGCTGAAAAGGCGGTGATCTGCCCGGCTTCGTGCTCGAAATCGGTCAGATACATCGCCATGCTGGGAATGCGCTCGAGGGGCGGCATCGGCGAAGCGACCAGCGCGCCGTCGAGCGCCTTGCCGTAGCTCGTAATCGTTTCCGCGTTGTAGAAGCCGTCGCTGGCGCCGAACTCGCCGGTGTAGCCCGCCGTGCGCAAGGCTTGCGCCACCGGTCCGAGCTCGGCGGTTTTGCCGGCGAGAAAGACGTACTGCGGCGCGCTGTCGAGCACGGTGCGCGCGGCCGCCGCCGGATCGGTCTTGCCCTTGGGAAAGAGCAGGACGTCGCTCGGATTGTGCTGCGCCTTCGCTTGCGTGGCGAAGGCGCGCGCGACGTCGTAACCGTAGTCGCCGTCGAAGGAGATCGCGAGCGCCGCGACGCCGCGCTTGCCCTGCAGCGCGCTGCTCGCGAAGAGGCGGCCCGAGGCGGTGTCGCTGGCGGGGAGGCGAAAGACGTTGTGATAGCCGCGCTTGGTGATCGAGTCCGCGGTCACGGTCGGTACCACGACCGCGAAGTTCACGTTGGCATAGCGCGAGAGCGCCGCCAGCGTCATCGGCGCGGTGAGGTTGCCGACGATGCCGATCGTACTCGGATCGGCCGCGGCGATGTCGGCGTTGGTGGCGGCGATCGGGACGGTGTTGCGATCGTCGTAGGCGCGGATCCCGAAGACGCGCGAGATCGGCGGGTTGAAGCGATTGGTCTCGTCGACGGCCGCCTGCACGCCCTTGACCACCTCCGCGCCGTACTTCCCGAACGGCCCCGAGAGCGTGACGTTCACGGCGATCGTGAGCTGCTGCAAGAACTGCTGCGGCTGCGACGGATTGTAGATCTGCGCCGCCGCCGGGGCGGCGGTCGCGGCGGCGCCGGCAGCGGCGGCGGCGAGGAAGCGGCGCCGGTTCACCGCATCCCCGCAACGGTCGTTCCGAGAAAGACCACCGAGAAGAACATATTGGCGATGAAGACGCGTTCGTTGACCACGAAGAGGTTCTCCGAGCCGCGCAGCAGCCCGCCCTCGTAGAGCACGAGCGCGCCGGCCGCGGCAACGCCGGCGTAGTAGAGCGGCGTCGCCCCCGCGAGCGCGCCGACGCCGAGCAGCACGACGAGCATCGCGACGTGCAGCGCGAGCGCCAGGCCGCGCCCGCGCGTCTCGCCGAAGCGCGCCGGCAGCGAGCTGATGCCCTGCTCGCGATCGACCGGCAGATCCATCAATGCGTAGATGATGTCGAAGCCGGCTACCCAGATCGTGACGGCGACGAAGAGCAGCAGCGCCGCCGCGCTCACGGTACCGGCGACGGCGACGTAGGCGCCGAGCGGCGCGAGCCCGTCGACCGCGCCCAGCACGAAGTGCGTCCCCCAGGTGAACCGTTTGCAGAACGGATAGACCAAGAGCAGCGCCGCGGCGATCGGCATGAGCTTGACGCAGAGCGGGTTGAGCATCCAAGCCGCCCACAACAACACCGCGAGCCCGGCTACGATCGCCCACGCCATCGCCGATGAGGGGAGCGCCCCGGTTGCGAGCGCGCGCCGCGCCGTGCGCGGATTGCGCGCGTCGATATCGCGATCGAAATAGCGGTTCGCCGCCATCGCAGCCGTGCGCGCGCCGAGGACCGCGAGCGTGATCCATCCGAGCTGCGCCCACGAGGGCAGGCCGCGCGCGGCCAACACCGCTCCGGTGTAGGCAAAGGGCAGCGCGAAGAGCGTGTGCTCGATGCGCAGCTCGCGCAGAAAGAGGCCGGCGGCTTTCATCGGAGCAGGCGCGCGAACGCGGCCGGTCCCTGGCCGGACCAGCCGTCGGGTTGGAGCGATTCGGCGACGCGGTCGAAGCCGAACTCGCGCCAGCGCTTGGTCACGCGTTCGCGGGTGGCGGCATCCATCACCATGTCGGGCGGCCACTCGCGCGTATAGCCTTCGGCGGCGGTCTTGCGCGTTGCGTCGATGCCGAGTTTGGTCCCGTAGGCGACCGTGTACGAGCCGTGGTCGAGATCGTCGACCGGGCCAGGCATCGTCACGACGTCGCGCTCCGGCGCGAGATTGTTGAGCACGAACCACGCGACGCCGCGCGCGTCTTGCACGTCGACGTCTGCGTCGACGATCACGAGCACCCGGGTGAGCATCATCATGTGCCCGAGCCCCCAGAGCGCGTTCATCACCTTCTTCGCGTGGCCGGGATAGCTCTTGCGGATCGAAACGATCGCGAGGTTGTGAAAGCCGCCTTCGACCGGAAGGTTCATGTCGACGACCTCCGGGAGTACCAACTGCAGCAGCGGCAGGAAGATGCGCTCGGTGGCTTTGCCGATCCACGCATCCTCCATCGGAGGCCTGCCGACCACGGTGGCGGGGTAGACCGGATTGCGGCGGTGCGTGATGCAGGTGATTCTAAAGGTCGGGTAACGGTCGGCCAGGCTGTAAACGCCGGTGTGATCGCCGAACGGCCCCTCGACGCGCAGGTCGTCGTTGTGGACGTAGCCTTCGAGCACGAACTCGGCGTGCGCCGGGACCTTCAAATCGACCGTGCGCGCCGGAACGAGTTCGACCGGCTTGCCGCGCAGTAACCCGGCGAAAGCGAACTCGTCGAGCACCGGCGGCAGCGGCGCGGTCGCTGCGTAGGTGAGCGCCGGGTCGGCGCCGATCGCGACCGCAACCGGAACCTTGGCGCCCCAGGCCTGCGCGTGCGCGCGGCCCTGCTTGTGGCGTTGCCAGTGCATGCCGGTCTCGCGCGCGTTGTAGACCTGCATGCGGTACATTCCGACGTTGGGACGGTTCGTCTGCGGATCTTTGGTGATGACCAGCGGCAGCGTCACGAACGGCCCCGCGTCCAGCGGCCACGTCGTGAGCACCGGCAGTTTGGTGAGATCGGGGTTGCGCATCACGACGTCCTGCGAGCTGCCGCGGCGCAGCGTCTTGGGGATTGCGTTTGCGAGCGGCGCGAGGCGCATCAGCGCGCCGGCCTTCTCGATCAGCGAGGCTCCCGGCGGCGCGAAATCGATGAGCTGGCGCACGCGCGCGGCGACGTCGTCGAGATGCTCGGCATCGAGCGCCATCGCCATGCGCCGCTGCGTCCCGAACTGGTTGGTAAGCACCGGAAAGCGCGAGCCGCGCACCTTGGTGAAGAGCAGCGCCGGCCCTCCGGCCTTGACGACCCGGTCGGTAATCTCGGCGATCTCGAGACGAGGATCGACCTGCACCCCGATCTCGTGCAGCTCTCCCGCGCGCCGCAGCGCATCGACGAAATCCCCCAACGAATCAAACGCCATACCCCCCCATTATAGGATCCCCCCCCCATGTCATCCTGAGCGTAGGCGCGAAGCGCCGAAGTCGAAGG
>DATJRF010000043.1:0-41762 GCA_035505015.1 Verrucomicrobiia bacterium | reverse complement strand
AACCGGCGGCTCTTCTCATCTCGCAACCCGGTCCGCTTAGCGGTAGTCCGGCGGCTGTGCCGGCTTCTCGATCTCGGGCGTCGAGCCGGGGCGCCATGCGTACGGTCCGGAGGACGGCGTACCGGTGGGCTGGCTCGGTTGCGCCTGCTGCGTTCCGGCTCCGGCTCCGGTTGCGGGCCCGAACGCTGCGCCCGCGTCGACCGGGCCGAAGCGCGCACCGGAGAGCAGCGCCGAGATGATCTGCGCGATACCGACGAACATCGGGATCAGACCGCCGAGCAGCCACGGCCCGTAATGCGGCGGCCCGTCGCCGTGATATCCGATGAACGAGAGCCCGATCAGAATCGCGAAGCCGATGCACGCCACCTGAATCCCGCGGCGCAGCTGCATCTGCGCGGAGTATCCGTAGTACGGATAGCTCTGATAGCCGTAGTTCGGCGGCATCGCTCCGGGCGCACCCGGCGGCGGGATAGGCCCGGCCTGCCAGCCGTATTTCATCGCCTGTTTCATCATGCGCGGATCCGGCGGCGGCATGATCCCGCGGCGCAGCATCTCCATGCGTTCTTGATGCGCGAGCACGCGCCAGACGATGAAGGCGGCGATCGGTCCTCCGAAGAGGAAGACGATGCCGAAGATCGGGATAAGGGTATCTCCTTGGTCCATGGCGTTCTATGACGCTCCGTTGGTCGTGAGGTGAATCGATCCGTCGCCCGAGCTGACGCGCAGCGTTCCGCTGCCCGCGCCGAGGCGCACGGTGTGTTGGGCGGCGTCGTCGCCCTCGTAATGGGTTCCGTCGACGTCGATGCTTCCGTCGGCGGTCGAAGCGTCGACGACGAGATCGGCGCCGGGAGCGAGCGCGAGCGCGACGCGGCCGTCGGCGGTGTTCACGTCGTAGGAGCCGCCGGGCGCAAAGCTCGCCGCGAGTTCGATCGAGCCGTCGCGCGTCGAGAGCGACGCTCGCGGGTGGGCCCCTGCGATGGTGAGGCCGCTCGCCTCGATGCGGCCGTCCGAGGTCGAAGCGTCGAGCGATTCGGCCGAGACGTTGCGCAGCGTGAGACGGCCGTCGGCCGAGCTCACGCTCAGACTGGTCGCGGTGACGTTCGATGCGGCGATCGCCCCGTCGGCCGATTCCGCGTCGACGGCGCCTTTGAGATCGGCGAGCGCGATGCTCCCGTCTTGCGAGCGCACGCTGACCCCACCGCCGATCCCGGTTACGTCGGCACCCGACGACTTCTCGATCTCGACGCGCGAAGCCGCCGGCAGATCGACTTCGATCTGCCGCTCCGTCATGCTGAATCCGATCGTCCAATGCCCCCATTCGTCGCCGCTCGCGGCGCGTTCGATGCGCGCGCCGTCGGCGGTGCGCGTCACGCGCAGCTTCGGCACGGAGCTATCGCCGGCTACGTAGCCGTGCATCGCGCTCATGTCGCTGACGTGCAGCTTGCCGTCGGTGGACGGCTTGACGACGACCCGCGAGTCGGGATCGGCGACCACGACGTGGGGAGCCGGCCCGAGGTCCATGGGCGCAAAGGTGACCGGTTTCGAGTCGACCTCGTGGAAGCCCGAGGCGATGGCCGGCAGGTGGCTTCCGCCGAGCACCCAGATCGCGAATCCGGCGATCAGCACCTCGGCACCCACGAGCATGCCGATCAGCGCGGCCCGCGGGCCGTTCATCGGGGCTCCCGCTCCGCGGCGGGGAGGAGCTGGGTCACAAACGTAAGCATGGTCTCGTATCATGGGCCTCCGTGGGGGTGTCTGCCCTAGTTACGCCCGGCTGGGGGACTTGTTTCGGCAGGCCGGGCGAAACAATGCGCTCTTTCCATCCGTAAGACGGGCGTGTCTGCACTACTGGCGGAGGCACCCATCGAACGGTTAGCGCCGGGCCCGGCCGACGGCGATCTGGTCGCGCTTTCGCTGCGCGGCAACCCGGACGCCTTCGCGACCCTCGTGCAGCGGTACGACCGGGCGGTCTATCACTTGGCCTATCGCACCCTCCACGACGTCGAGGAGGCCCGCGACGTCGCCCAGGAGGCGTTCTTCAAGGCGTACCGCAGCCTGCGCACCTTCAAGCCCGGCTCGAAGTTCTCGACCTGGATCTTCGCGATCGCTTACCACGCCTGCTGCGACCGTTTGAGCCGCCGCAAGCGTTATAGCAACGAGGAGCTTCCCGAGCGGGCCGACGCGTCGCCCGGCCCCGAGGCCCAGGCGATCGCACTCGACGAGGCGAGGCGCTTGCGGGCGGCAATCGACGCGCTGCCGGAGAAGTACCGCACGGTCATCACCCTCTATCACTTGCAAAACAAGCAGTACGAGGAGATCGCGCAGGTCCTGGATCTGCCGATGGGCACGGTGAAGACCCACTTGTTTCGCGCGAAGGAGCATCTGCGCAAGCTCCTAGCGGGAGCGGAGGTAACGGAATCATGAGATACGACAGCGACGACGCCCTCGATCGCGCCCTCTTTGCCCTCGAGCTCGAAGAGCCGCCCGGCGACCTGCGCGCCTCGATCCTGACCGCCACCGCCTACCGCCCGGCGCCTGCGTTCTCGGCTTGGGACATCGCGCTGATCGGCGTCATCTGCTCGGTCGGCGCGTGGCTGCTCGTCCTCTTGGCCAACGGCGGCGCCGCGCCGCTGGTGCACGCGCTCGCAGACGTGAGCGCGGTGCTTTCGCGTGCGCTCTCGAGCGTCGCCACGCTGGCGTGGCTGGCGGCCGGCGGCGCGACCGCGATCTGGCTCTCGGTTTTCACCGGATCCCAACCTTTCGCGCTGGCCGGACGGAGGTCCGAACGCAGGAGCGCACGATAATCTCTCTTCATGGAGAGTTTGTCGCGAGCGTATAGGATTCTCGTCGTCGAAGACGATGCCGCGATCGGTCGCGTTCTGCAGCTCGAACTCGAGCACGAGCGCTACGAGGTCGACGTCGCAACCGACGGCTTGACCGGTCTGGAGAAGGCGCTCAAGGAGCCGGACCTCGTGATCCTCGATCTCATGCTGCCGCGCATGGACGGATTGGAAGTCTGCAAGCGCATCCGCGCCAAGAGCAAGGTTCCGATCATCATGCTCACCGCCAAGGATCGCGTCCCCGACCGCATCGCCGGCCTGGATCTCGGCGCCGACGATTACGTGACCAAGCCGTTTTCCACCGAAGAGCTGCTCGCGCGCGTCCGGGCGCGGCTGCGAGAGCGGGCGCCGCAATCCAACGTCATCGCCTATCGCGACGTCGTCATGGATCGCGACCGTCACGAGGTGCATCGCGGCGGCAAGCCGGTCGCGCTCACCGCCAAGGAGTACGCGCTGCTCGAGTATCTGCTGCTTCATCGCAACAAGGTGCACACGCGCGACGAGCTCTTCAACGGCGTCTGGGGCAGCGACTTCTTGGGCGACTCCAACCTGATCGACGTCTACATCCGCTACTTGCGAGGAAAGATCGACGACGGCTTCGATCGCAAGCTCATCACGACCGTCCGCGGCGTCGGTTATACGATCAAGGATTAGCCGCTGTCGCTCAAATGGCGAATCGCCGCGGGATATGCGGCGCTGCTGGTGCTGGTGCTCGCCGCGACCAGCGCGATCATCCTGTGGCGCCTGCAGGCGATCTTCTACGACGAAGCGATGGCCGGCGCCAACAACACGATGCGAGACATCGTGCAGTCGGTCACCGAACCACCGCCGTTTTCTCTAGCGGATCCAACGGCCGGAACGCTGGAGTCGCTCTACAACAGCAATAACCTCGCGAACTGGGACTCCCCGACGACCTTCATTCAGGTCGATTCCGCGACCGGCTATCCGCTCGCGAAGACCGGGAACCTCGGCGGCACCACGATTCCGCCCAACCCGAATCTGAGCGCCAAGCACGACACCGCCTATCGCCGGATCGAGATGGAGGCGCGCCCGTTCATCGTCGAGGATCGGCTCCTGCGCCAGGGAGCCGACGCGGTGGTCGTCCACGTCGCGGAGCCGCTCGATACCGTCGAGCGCACCTTTCTCCAAGCGCGCCAGGCGATCGCGATCGTCCTGGCCGGCGCGGCCGTTGCCGTGGTGCTGCTCTCGATTCTCTTGGCCGCGCAGGCGACCACGCCGATCGACGAGCTCTCGCGCGCGATGCGCGAGATCGGATTCGACCGGCTCGACCGGCGGCTCTCGTGGGCGAACCGCCGCGACGAGCTCGGCAAGCTCGCGGCGAGCTTCAACGATCTGCTGGGCCGGCTCGAAGAAGCCTTCGCACGCGAGCGGCGCTTCATCTCGGATGCCTCGCACGAGCTCAAGACGCCGCTGACCTCGATCAATGCGAACGCCCAGATGCTGCTGCGCTGGGGCGACCGCGACCCGGCGGTGCGCCACGAGAGCTTGGAGACGATCGCGCGGGAAAGCTCCTCGCTCGCCGAGATGGTCAACGGCATGCTCACGCTCGCGAAAGCGGATCGCGGCGACGACGTACCCAAGGAGCCGGTTTCGCTCGCGCAAGTCGCGAGCGAAGCCGTACGGGGATCCGCCTCGCGCGCCGCCGAGAAGCATCTGGAGCTCGGCTTCGAGCACGCCGGCGTGCCGCTCGTCTACGGCGACGCGAGCCTGCTGCGCCAGCTCGCCGGAAACCTCATCGACAACGCCATCAAGTTCACCGAGCGGGGCCGGGTCGACGTCCGCGTCGGGAGCGAGGACGGGCGCGCCTGGCTCGAGGTCGACGACACCGGCCCCGGGATTCCCGACGAGGAGCTGCCGCACGTCTTCGACCGCTTCTATCGGACGGATAAGGCTCGCTCGCGCAGCGTCCCGGGCACCGGGCTGGGCTTAGCGATCGTCCGTTCGATCGCTCGCGTGCACGACGGCGTCGTCAGCGTCGAGCGCACGCCCGCAGGCGGCGCCCGCTTTCGCGTCGAGTTCCCCCGCATGGAGCTCCCGCTCACCGATATCCAATGACCCTCCGGTGGCACTGCTCGTACAATGGAGCCGTGACCAGGGTTTGGAGGCGGGGAGCGATTACGGCGCTCTTCGCTTCGGCGTGCTTCCTCGGGCTCGTCAGCGCCGCCGCGGCCGACGAGCTGGTTGATGCCGGGCCGGCGCCGGTCGTCAAGGTGTGGCTGGATACGGGCAAGCTGACGGTCGAGACCTGGGACAACCCGACCGTTCTCGTCACCAGCCGAGGCCAAGTCACCGTCGACCACATGAGCGCCCAACAGGCCGGCCCCGCGCCGCGCTCGATCTCGGTCGTCTCGCAGAGCATCCCTGGCCCCAACGGCTCGGTGACGCTGCCGGCCGAGTCGTTCGTGCTGCCCAAGCTCGGGGACGGGCACCAGGCGGTGGTCGCGAGCGGGAGCGGCGACACGACCGTCGAGATTCCGCGCGGCACGGCACTGGTGGTCGCCCACGTGCGGCGCGGGCGCGTCACGCTCTCCAACTACGACGGCGCCTTCGTCGCGCACGTCCGCACCGGCGCCGTCGTACTCGATCGCGTGAGCGGCACGGGCTTCGCCGAGGTGATGCGCGGACCGGTCGTCGCAGACCACTCGACCTTCACGCGCCTGCGCGTGCGCACGGCGCTTGGCAACATGCTCTTCCGCGGCTGCACGTCGCACCAAATCGAGGCGACCAGCACGTACGGCTCGATCGTCTACGACAACGGCCGCTTCCAGCCGGGGCTCGCTCACTTCGAATCCGAGCACGGCAACGTCGCGCTGGGCGTGCGGGGCTCCGCCCAGATCGGCGCGCACAGCGGCTCCGGGCATATCGTCTCGAAGTTCGCAAACGACGCCCAGATCAACGGCAACGGGCGCGACGCGCAGGCGAGCGTGCGCGGCGGCGGCCCGATGGTGACGACCAACGCGCGCAACGGTTCGGTCTTCCTTTACAACGGGTCGATGCGCGCCCATCCGGAGTTGCAGCGCGACCTGTTGCAAGGCAGGCCCGCGTCGCCGGCGTTTCGCGCGCTCGAAGGTGGGCAGACGGCGCGGCCGCAGGCACGGCCCCACGCGCCGCCCTAGAGGAGAAACTTTCGCAGGACGGCCATGTCGAGTTTGAAGGTGTGTTGGGGGAGGACCGCTTCCTCGTGGTAGCCGCAGGCTTCGAAGAAGCGCTGGGCGGCACTGCGATGGGGTGCGAGCGTGGTGAGTTTGTGGGCGTTGTAGTAGTTGGCGACGTCGGCGGCGGTTTCGAGCAGGCGGCGGCCGATGCCGGTGCGGCGGCGTTCCGGGAGGACGACGACGCGTTCGACGTGGGCGAGCGAGGCGGCGATGCGGATCGTTGCGGCACCGGCGACGCTCTCGCCGTCGAGCGCGGCGACGTCGCAGAGCTGCTCGTGCCAGACCACCGAGAAGTCGTAGAAGCTTCGCAGCGCTTCGCGCTCGGTCGCGCGATAGAAGGCGGCGACGATCTCGGGGCGGACCCGCGCGACCTCAATCGGCAACCGCCGCCACCTCGGTATCGAGATCCAGCGTCAGGCCGTCGTATGCCGCGATCGCCCGCAGGCCCAGCCGGTCCTCCAGCTCCTGCGCCAGGCGCGCGGGATCGGCTTCGAGCATCTTCGTGCCGAAGTGCTGGAAGACGGCAACGCGCGGCCGCACCTCGGCCACGACCCGAGAGGCGTCGTCCCAGGTGAGGTGGTCGACGTTCATCGCGTCGCGAAAGCGCAGCACGTTGATCACCAGCACGTCGGGCGCGAAGGCGGCGTAGTCGGCCGCCAATCCGTCGAAATACTTTCCGCACGGCAGATAGGCGACGCGCAGGCCGTCGTGCTCCAGGTGCAGTCCGTAGGTTCGCACGGCGTGCCGGTGCGCGATCGACGTTCGCATCCGGACGGAGCCGATCGAATAGGGGCCGCCGTGCTCCTCCAGCTCGACGACGCGCTCGACGAAGCGGCGGGCGTAGGGCAGCACGACGGCTTCGTGGTCGAAGGCGTCCGGCGGCGCGAAGACGGCGCCGCGGCGGCGAAAGCCCCCCGAGGTCATCGCCTCGATCAGCGCGTTGACGTCGCCGGAGTGATCGAGATGCTTGTGCGAGAGGACGATCGCGTCGAGCTCGCGCGGATTGCACGGCGGCACGTGGGAGAGCGCGCGTACCAGCGCCCCCGGTCCCGGATCGACGTGCAGTCGCGTCTCCCCGAAGCGCATCCACATGCCGCCCGAGGCGCGCAACTGGCGCGCCACGACGAAGCGGGCACCGCCGCTGCCGAGGAAGAGGATCGAGTTGGTCAGGCGGTGCTCTTTCCGGTGGCGACGTGCGGGCCGCGGCTTTCGTAGAGCGCGAAGAAGGTCTCGAGATTCGCCCGGTACTGATTGAGGACTTCGCTCCACAAGCGCAGTGCCGCGTTACCGGCATCGGTCAGCGCGTAGAAGCGCCGCGCCGGCCCTTGCTCCTTCGGATCCCACCAGGACGAGATGTAGCCGTCGCGCTCGAGCTGGCGCAGCGCCCGGTAGACGGTGCCGGCATCGGTAATGACGTCGAACTTCTCGTTGAGCTCTTTGGTGATTTCGTATCCGTGCAGGTTGTGCTCGGCGAGCATAACCAGAAGCCACGCCATCAGATAGTTCTTCGGCGTGCCTTTCGGCGGGAGTCCGCTCTCGCGCGTTCCGAACGCCAAGACGCGCTCGTGGGAGGCTCTCACCCGACCGCTTCTCGACCAGACCTGGCCATCAAATTGCTATCAATCTCCCGAATCGGGTCAAAAGAACCACGCAAGGGACGCGTTCTCGTTCATTCACTCTGACAGAAACTTGACCTGCGCAAAACCTTCGCCGGCAGGGACAAGGGCGCCGCGAGCCCGGCCGCGCATCAGGTGAGCCTGTGGAGGTTCCGCGCGCTCGCGATCCTTGGAGGTGGGCCCTGGTGGCGCTCTGGGCCCTTACCTCGGCGGCCTTCAGCGCGATCGTGGTGTGGAAGTACGCCATCTTTCGCAACGGCGTGGATCTGGGCATCTTCACCCAGGTGGTGGCTTCGACCGGCGGGAGCTTCTCGAGCACGGCCGAGGGCGGCGTCAACCACCTCGCCGTCCACTGGTCGCCGATCCTCGTCGCCGGCTGGCCCTTCGTCCGCCTCTTCGGGCCCCTGGGCCTCGAACTGCTTCAGGCGCTCCTGGCTGCCGCCACCCTCTTCCCGCTCTGGGGTCTCGCCCGCGCGCGCTTTCGGCCGCCGGTCGCTTTCGCGCTGGTCGCCGTCGCCGCGCTCTATCCGGTCTTGTGCGCCAACGCGGTCGGCGACTTTCACGAGCTGGCCTTCGTGCCGTTCTTTTCGGCGGCGCTCGTCTGGGCGGCGGATTGCCGCCGCTTCGGGCTCGGGCTGCTCGCGGCGTTCCTCCTGGCGTGCGTCAAAGAGGACCAGTTCTTCATCCTGATGTGGAACGGCGGGTTGCTGGCGCTCTTTCTGCGCGCCGAACCGGCGGGGCGCCGCTTCGGCCTGGGGGTCGCCGGCATCGGTGCGGCCAGCGCCGCGCTCTATTTCGGGGTGCTCCACGCCTGGCTCGGGCCGCACCTCGCGCTCACGGCGGCCCACTTCTACGACTGGTCGCAGCCCAATCTCTCCGGCCCGCGCCCCGCCTCGCTGCTCTGGCCGCGGCTCGCCTATCTCGCCTCGATCCTCGGACCGCTCGCCTTCGTGCCGTGCCTCTCGCGCTACGCGCTCTTCCTCGTCCCCGGCTTCGCCGAAGCGCTCGCCTCCCACGAGCCGATCACGCTCGTCGCCGGGGCGCACTACAGCGCCAATCTCACCGGCTACGCGCTCGCCGCCTTCGTCGACGGCGCGGCGGTCGCCGCGCTGCGCAGCCGGATCGCCGGAGCGGCCGCCGCCGCGGCGGCAGCGGTCGCCTCGCTCGCGATCGCGATCTGGGCGAGCCCGATGGAGTACTGGTACTACCTCTACCGCTTGCCGGACGCGCACGACGCGCTGCTGGCGCGCACGCTCGCCGCGTTGCCGCCCGACGCCTCCGTCGGCGCCGAAGACGAAATCTTCGCCCACCTCGGCCGGGATCCCAACGCCTCGATCGACGCGAACGGCCAGACCTGGTTCGTCTACGACGCGACCCACTTCTCGGTCCGCTGGCACGACGTCGACGAACCGGCCATCCGCGCGCTCGTCGCGCGCGGCGTCTACCGCGTGGCGAGCAGCGACGACGGCATCGTCGTGCTTCACCGCTAAGAGCCGTACCCGGATCTAATTTCGGCTACGCGAGCACGGGGATCGTCGAGAAGCTTCCGCCCAAGACGCCTCGGGAGGACGTACCCAGCCAGCGCTCCAGCACGGTCGCGTAGACGCTGCGGAAATCGACCGAGAAGCGCACGTTGCCCATATTCGCCTCGCTCAGATCCGGCGCGCTGCCGTAGAGCCCGCCCTTGACGCCGCCGCCGATCAGGAAGAGCGGCGAAGCCTCGCCGTGATCGGTGCCGTGGTTGGCGTTCTCGGCGATCCGCCGGCCGAACTCGCTGAAGGTCATCGTCAAGACGCGCCGGTCGTTGCCGTGCGCGGCGAGATCGGCGTAGAAGGCGGCGATCGCGTCGGAGAACTCGCGCAGCAGGCGCGCCTGCACGCCAATCTGGCCGACGTGCGTATCGAACGAGCCGTGCTGCACGTAGATCACGCGGGTTCCCAGGTTGCTCCCGACGATCTGCGCTGCGAGCGCGAGGCTGCGGCCGAGCGGCGTCGCCGGATAGGACGCCGAGGTCTTGTATCCGCCGATCAGGCGCGGCAGCTCCTGCGAGCCGCGCTGCGCGTGATCTTCGATCTCCATGACGTGCCCGAGGTAGGGCGACCGGAACGGCAGGCTGCGGTCGCGCACGACCGACGAGAAGGCCGCCGCGGTCCCACGGTTGCTGTCGATCCTCAAGCCGTATTGGCCGAGGTTCGCGATCGACGGCACGTCGGTGCGATAGGAGACGAGCACCTCGGGAAGCACTTGCGCGAGCGCGACGCCGTTGAAGAGATTACTCGCCGGAAGGTTCGCGTCGTCGAGATAGCGGCCCAGCCAGCCGGTGTGCTCGTAACGCTGCGGCGCCGCAGTCTGCCAAATTTCGGTCGAGCGGAAGTGCGAATGATCCGGGTTGGGGTAGCCGACGCCCTGCACGATCGCGACGCTTCCCGCGTCGTACATGCTCTTGAACGAGCGCATCGACGGGTGCAAGCCGCTCTGCGCGTCGATCGCCAGCACGTCGGATTGCGCGATGGCGATCGTGGGTCGCGCCTGGTAGTAGCGCGAATCGCCGTGCGGCACCACGCAGTTGAGGCCGTCGTTCCCGCCGTAGAGGTTGATCAGGACGAGCGTCCGGTCTTGCGCGCCGGGCAGCCCCGGCCTCGGCGTCTGCGCGAGCGCGCGCGCAAAGACGTGATCGGTGTTGGCGACCAGGGTCAAACCGGAGAGCGAGCCGAGCAGAAAGTTCGTTCGTTTCATCGCGTTCAACTCAATTGGAAGGCCGGCGAGGCCAGCGCCAGGTAGGCGGCGCCGCTCGCGCGCTCCGCAAAGTTCTCCGGCGAGAGCGCGCCGAGCGCCGAGCTGCCCGCACCTTCGAGAAAAGCGCCGATCTGCGCGAGCGTGGCGGGTGAAGCGTCGTCTTGCAGGATGCCGCTCGCGAGCGCGCGGCTCGCGCTTTGCGGCTGCATCGGCAGCGATCCCAGCCACGCCGAGCGTTCGACGTTGCGCGAGTTCACGATGCCGCTCAAGAAGTTTTGGCGGGCGATCATCGTATCGCTGGTCAGCCAGTTGCCGCCCCCGGCCCATCCCGCGACGTTGGGCGGATAGAAGAGCCACTGCCCCATGGTCCGCAGCGCGAGGACGGTGCGCGGCTCCGCCTCCGGCAGGCCGAGCGTACGATAAGCGCCGACGACGAACTCGACCGGGCTCTTCACCAGCGCCCGGTAGGCGCGCGGCGAGTAGAAAACGTTGCTGCGCAGAATCGCCGAAACGACCGGAGCGAGCTCGTAATCGTGCTTGCGCAGCATCGCCGCGACGCCGTCGACGAGCGCCGATTCGGGGTCGTTGTAAACGAACGCGTTGAGCAGCCAAGCCGCGAAGAAGCGGGCGCACTGCGGCTGGGCGAAGATCGTATCGACGACGTCGTCGCCGTCGAGGTTTCCGGTTCTGCCCAAGAACGTCTTGACGCCGTCGTCGTGGAAACGTGGAACGAAGCGCACCTCGCCGCTGAAGCGGTCGTAGCGCCAGCCCGTCCAAGCGCGCGCCGACTCACGAACGTCGTCTTCGGTGTAGTGGTCGACGCCGAGCGTAAAGAGCTCCATCAGCTCGCGAGCGTAGTTTTCGTTCGGATGCGCCGCGGTATTGACGCCGTTGTCGAGGTAGAGCAGCATCGCCGGGTCCTTGGAGACCGCCCGCGTGAGCTCGCGCAGATTCCCGAGCGCATAGCTGCGAAAGAGCTGGTTCTGATCGAAGACGTTCTTGGCGGAGACGTACTTGCCGATGGCGGCCGTGGTGAAGTGACCGTGATAGGCCAGCGTCATCCGCTCCTGCAGCGGCGCCGGGCCCGCGATCATGCGGTCGAGCCACCAGAGCGTGATCGCACGAACGGATTTTTCGCTCTCGATCTGCGTGGTGTGGAGGACTTCGAAGCGATCGTGCCGCGAGAGCGCGCGCAGGCCGGCGGGGCCGTACTGCGCGAGAACCGGGGTTGGATCGTAGACGTCGGGGGGCGCGACCGTTTCGCTCGGGAAGCGCACCAGCGATTCGACCGCATCCCCAACGCTCATCGCCGCGTAGCGGCGAACGTCGTCGGGCGTTCCGCCGAAACCGGCGCGGCGCAGCAGATGCGCGGCCGAGCGTTCGTCGAGCGCGCCGCGATACGGCGCCAGGGGATCCGGGTCGAGCGCACCCGCCGGGCGCAGCATGCCGGCGACGTCGATCTGCATCGGGGAGGCCATCGTCTGTGTAGTATAGCGCCTCCGGCGGCCGGGATTCGCCGGCGCGCGGGACTTCTAACCCCTGCCTCACGAACACCGGGCAGCGATGGCCGTCTTGGAATCCCGTCTCGACCGGCGCTCGGAGGCTTTCGAGCGCAACGCCGCCCGGTTGGAGGGTCTCGTCGCCGAACTGCGCGAGCGGCTGATCGCCGTTCGCGCCGGGGGCGGCGCCGAATCCACCGCCAAGCACCGCAAGCGCAACAAGCTCACGGCGCGCGAGCGCGTCGAACGCTTGATCGATCCCGGCACCGATTTTCTGGAGCTCTCGGCGCTGGCCGCCAACGGGATGTACCACGACGGCTCGCCCGGCGCTGGCATCGTCACCGGCATCGGAATCGTCGAAGGACAGCACTGCGTCGTGGTGGCAAACGACGCCACGGTCAAGGGCGGCACCTACTATCCGATGACGGTCAAGAAGCATCTGCGCGCGCAGGAGATCGCCGAGCAAAATCATCTGCCCTGCATCTACTTGGTCGACTCGGGCGGCGCGTTCTTGCCGATGCAGGACGAAGTCTTTCCCGATCGCGACCACTTCGGGCGCATCTTCTACAACCAGGCGCGCATGTCGGGCAAGCGGATCGCACAGATCGCGGCGGTCATGGGATCGTGCACGGCGGGCGGCGCGTACGTCCCGGCGATGAGCGACGAGACCGTGATCGTCAAGGGCAACGGCACGATCTTTCTGGGCGGCCCGCCCCTGGTCAAGGCCGCGACCGGCGAAGAGGTGAGCGCCGAGGAGCTCGGCGGGGCCGACGTGCACACGCGCGTCTCCGGCGTCGCCGATCACTTCGCCAACGACGACCCGCACGCGCTGGGCATCGTGCGCGAGATCGTGCGCAACCTCCACCTCGAGCTGCCCCGCCAGTGGGACCGCGTGGAGCCGCAGCCGCCCGCCTACGACCCGCGCGACATCTACGGAGTCATTCCGGCCGACAGCCGAATCGGGTACGACGTTCGCGAGATCGTCGCGCGGCTGGTCGACGCCTCCGAGTTCCACGAGTTCAAGGCACGCTACGGCACGACGCTGGTCTGCGGCTTCGCGCGCATCGAAGGGCATCCGGTCGGAATCCTCGCCAACAACGGCATCCTCTTCAGCGAGAGCGCGCTCAAGGGCGCGCACTTCATCGAGCTCTGCGCGCAGCGCGGCACGCCGCTACTCTTCCTGCAGAACATCACCGGCTTCATGGTCGGCAAGGAGTATGAGAACGGCGGCATCGCCAAAGACGGCGCCAAGCTCGTCACCGCGGTCGCGTGCGCCGAGGTACCGAAGTTCACCGTCGTCATCGGCGGCAGCTTCGGCGCCGGCAACTACGGCATGTGCGGGCGCGCGTACTCGCCGCGCCAGCTCTGGATGTGGCCGAACGCCCGCATCAGCGTGATGGGCGGCCCGCAAGCGGCGAGCGTCCTCTCAACGGTCAAAGGCGAGATGACGCCGCAAGCCAAAGCCGAGTTCGAGGCGCCGATCCTCGAGAAGTACGAAAAAGAAGGAAACCCGTACTATTCGACCGCGCGCCTCTGGGACGACGGGATCATCGACCCGCTCGACACGCGCCGCGTCGTCGCCATGGGCCTCGACGCCGCCGCGCACGCCCCGCAGCCGCGCACCCACTTCGGCATCTTCCGAATGTAGCCACCGCGACGCTGCCTTCAAAGGTCGGCCGGCCCGCACGGGCGACGCATACTCGACTCAGCCTGCCAAAAGGCGGCGTAATCCGCTGGGTTATCACATAGCGAGGGCTGGGATTCTGCTCAACCAATCGGCGCCGCCTCTGTACGGATTAGCGTGCGGTTCATGTTTTCTTTGTTGAGATGCAACGTAAGTAGATTAGTGCCTCGATGCCAAAACAGATGGCAGCGCCGATAAAAGTGACGGTGCTATGTGGTCCGGTGTGGTAGTACGCACCTATATTTGCTAGGACACCGATCAAGACGGCCAGTCCAGAGCAGGCCAAACGCGGAAGCAGCGGCAACCGCGCAGTGGCCAACCAGGTACCGGCGCCGGCAATGACGATAACTATGCAGCCGTTCAGGCCGAATGCGCTTTGCATAACATCGCACAGGGAGCGAGGAGAAGAGATGCCATAGCGCTGCGTAGCGTTTTGTTATTTAGGCTTCACATCCTGCGTACGGACCCTACTGTGGATTCGGAGGCGGTGCCGGCTGCGGAGCGGGTTTCGATACCGGCGCCTGTGCTGCCTGGCCCGCACCTGGCCCTCCCAAGAGTTGAATACCCCAAGAATACGTGAAAGTCGCTTGTGTTGCATTCGAGATACCGAACTCGCTCTGCTTTCCTGAGCTGTTCGAGGAACGCGAGACTTCTACGCCGCCGGCCGACACCGTCCATCCTGCGCTCTGCCCCTTAATCACCCCGGCCTCGCAACGCCTGCGCGTCCTGATTCGAATGCTGAATCATATTGAGCAACTGTCCGCCCCACCTGATCGTTGTCCCACGAGGTTAGTAGCACCCGGTCACACCTGCGCGACCTCGGCGTCGATTTCGTCGATCGTGAGGCTCCGGCCGGTCCGGTATTCGACCTCGTAGGAGCGTCCGACGCGTGCGGTCAGCTCGGCGCGCATCGATTCGACCAACGCCCCCTCGCGGCGTTGCCGGCTGATACCGTGACGCTCGAATCCCGCGTCGGCCGCGCCGAGCAGCCGTACTGCCGCGACGTCGTGCTGCGTGGCGTGCGCCAGGCGAGCGAACTTATCGAGGATGGTGGCGACCGAGTACGGGTCGCCGGGCAGTCCGGTACGCGCCCGGCGCAGCGCCTCCCTGGCGACGTCGAACTGGCGGCACCAGGTCGCGAAATGGCCGAGGTTCATGTACTGAAACGCCGCCTGCCAAGGCTCTTCGCCGTGCTCGATCAGCGCAACGGCTTTGCGCGCCCGCTCCATCGCTTCTTGCGGATCGCCGAGATAGAACGCGACGTCGCCGCTATTGCCGTAGAGCACGCCGGTTCTATCGGCGTCGCCGCGCACTTCGAGCAGGCCGATGGCGCGCTCGAAGCATTCCCGCGCGCGCGGTAGGCGGTCGTCTTCCATCGCCTGCGTCTGCATCGTCCCCAGCATGTTCAGCAGCGCCGCCGCCAAGACCGACTCGCCCAGGTCGATCGCCTGCTCGATCGCGTCGGCGAAGTTCCGCTCCAATGCGATGTCGATGTGGCCGTCGACGACGAGCTGCGCGTGAGCGACGGCGCGCAAGGCGGCGGCCGCCAGACGCGTCTCTCCGCGCTCGACGTAGCCGTCGTAGACCTGGCGAGCCATCTCGATCACGCGCCTCGATGCGATGCGGCGCAAGCTCGTCACCGCCGAGAGCGCAAACGCCAGACGAACCTCCGGCTTGAGATCCGAGCGCGCGGCGAGCACGTCGTCGATGCGATTGGTCATGTCGATCGTATATTGCCAGCCGCGATCCCAGAGCCAGTCGTTGAGCGCCAGCACGATCTCCGCGGCCTCGTCGAAGCGCTCCTCGTCGAGCAAGGCAAAGAAAGCAGCCTGATAGTTCCCGCGATCGGCCGTCACCGCGCGCAGCCAGCGCGTCGTCGTGGTGCGCAGCCGCGCGCGCGCGACCTCGTTCGCCAAACGCCGGTACGTCGACGCATGCCGCGCCACGATCTCTGCCGTCTCGCCCGTTCGCGCCAGCGTCTCCGCCGCGTACTCGCGCGTGGTCTCCAGCATCTGCGTGCGCGCCTCGTCGCCGCCGATCTCGACCTGCGCGAGCGACTTGTCGACGAAGTCGTCGAGCGCCGCCGCTACCGCCGCGGGCGACAGCGCCGCGTCGCTGCACACGGCGATCGCCGCGTCGCGCGTCCAACCGCCGACGAAAACCGCCAGACGCCGGAAGACCATCTGTTCCTCGCCGTCGAGCAGGCGGTAGCTCCAATCCATCATCGCGCGCAGCGTCTGCTGCCGCGACGGCGCGCGCCGGCTCGAGTTGCGCAGCATCGAGAGACGGTCGCCTAGACCGGCGCGCAGCTGCTCCAGCGACATCGTCGAAAGGCGCGGCGCCGCCAGCTCGATGGCGAGCGGAATCCCGTCGAGCTGCCGGACGATCTCGCCCACCGCGACGTCGTGGGCGAGCGATTCGCTCACGCCGGCTGCGCCGGCACGGTCGATGAAGAGCGCGACGCCTTCCTCGACTTCGAGCGTCGGAATGCGATAGACGAACTCGCCTTCGATCGCGAGCGCCTCGCGACTGGTCGCGAGCAGGCGCATCTCGGGAGCGCCGAGCAGAATCTCGTCGACCAATGCCGAGCACGCTTCGATCAGATGCTCGCAGTTGTCCAGCACGATCAGCGCCTGCAGCCCGCGCAGCGCCGCAACGAGATCCGCGTTCCTGCGGTGCGGCGGCACCAGGCCGCGCAACGCCGCCGAGACGGCGGCGGCGAGCTCGCTCGCGTCGGTGACTTCGGTGAGATCCACGAACCAGACGCCGTCCGGGAAGGCTTCGTCGAGGCCGCGCGCCACCTCCAGCGCGATGCGCGTCTTCCCCACGCCGCCCGGGCCGATCGCCGTGGTAAGGCGATGCTCCAGCACGCCGGCGCGCAGCCGCGCGCAATCGTGACGCCGGCCGATGAAGCGCGTGCGCGGCGTGGGAAGGTTGCCGCGCGTGCGACGGCGCTGTTCGACGGGCGGCTGTGCCGAGGCGTAACCGCTTGCCGCCACGCGGTTGCGCCCGCGCTGCTTGGCTTCGTAGAGCGCCGCGTCGGCGGCGCGCACGAGCCCGACGGGCAGATCGGCCGGCGAGGGATCGACGGCCGCAGCGCCCAGGCTCACCGAGACGCAGCCCAGCGAGGTGCCCTCGTGCGGAATCTCGAGCCGGACGACGGCCTGGCGAATCGTCTCCGCGATTCGCACCGCGCCGTCGAGGTCCGTGTCGGGCAGCACGACGGCGAACTCTTCGCCGCCGTAGCGCGCGAAGAGATCGCTCGGGCGAACCAGGCAGTCTTCGGCGACGCCGGCGACGCGCTGCAGGCACGAGTCGCCGGCGACGTGGCCGTACGTGTCGTTGAACGCTTTGAAGAAATCGACGTCGATCATCAGCATCGCGAGGGAGGAGCGCGCGCGCGCCGCGCGCCGCCACTCGCGCTCGAGCGTGCGGTCGAGCGCGTTGCGGTTGGCCACGCCGGTGAGCACGTCGATCGTCGCCAGGCGCTCGTAGCGCTCGACCGCCTTGCGCTGTTGCTCGTCGTTGACGCGCGCTCCCAGATAGAGCGCGCACGTCTCGAGCATCGCGACGTCGTCCTCGGAGTAGGCGTTGGGAATCGTCGATTGGACGCTGAGCACGCCGATGTTGCGCCCGCCGAAGACGATCGGCACGAAGATCGCCGCTTCCGGACGAGCGGTCTTGCCGTGCAGCGCGACGAGATGCTGGCCCGGCCAGTCGCCCGCGCGCGCGTAGCGAATCGGTACGCCGGTTTCGAAGACCCGCCCGGAGGTCGAGGTCAGCGAGAGACGGCGCTCGTCGGGCTCGCCGCTCTGCCCGTCGAGATAGAGGTACGCGATCTGCGGCGGGCCGTCGAGCGCCAGCACGATCAAGACGATCGAGGCGTCGACGTACGACGCCAGCATCGCGCTCAACTCGTCGAACAAGTCGCGAATCGGGCGATCGGACGAGAGCACCAGCGCCGCGCGGCGGACGAGATCTCGATCGCGAGGCATCTCGCCTTCTCATTCGGCGAGCGGGTCTGGCATCCCGGCGCAGAAAAGCAGCGCCGATGGAGCCGCGCGACCGCACCGCCGTCGTCGCCGCATATGCGGGGATGTGTACGATCTGGGGGACGACGTGGCTTGCCATCAAAGCCGGGCTGCAGTTCGCGCCGCCGCTCACGGGCGTCGGCCTGCGTTTCGTCGTCGCGGGCCTCGCACTCTACGCCGCGGCCGCGTTCGTTCGCCGGAGGCCCGCGAACGAAGGCGCGTTCCCCTGGAAGCTCGTGGCCGTGCTGACCGTCTGCCTCTTCGGGCTCAACTACATCTTGACGTACACGGCCGAGACGCGGCTGGACTCGGGGCTGGTCGCGGTGCTCTTCGGCGTTCTCCCCTTCTTCGTGTTCGGCTTCGCGCACGTTCTCGCGAACGAGCGCACCACGCCGCGCATCTGGGCCGGCGCATGCCTCGCCTTCGCCGGCGTCGCGGTGATCTCGTTCGAAGGACAAGCCCGCGGTTCGCCGCTCTACGCGCTCGCGGTGATCGGCGCCGCCGCTTCGTCGGCCTTCGCCAACGTCTACGCGCGCCGTCACGCCCATCACGATCCGCTGCGCACGCTGCCGCCCGCGATGCTGCTCTCGGGGTTAGGCATCGGTGCGCTCGGGCTGTGGCTGGAACGAACCGATTGGCGGCTCGCGCTCTCGCCGCCCTCGATCGCCGCCGTGCTCTACCTCGCGCTCTTAGGCAGCAGCCTCGCCTTCTTTTTGAATCTCTGGGTGCTGCGCCGCGTGCAAGCGTGGATCGTCGGGCTCTCCGCGCTGATCATCCCGGTGATCGCGGTCGCCGTCGGCATCCTCCTGGGCGGCGAGCGCTTCGGCCTGCGCGAGCTCCTAGGGGCCGCGTTCGTCATGGGCGGCATGTGGATCGCCCTCTCTCGCCGCGAGTCCGCCGCCGAACTCGCCCAAACCGAAGCCGAGCTGTAGCGCTAAGCGCTCTCGGTTTCGCGGACGATCTCCTCGACGGTGGTGCCGGCGCCGCGGTGAGTTTCGGCGTTGTAGGCTTCGTCGCCGAGGTTGGCGCGCACGGCTTCTTGCAGCTCCGAGAGCATCTCGGACTCGCGCGCCTGGCGCGCGACGCCGGGGCCGAAGGTCGCGTTCGCAAAGCCGATCAGGCGCGCCGCAAGGCGATCGTTTCCGGTGCGGTGGTAGAGCTGCGCCATGTACTCGAGGGCGCCGGCCAAGCCGAGGCGGTCGCCGAGATCGCGCAGCACGCCGATGCCGCGGCGCAGCGCGCTGCGTGCTTCGTCGACGCGACCGCAGGCGAGCAGGTAATAGCCGTGGTTGGCCCACTGGCGGCCGCCGCTCCAGCCCTCTTCGCTGCGATCGAAGAGCTCGACGGCCCGGCGGCTGCGGCGCGCGGCGAGCTCGGCGTCGCCGAGCAGGAACGCGATGCCCGCGGTGTTGCCGACGACGCGCCCGCAGCGATCGCTGTCGTTGCGCGCTTCGAGCAGGGCGCCGGCGCGCTCGAAGCACTCGAGCGCGTCGTGCAGGCGCGACTCGTCGAGCGATTGCGCGTAGAAGACGCCCAGATTATTGAGCAGCTCCGCGGCGCGCAGCGTGCTGCCAGCGTCGAGCATGAGCTCCACGTAACGGTGCATCTCGCCTTCGAGCCCGGCATCGAACGACGGCATCGTCTCGTGCTCGAGCGTCACCGTCGAGCGCAGCGCGTCGGCGACGTGCAGATCGTCGCCGAGCGCGCGATAGAGCTCGAGGGAACGCCGCGCCGACTCGTACGCACGCGGGCGGTCGCTGCGCCGCACGAGCGCCGCGAGCGCCAGGCGCATCGGCGCTTCGACCGAGGGCTTGAGCGTGGTCGCCAGAATCGCGGCGATCCGCCGGGTGAGATCGGAGGCTTGGACGGCGCCGTGCTCCCAAAGCCAGTAGTGCAGCGATTGGCACATCGCGGCGATGCTGTCGACGTCGCCGGCGTCGATCGCCAGCGAGAGCGCGGCGCGGAAGTTCTGCCCGTCGAGCGAAACGAGCTTGCGCCAATACGTTACCGGCGTCGCCTCGAGGGTTCCCTCGAACCGCGCGGCGAGCGTCGTGAAGAAGCGGACGTGCGCGTACGCCGCCGCATCGAACTCGCCCGACTCGACCAGCAGCCCCTGCGCGTAGATGCGCGTGATCTCGAGCATGCGAAAGCGCACGCCCGCGAGCGCCGACTCTTCGGTGACCAGCGACTTCGAGACGAGATCGGCCAGCGCTTCGCCGGTCGCGGCTTCGTTGAGCTGCTCCTCGTCGGCGCAGACGTGCATCGCGGCCTCGAGCGTGAAGCCGCCGGTGAACACGGCTAGGCGGCGGAAGAGCGCGCTCGCCTTTTCGTCGAGCAGCCGGTGGCTCCAGTCGAGCAGCGCCTCGAGCGTCTGCTGACGGCTGGGCGCCCCGCGATTGCTCATGCCGAGCACCTGCAGCCGGTCGTCGAGGCGGCGCAGCAGTTCCTCGGGCGTCATGTTGCGCAGTTGCGGCGCGGCCAGCTCGATCGCGAGCGGAATGGCGTCGAGCTGCTGGACGATCGCGGCGATGATCGCGCGCCGTTCGTCGCCCAGCCAAATGCCGGCGGCGCGAGCGCGCTCCACGAAGAGTTCGACCGCGTCTTCGAGGGCGAGCGATCCCAAGCGGTGGGTGACGCTGCCCTTGACGCGCAGCGGCTCGCGGGAGGTCGCGAGCAGACGCATCTCGGGGCAGTGCTGCGCGAACGTGCGCGCCAGCTCCGCCGCCTGCGGGATGACGTGCTCGCAGTTGTCCATCACGACCAGCGCGCGCTTGTCGCGCAGCGCCGAGGCGAGCGACGCCTCGTCGCGCGCGAGCGGCGCGACCGTCCGCAGCACCTCGCAGGCGAACGGGAGAAAATCGTTCGGGTCGTCGAGCATCGCGAGATCGAGGAACCAGGTACCGTCCGGAAAGTAGCCGGCCAGGCGCCGCGCGATCTCGATCGCGATACGCGTCTTGCCCACGCCGCCGGCCCCGGTCACCGTCACCACCACGTTCCGCTCGAGCGCCGACGTCAGGCGCGCGACCTCGTTGGTATGGCCGACGAAGCGCGTCGACCGCGACGGCAGATTCCCCAGGATGCCGCGGGCGTCGAGTTTTTCGGCGGCGAGCGCGTGCGCGCCGACGACGCGATTGCGGCCGTCGGATTTGGCGGCGTAGAGCGCCGCATCGGCGGAGCCGACCAACTCGCCCGAGTCGACGGTCTCCTTCGGCATGCACTGCGCCGCGCCGACGCTCACGGTGATGCGCCCGCCCGCGGTGCTGCCATGCGCCATCGCCAAGCGCTCGACCGCGCCGCGCATCGCTTCGGCAACGATCAGCGCGCCGTCCAAGCCCGTCTCGGGGAGCAGCGCGACGAACTCCTCGCCGCCGTAGCGCCCGAAGAAGTCGCCGGGGCGGCGCAGGCACGACGAGGCGGCGGCCGCCACCGAACGCAGGCATTGGTCGCCGGCGCGATGGCCGTAAGCGTCGTTGTAGAGCTTGAAGTGATCGATGTCGAGCATCAGCAGCGCGAGCGGGCTGCCGTTGCGGCGAGCGCGCGACCACTCGCGTGCGAGCACTTGATCGAAGGCACGCCGATTGGACACCGTCGTAAGCGAGTCGGTCAACGCAAGCCTTTCCAAGCGTTCGGTGCGCACGCGGCTCTGCTCGTCGTGCAGCCGCGCGCCGAGGTAGACCGCACACGTTTCGAGCAGCGCGACGTCGTCGGCGTCGAGCGGTGCGGGCGAGACGATCGTCAGATCGCCGAGAACCAGACCGGAGAACGAGACCGGAACCGAGACGACCGGCCGGTCCTCGGCCACGTCCCCGTACTCGTAGCGCCGCGTCTCGGCGTCCTCCCCGGCGTACGAGACGCGCACGCCGGCTTCGAAGTTCTCCGCCAGCAGCGCGCCGAGTTCGCGCAGAACGTCGGAGAGCGGCTGATCCGCCGAAAGCAGCATCGCGATGTGGCGCAGGAGCTCGCGCGATTGTCGCAGGCGATCCATGGTTTGCCGGCGCTTACTCCGGCGGCAGCTTCCCCACGAAGAGCTGGTAGTACGGCGGCGTCAGCGTCCATTTGCCGCCGGCGTAGCGCAGCACCGCGCTCGCCTTGGGCTTGGTGGGGCAGCACATCGGCGCGTCGGCAGCGTAGTAGGGCCCATCGAGGCGCAGCGTATCGCCCTTCGAGCCGTGCACGATCGTCGGGCGCAAATCGCAGCCGTTCTGCAGCGAGACCGCCGGCACGACGTTGCCGTGCCCATCGGTGGCAAAGACCGAAACGGTCGCGCTGCCGCAGTCGGCACCGGTCTCGTGCGACGCGACGACGAGTTGCTGCACGCCCGGCTGCATCAGTTCGGCGGCTCCGGTAATCTGCAGCGACTGCGCCGGAAACCACATGCTCGCGCCGTTGGCCTTCTCGACGCGGCTCAGCGGGCCGCCGTTGCCGGGCGACTGGTATTTCAGGCGATAGGTCGTGCCGTCGATCGCGTAGATCGAGAGATACCATTGATAGAACGTTTCGCCGCCGCTCGCGCCCACTTCGCGTTTGCTCGCGACCGCGCGCCACTGCGAGTGCATCGCCTCACCGGCGAGATAGACGAGTTGGCTCTGCACCACGGCCCCCGGCGGCGCGGGCGCAAAGGTGGCTCCGGGGGGCTCTTGGGCACCGGCCGGAATCGCGAGGACGAGCGCGAGGGCCGCGCCTAGGACCGTCAGCTTCGGCATGAAAGAGCGCCTTCGGCAGGCGAGCCCCGGCTACTTGCCCCCTAACGCCTTCGAGCCGCTAGGTCTTCAGGCCCATTGCGGGAGGGGCGATCGGAAGGGGCAGGGTGCTCGTGCCGGCCGGCACCCGGACGATGCCGCGCTCCATATCGTCCAGCGCCAACCGCAGGATCGGCAGAAGGGTGCCCAGCCGGTGCGTCCCGGAGGGCAGGGAGTAGAACGAGACCGAGAAGCCGGCGTCGCGCAGGTAGATCGCGGTGATCGCCGGGTATCGGGTGGGAATCGCATCGTCCTTGGCCCCGGTGAGGACGTAGACCGGGACGTTTTTCAACCGTTGCGTGAACTCGCGCGCCACCGAACCGACGAGCGCACCGGAGATATCCATGATGGCCGACCACGCGCCCGGGTCGACCGGAGCGATGCGGAAGACCGAGAAGCCGCCCATCGAGTAGCCGGCCAGGTAACGCTTGCGCGGGTCGATCGTGAACGCGCGTTCGGCCGCATGGAGCGCGTCGTAGACATCGCGCTCCGAGCCTTCGAAATCGTAGTAGCCGCGGCCGTACGGTGCGACCACGATCGCCCCGGAGCGTTCCGCCAAATCGGCGACGAACGGCGGGGCGAGCAGTTGCGTCTCGGTCTGTGGGCGCCCGTGGAGAAACACGACCAGCGGCGACGGCCTCCCGGGAACGTACGTACTCGGAACGTAAACGGCGACCGCCTGCATCGTGCCGTCCACCGAAGACTGCACGAACGTTTCGCCCAGGCCGCGGATCTGCGCCATCGGCGCGTAGCTGCGCGCCAGCAGTTGGCGCGCCGCGCTCAAATCCAGTTGCGCGATCTGGCGCACCGTCGCTTGCCAGGCCGCATCGCTCGTACCCTCCGGCGGCGGCTCGTCCTGCATCGCGACGTCGGCTTCGAGGCGCTGGTAGTAATCGATCGCGTCGTCGCGCCCGGTCACGTCCGCGATCGCCGCAACGCCGGCGAAATAGTCTGACGCCGTCCGGTCCAGCGACGCCACCAAATCCGGCGAGCTCGCCGCGGGCAGCATCGCCAACACCGCCAGCACCGCGACGGCCATGCGCACCGTCATAACCCGATTATAGCGCTCGAACTCCGCCGCGCGTGACCCTCGCTCCCCGGACTAGATCAGATGCCGGCGTACCACTCGTAGCCCTGGTCTTCCCAGTAGCCCCCGTGGCCGGCCATGATGTTGGCATAGCTGCCGACGAACTCGAGACGCGCGACCCATTTGGCGCTCTTGTAGCCGAGCTGAGTCGGGACGCGCAGCCGCACGGGAGCGCCGTGATCGGGATCGAGCGGCGCGTCGTTGAGACGCAGCGCGAGAATCGTCTGGGGGTGGCGGGCTTGGTGCAAATCGAGGCTTTCGTAATAGAGATTGCCTTGCCCGTCGTTATCGAGGCAGTGGAAGACGACGTAGCGCGCGCCGGCGCGCGGCGAGACCGCGTCGAGCACGTCGCCGAGGCGCACGCCGCTCCACTTGCCGATCGCGCTCCAGCCTTCGACGCAATCGTGGCGCGTGATCTGGGTCTGCTGCGGCATCCTTTGCAACTCGTCCAGCGTGAAGGCGTGCGGCCGCTCGACGGCGCCGTCGGCGACCAGGCGATAGCTGCGAAACCCGCCGGCAACCATGCGCGCGTACGCCGCATCGGCCGGCGTCGAGAAGCCGTTGGTGCGGAAGTTCCGGTCGACGTCGGCGTCGCGATATTCGCGCGCCATGCCGCGCGTGCCGATGAGCAGATGGTTGAGCCCCTGCACCGATCCGAGCATCCGATGAAAGCCCGGGTTGTCGTTGAGCGCGGTACCGATCGGCGAGCAGCCGGTCAGCGCCGCGCCGATCGACGAGGCCAGAAATATCCGGCGCTTCACGGCCCGGCTCCGTCGCGCTCGCTTAACCGGAAGCGCCCGGTAATCATCGCGTTCATTTGATTGAGGAACCCCTGCGTGGCGACTTGAAAGACGTGGACGGCGAAGAATCCGATCAGCAACATCATCCCGGCGAAATGCCAAAGCCGCGCGAACTGGCGCCCGCCGAAGACGACGGTGAGCGGGCTCGCGATCGCGTCGATCCCCGGCGAGAGCGCCATTCCGGTGAGCACGACCAACGGCGCGAGCACGAAGCCGACGAAGGTATAGGCGGCTTTCTGCAGCGGATTGTACGTCCCGTGCCGCGGCGGCTCTTTGCGCAGCTTGAGATAGTAGAGCTGCATCTGCCAAGCTTTGGGAAGGTCGCTCGGGCGCAGGACCATCTCTTGCAAGCTTCCCTTGATCGCGGCCGAGACGATCCACGCGATCCAGCACCCCGCCGCGATCCACGCGAAGAAGAGATGCCAGCGCCGGCCGTCGGCGAGATCCTGATAAGCCGGAATCGTGATCCAGCCCGGGAAGGCGCGGCCCGTCTTCGAGCCCATGCCGTCGTCGGTCCAGCCGAGCCAGCCGGTCGTCGTGAAGGTGCGCCCGAGGACGGTCGTCGTGCCGACGCCCTGGCTCGGCGAATCGATCGCGAGCACGCGGCGCGCGGGATCGCTCTTGTCGCTCGCGTCGAGGTACGGGGCCGCGTTGAAGATCTGCAGCCCGCTCGAAACGAGCACCGCAAAGGCGATTGCCCAAAGCCAGTGACTGACCCGCGTGGTCACCGCGTAGCGGTAAATCGTCCGCGGGAGCGAGGGGCGAGTCGATTGCGCCATACCCTCACTATACGCCATCAAGGCGCCGCCGGATGGGAGCGAGAAGCGCCCGGCATGCCCGAGAGCCTCTCCGTCTCCATCGACGACGGCGTCGCCCGCGTCGCCCTGGCGCGCCCCGACGTCCGCAACGCCTTCAACGCCGAGGTCATCGCCGCGCTGGACGAAACGTTCGCACAGCTCGGCACCAGCCCGCACGTCCGCGCGGTCGTGCTCTCCGGCGAGGGGCGCGTCTTCTGCGGCGGCGCCGACATCAACTGGATGCGCGCCTCGCTCGCGCTCTCGTACGACGAGAACGTCGCCGACGCCGAGCGGATGAGCGAGATGTTCCGCACCATCGACCGCTGCCCGAAGCCGACGATCGCCCGCGTTCACGGCGCCGCCTTGGGCGGAGGCGCCGGGCTCGTCGCCGTCTGCGACGTTGCGATCGCGAGCGACGATGCGCTCTTCGGCTTCACCGAGAGCAAGCTCGGGATCATCCCCGCGGTGATCTCGCCGTTCGTGCTCGCCAAGATCGGCGCTTCGCACGCGCGCGCGCTCTTCCTGACCGGCGAGCGTTTCGGCGCGGCACGCGCCCGCGAGATCGGCCTGGTGCACGAAGTCGTCGCAAGCGACGCGCTCGACCAGGCGGTCGATCGCGTCCTGGGCGAGCTGCACACCGCCGGTCCGAGCGCGGTCGCGGCCGCCAAGGCGCTGGTGCACGACGTGCGCGCGTGCTCGTACGACGCCTCCAAGGAGCTCACCGCGCGCGCGATCGCCAAGCAACGCGTCACGCCGGAGGGCCAGGAGGGTCTGCGCGCCTTCTTGGAGCGGCGTCCGGCGAGCTTCGCGCGATGATTCGCCGGCTGCTGATCGCCAACCGCGGCGAGATCGCCGTGCGCATCGCGCGCGCCGCGCGAGAGCTCGGCATCACGCCGCTCGGCATCTATTCCGAGGCCGACGCGAACGCCTATCATCTGCGCTTCGTCGACGACGCCCGCTGCGTCGGGCCGGCGCCCGCCGCCGAATCGTATTTGGACGGCGATGCGACGATCGCCGCGGCGGTCTCGATGAACGCCGATGCCGTGCACCCGGGATACGGCTTCCTCTCCGAGCGAGCCGGGTTCGCGAGCGCGGTGCGCGCGGCGGGCCTGATCTTCGTCGGACCGTCGCCCGAGGCGATGGCGGCGATGGGCAGCAAGATCGAGGCGAAACGGCGCGTGCGCGCCTCGGACGTCCCGACCGTGCCGGGCTACGACGGCGACGACCAAACGCTCGCGACGCTGCGCGCGCAGGCCGAGCGCGTCGGCTTTCCGCTGCTGATCAAGGCCAGCGCCGGCGGCGGCGGCCGCGGGATGCGCGTGGTCGAGTCGCTCGCGCAATTCGACGAGGCCCTCGACGCCGCCAAGCGCGAGGCCAAGTCGGCGTTCGGCGACGACGCGGTGCTGCTCGAGCGCTACCTGCGCGATCCGCGCCACATCGAGATTCAGGTGCTCGCCGACGCGCACGGCAACACGATCCACCTCGGCGAGCGCGAGTGCTCGATCCAGCGCCGCCACCAGAAGATCGTCGAAGAGGCGCCCTCGGTCGCCGTCTCGCCGGAGCTACGCGAACGGATGGGCGAAGCGGCGGTGCGCGCGGCGCAATCCGTCGGCTACGTCAACGCCGGCACGTGCGAGTTCATGCTCGACGGCGACGGCAGCTTTTACTTCCTCGAGATGAACGCGCGGCTGCAGGTCGAGCATCCGGTCACCGAGCTCGTCTACGGCATCGATCTCGTGCAGTGGCAACTGCGGATCGCAAGCGGCGAGGCGCTGACGCTCTCGCAACACGACGTGCGGCCGCGCGGCTGGGCGATCGAAACGCGCATCTACGCGGAGGATCCGGCCAACCATCTGCTCCCCTCGACCGGCGTCATCACGCGCTGGTCGCCGCCCGAAGGGCCGGGCATCCGGCTCGACTCCGGCGTTACCGCGGGCAGCGAGGTGAGCCTCTACTACGACCCGATGCTGGCCAAGCTGATCGTCTTCGGCAGCGATCGTGCGCACGCGATCGCCCGCATGACCGCCGCGCTCGAACGCTTCGGCATCGACGGCGTGCGCGCCAACGTTCCGCTGTTACTCTGGATCCTGCGCGACGACGCGTACCGCGCCGGTGCGACGACGACGAGTTTTCTCGCGCAGCGGCTCGACGAGTCGATCTTCGCAAAGAGGAGCGTTCCGCGCCAAGCGGCGCTGCTCGCCGCGGCGGCGTTGCTGGTGGACGGCGCGGCGCCCTGGCGCGTGGGCGGCGTCGGCATGCCGCTGCGCCTGCAGCACGAGGACGCAATCGTCGCGCTCGTCGCCGACGCCACCGTCGGATCCGGCGTTTGGTTCCTCTCCGGCGAGCTGGTCGGCGAGCTGCGCGCCCGCCGCCAGGGCGAGCGCGTCGTCGCAACGTTCGAAGGCGAGACGATCGCGGGCGAGGTCGTTCGCGAGGGCGGGGGCTTCGGCGTGCACGTCGACGGCGGCTATTACCGCTTGCGCTTCGCCGACGCGCCCTCGGCCGACGGAGCGGCGGCGAGCGGCGGCGCGGGCGGCGACGGCCGCGTCACGGCGCCGATGCCCGGAAAGATCGTCAAGATCGCGGTGCGCGAGGGAGAAGAGGTGGCGGAGCGCGCGCTCTTGGTGGTGCTCGAAGCGATGAAGATGGAGCACCGCATCGAAGCGTCGGTCGGCGCCAGCGTCAAGCGGGTGCTGGTGAAGGAAGGCGAGATCGTAGCCGGCGGAACCCCGCTGGTCGAACTCGGGTAGTTGGGAGCATGAGCTTTCCGCGATCCGTCACCCTCTTCGAGATGGGGGCGCGCGACGGGCTCCAGAACGAGGCCGTGCTGGTGCCGACCGACGCCAAGGTGCGCTACATCGATCTGCTCTCGCAGACCGGGCTGCGCTGGATCGAAGCGACCTCGTTCGTGAGCCCGAAGGCGATTCCGCAGCTCGCCGACGCAGCCCAAGTGTTCGCGCGCATTCGCAAAGCGCCGGGCGTGCGCTACCCCGTGCTCACGCCGAACATGCGCGGCTACGAGCGCGCGCGCGAGGCCGGTGCCGACGCGGTCGCCGTCTTCACCGCCGCCTCCGAAGCGTTCACGAAACGCAACATCAACATGACGATCGACGAATCGCTCGCGACGTTTCGCGACGTCGTGCGCGCCGCGAAGAACGACGGCGCCTGGGTGCGCGGCTACGTCTCGACCGCCTTCGGCTCGCCGTTCGGCGACGCCGTAACGCCGCAGATGACCGTCGACGTCGCGGTCAAGCTGATGCAGATGGGTTGCGACGAGCTCTCCATCGGCGACACGATCGGCGTCGGCGTCCCGAGCCAAGTCGACGAGCTCGTGCCGCTCTTGCTGCAGAAGATTCCGCTCGAGCTCATCGCCTTTCACTTCCACGACACGCGCGGAACGGCGCTCGCCAACCTCTACGCGGCGCTGCAGAACGGGATCGCCCGCTTCGACTCGTCGTCGGGCGGCCTGGGCGGCTGCCCGTACGCGCCCGGCGCGACCGGAAACGTCGGCACCGAGGACGTGCTCTACTTACTGCACGGGATGGGCATCGAGACCGGCGTCGATCTCGCCAAGGTCCGCACCGCCTCGCGCTACATCGCAAGCGTTCTCGACCACGCCCTCACGAGCAAAACCTATCAAGCGCTCGAAGCGCTGTCGTCCTCGAGCGGTTAGGGCAGCTGCACCGGGGCGGTGGATTTGAGCACGCCCTGGCCGTCGGAACCGAGATAGAGGTAGCCGTTCACCCAGCGGATGCCCCAGAAGCTGTGGGCGATGAGATCGTGGTCGAGCCGCGTCCACGTCGTGCCGTCGTTGGTCGAGATGTACGCGCCGCGCAAGGTCGTGATGACGACGGCCGGCGTGCCGCTGGTCACGTCTTGGTTGTAGCGGATCTCGCGCTCGGGTGAGTAGACGAAGGCCGGCTGATGCGCCTCTTCCTCCTCGCCGGCTGCGGCCCGGCCGGGCGCGCCCCGCGTCATGCGATCGGCATCGATCCGCCCGCGAATCAGCGGCGCGTTGACGACGGTCGCGACGCGGCTGAAGGTGCGGCCGCCGTCGCTGCTGCGCAGCACGAAGACGTTGTTCGCGGCATCGACGCTCGACGCCAGCACGGTGCTGCCGTTTGCGGGTGAGATCGTGATCGCGTACCAGAACGGCGTCGCCGGCACGCCGCGCGAGCTCGTCCAGCTCTTCCCCCCGTCGAAGGTAACCGAGAGCGACGATCGCCCTTTCTTCATCCCGCCGACGAGGATGTGCTTGCCGTTGCTCGCATCGACCACCACCGCACCCGGCTGCGAGACCGGCCACGCCAGCCGGTGGAACGTCGTGCCGCCGTCGCTGGAGCCAAAGACCGCTTGCGGCGAGGGCTCGAAACCGGCGCCGGCGACCCATCCCGCGGCGACGTACATCAGCATCGGGTTGGTCGGATCGAACGCGATCGGCGTCGTCATCAGGCGGCTAGGAGCGATCGTCTTCTGCACTCCGAGCGGCTGGCCGTAGGTGACGCAGCCGTCGGTCGAGATGCGAAAGCCCCACGCTTCGTCGTACGCGAAGCAGACGTTCGGGCTTCCCGGGCGCAGCTCGTTGAAGCCGTCCTCGTAGAGATTTCCGAAGTTGTAGAGCCAGCGCTTGCCGCCGGTCGTCGTGTAGAAGCTATCCCAGTCTTGGAGCGAGGTGACGATCGTCTGGCCGTTCGGCGCGACCGCGAAACGGCGCGCGAGGGACGAGGAGATCGTCGCGCCGACGTAGGCGTCCTGGGGTGCGTTCGATCGCAGCGAACAGGCGGGAACGTAGTCGAGCCCTTGATCCGAGGCGACGAAGCAGCTGTCGTCGCTGCCGTTGGGCGCGGTCCAGAGGTTGCGGATGTCGATGACCGAGAGCGTCGCGGCCAGCTCGCCGCTGGGATTCGCCGTTCCGTCGGCGTCGATCCAGATGAGCGCGCCGTCCGTCCCCACGTAGAGGCGGTGCGGGTGCACCGCGCTGAAGGCGATCGCCTGAGCGCCCAGCCCGACGTTGTAGATTTGCTGATTGTAGACGTTGACCCACGTGCGCCCGCCGTCGAGCGAGCCGTGCAGATCCTGATCCCACTGCCCGTCGTTGGAGCTCGCGTAGACCGTCTTCGGCGCGAGCGGATCGACCGCGATCTGATGGACCGCCGGCGTGCTGCCGTCGGTGCCGGTATGCGCGTCGTACGGCAGCGTACCGGCCTTCTTCCACGCTCCGCCGATCAACACGTCGATGTTGCCGTTCGTGAAGCCCGCGTAGAGCGCGCTGCCCGCCTTCCCGGCGGTCGCCCCGAAGGCGGTGGGCGCTTGCGTGCTCGTCGCGGGGAGCTGCACGCGCCACGTTGCACCGTCGTCGCTCGAAGCGAGGATGCCGGCCGCGGTGGCGGCGTAGAGCACGCCGCCGTAGGCGATCGTTTGCGTCGCCGCCGTGGTGCGGTAGACGTTGCGCCACGAGTCGCCGCCGTCGGTCGTGCGAAAGAGGCCGTCGTATTCGGTGGCGGCGACGAGCGTGCCCGGATGCGCGGGATCCAGCCACAGCGCGTTGACGACCGACGAGATCGCCCCGCTCGGATCCGTGAGGCCCCGGTCGACCGGCTGCCAGTGTGCGCCGAAGTCCAGCGAGCGATAGATGCCTGCGCTCGAGTAGGATTCGAGCCCGGTGCCGCGACCGCTCGCGACGTAGAGCACGATCGGATTTTTCGGATCGCTCGCGAACGCGTTGATCTTCCCCGGAACGCCGAACGGACCGACCGTTACGAAACTCGGCGCGGTCACGACCGCCGCCGCGCGCCGGTGGGCCGGAGCCGTACCGCTGCTGCCGGGCAGCGACGGCGCAGCGCCGCGGCACGCGACGAGGGCGAGCAACGAGAATGCGGTCGCGACGATCCGCCGATGGTGAAGCATCGCCGTACCTTCGGGGCAAAGAAGCTCGCGGCCTCCGGTAGAGAATGACCGGCGCATGATCGTCCGCGCCGGAACCCTCTACGACGGCACGCTCGAGCCGCCTAGGCACAACGTCGATCTGGAGATCGACGGAAGCATCGTGCTCGGCGTGCGCGCCGCGCAGGGCGAGGCGGATCTCGAAGCCGCATGCGTGACGCCCGGCCTCGTCAACGCACACGCGCATCTCGAAGCGAGCGGCGAGCCGGATACGATGCTCGCCGTAAAAACCTCGACGCCGGGACAGCGCCTGCTGCGCGCCGTCGCCAACGCGCGCAAGAGCCTGCGCGCCGGCGTCACGACGATCCGCGACGTCGGCAGCTCGAACGCGATCGCGCAGGACGTGCGCGACGCGATCGAAGCGGGGCTGATCCCCGGCCCGCGCATGCGCGCCGCCGGCGCCGTGCTCTGCATGACCGGTGGGCACGGCTGGCCGCTGGGCCGCGCGATCGATTCGCCGTGGGAGGCGCGCAAGGGCGTGCGCGAGCAGCTCTGGGCCGGCGCCGATTGCATCAAGCTCATCGCGACCGGCGGCGTGCTTACCAAAGGCGCGGTACCCGGCAACGCGCAGCTCACGCCCGAAGAGCTCACCGCCGCCATCGACGAAGCGCACCGCCACGGCCTGCGCGTCGCTTCGCACGCCATCGGGACGCTGGGCATCAAGAACGCGCTGCGCGCGGGCGTCGACTCGATCGAGCACGGCCACATGCTCGACGACGAAGCGATCGCGCTCTTCAAAGAACGCGGAACCTTCCTCGTGCCGACGCTGACCGCGCCGACCTGCATCCTGGCCCATGCCGAGGACGGCGGCCAGCCCGAGTTCGTCATCACCAAGGCACGCACGGTGAACGAGGCGATGGTTCGCAACATTCGCCACGCGTACCAGAGCGGCGTGCGGATCGCCGGCGGCTCCGACGCCGGCACCCCCTTCAACTTTCACGAGAACTACGCGTACGAGGTCGAGCTGATGTGCACGCTGCTCGGCATGACGCCGCAGCAGGCGCTGCACGCGGCGACGTCCGTCGCCGCCGAGCTGATCGGCCTGCACCGCGGCGTGCTCGCCGCCGGCGAACCCGCCGACCTGCTCCTGCTCGCGCGCGATGCGGGGGCCGACGTCCGCGCGCTGCGCGATCCCCGGCACGTTGTCAAAGGAGGCTGCCTCGTATGATGCATCTCTTGCTTGCGGCGCTGAGCGCGCTCGGGGGGCCGATCGCCGGCAGCCCGATCTCGCACGTCATCGTCATCGTGCAGGAGAACCGCACGATGGACGATCTCTTCGCTTCGTCGGTGCTCGCGAACGGCGGGCCGTTCCCCGGCGCGAACGTCACGCAGACCGCGACGATCGACGGCAAGCCGGTGCCGATGCACGCGGTGCCGTTCGAGTATCCGGCGGATCCCCTGCACAGCCACATCTCGCTCGTACACGAATGGGACAACGGGAAGATGGACGGCTTCTCGTCGGTTCACGTCACGCCCAACGAAGGCTATCCGGTGCCGCCGGCGGGTTTCGCGCTCGCCTACCTGCCGGATTACGAGACGACGATCTATCACTATCTCGCGCACCGCTACGCGCTCGCGGACATGAACTTCGCGCCGCGCCTGATCCCGACGTTCCCGAGCCACGTCTTTCTGATCGCGGCGCAGAGCCAGTTTGCCGGCAACCCGACCGACGGCATCGTCTGGGGCTGCGACTCCAAGCCCGGCACGACGGCCTTGCTTTTCGGCGCCGGCGAGGATATCCAGACGCCGGGCATCTTCCCGTGCGTCGACGATCCGACGATCGGCGATCTGCTCGACCGGGCGCACGTCTCGTGGAAGTACTACACCGGCGCGATCGGCAACGTCGTGGACGGCCAGATCAACGTCTACGACGCGATCAAGCACATGCGCTACGGGCTGGACTGGAGCCGCAACATCTCGACCCCCGCGACCAACATCCTCTCCGACATCCAGAACTGCGCGCTCCCATCGGTCTCGTACGTGACGCCGGAGTGGCTCGCCTCGGATCACGCCGGCAACCTGAGCGCCGGCGGCCCGGGCTGGGTCGGCGCGATCTACCTGGCGGTCGCGCAGAGCGCACTCGCCAAAGTGATGGGCTGCAACTACTACGCGAACACCGCGATCGTCCTCACGTGGGACGATAGCGGCGGCTGGTACGATCACGTCGCGCCGCCGCCCGGCCCCGACGGTACGACGCACGGCTTTCGCATCCCGATCCTCGCGATCTCGGCGTGGTCGAAATCCGGCTACGTCTCGCACACGGTGCGCGAATCCACCTCGATCGTGCGCTTCATCGAACGCAACTGGGCGCTCGGCGATCTCGGCCAGCGCGACGCCACCGACGACGACCTGAGCGACATGTTCGACTACGCGCGCGCCGCGCCGGTCCCGCCGTTCGGCCGCGAGCTCGTGGACTTGGTCAAAGCGACGCACATCGATCTGGTCGCGCTGGCGCACGACAACCATCCGGTCGACGACGACCGGTGACGAGCCTTCGCGGCCTGCGCCTGGCGGTGCTCGCGCCGATCGCCTGGCCGGTGCCGCCGCGCGGGTACGGCCCGTGGGAGCAGGTCGCGTTCGACATCGCCTCGGGCATGCGCGACCGCGGCCTCGACGTAACGCTCTTCGCGCCCGGCACCTCGCGCTTCGAAGGGAAAGTCGAGGCGGTCGTGCCGGTGGGGCTCAACGAGGATCCGGATCTCTCGAGCGAGGTCTACTCGGCGCTGCACGTCGGCGAGCTCTTCCGGCGCGCGCACGAGTTCGACTTGATCCACAACAACTTCGACTGGAAGCCGATGACCTACGCGCTCGGCTCGACCACGCCGCCGTTGCTCACGACGATCCACGGCTTCTCCTCGCCGCAAATTCTAGCGGCCTACTACGCCTGCGCGTGGCGCAGCTTCTACTGCTCCATCTCCAACGCCGACCGCGATCCGGGGCTCGGGTATCTCGCGACGACGTACAACGGCATCGATCCGCAGCGCTTCCCGTTCACCGGCCGGCCCGGCGAGTATCTGCTCTTCCTCGGCCGCTTTCACCCCGAGAAGGGCGCGCACGTCGCGATCGAGGTCGCCAAGCGCGCCGGCGTGCGGCTGAAGCTGGCCGGCATTCCCCACGACGTGCGCTACTTCGACGAGCTCGTCGATCCGCACATCGACGGCGACGCCGTCGAGTTCGTGGGGCCGGTCGAAGGGACGACGCGCGACGAGCTGCTGCGCGACGCCCTGGGGCTCGTGCACATGACGACGCGCCCCGAGCGCTTCGGCCTCACGATGATCGAGGCGATGGCCTGCGGCACGCCGGTGCTGGGCGCGAACATGGGCTCGATTCCCGAGATCGTCGTCGACGGCGTCACCGGCTTCCTGTGCGACGGCGTCGAGGCGGCCGCAGAGCGGGTGCCCGCGCTGGCCTCGCTCGACCGGCGCGCCTGCCGCGCGCACGTCGAGCGCGAGTTCACCGTCGACCGGATGGTCGACCGCTACCTCGGCGCCTACACGACGGCGCTCGAGCGGGGGCTCCCACCGCCGCCGACCGCCGAACAGGAGCGCTGGCGCGCGCACGACTGGTGGGACCGCCCGATGGCGTTTACCGAGCTCCCGCCAAAACCGCACAGCCTCAAGTTCGCCTGACCTCCCCGCCGGCGTCCGCGATTCCTTGCACCGGGCAGTGGCTAAAGGCGCCCTAAAGCGGGACCGAAAAATGGAGTAAGGGGATGGATCCCTTTGGAGTCGCGCGCCCGCCGGCGCGCATCATGGAGGAAGCCGCGTGTCGGGCCTGAGCATCGCCAACAATTTGTTGGCCAACAGCGTTCAGCTGAACCTCGATAACAATCAGTCCCAGCTGCAGAGCGTCGTCACGCAGCTCTCTACCGGGCTGCGCATCAACACGGCCGCCGACGACCCGTCGGGCCTGGCGATCGCGACCAACCTGCAGACGCAGGCAGACGGCTTCAACCAGGCGGTGCAGAACGTCCAGAACGCCAACAACGCGGCGCAGGTCGCCCTCGGCGCGCTCACCAGCGAAACGAACATTCTCCAGCGCATCCGCAACCTCGCGGTCGAGGCGGCCTCGGACATCAACAGCAACAACGACCGCGCGAACCTGCAAACGGAAGTGACGCAGCTGCTGCTGGAAGTCAACCGCATCTCGCAGAACACCAACTTCAACGGCCAAGCGCTTCTCGACGGCACCCACGCCGGTTTCCAGCCCGAGCAGGACGCGTTCCTGACGATCACGGCCAACACCGCGCTCGCCACCAACGGCGGCAAGGCGACGGTCAGCGGCGTCAACTACGGTTTCCTCGTTGCCTGCGCCCACGGCGTCTCCTCCGGAGGCGTGAACTTCTTCAACACGACGCCGAACGTCACGTTTCCCGGCATTCAAGGCATCGGCAACGGTGAGGCTACCGTCGACGGCACGCTCGAGTTACAAGTCGTCAACACCGGCATCTCGATCGCCGTGCAAGAGACGTTCATCGAAAGCGCGACGGGCTACATCTGCGTTTCGTCGTCGCTCTTCGGGCCGAGCGCGGCTGCCAAGTCTCGCCAGAACATCACCGGAAACTTTGTCGGAAACAGCTCCGGCGGCTTCGACAACGTCGCGATCACGCTCGGCACGATCACGACGGCCGACGTCGGTACGACGGCGTACGTCAAGGTCAGCCAGAACGTCGCGGCCTTGACGAACCCCGACAACCCGGCGTTCAACTTCCAGTCGGGCGCCTCGGAAGGCGACGTGATCCAAGTAGGGATCCAAGCGACCAACACGCAGACGCTGCGGATCTCGAACATCAACCTGGCGATCAGCTCGGCCAACAACCCGTCGCTGGGTGCGGAGGACGCGATCGGCCAGATCGACAACGCCCTGCAGATCCTGCTCACGCAGCAGGCGCAGCTCGGCGCGGTCGTGGTGCGGCTCAACATCGATCAGGATAACGACAACACCGCGGCCACCAACCTGCAAGCGGCCGAGTCGAACATCCGCGACCTCAACGTGGGCGCGGCGACGACGCAGTTCACCAAGCTGCAGGTGCTGGTGGAAGTCGGCACGTCGGTGCTGGCGCAATCCAACGCCAACGCCCAGACGGTTCTGACGCTCTTTCGCTAAAGCTTAGACGTGGAGCGCCGGAATATCCGGCGCCCACGCGAGCTTCTCGCGCGCGGCCCGCGCGCGGGCGATCGCCATCTCGTCGACCGGGCCCTCGAGCAGCATCGTGAAGTGCCCCATCTTGCGGCGCGCGACCGCGTGCTTCTTGCCGTAGAGGTGCAGCACGATCGACGGGTCGGCGAGCAATTGCGGGATCCCGCCCAGATAATCGCCCTTCCCCTCGCCGAGAATATTGATCATCACCGCGTTGGCCATCAGCATCGGCCGCGCCAAGGGCAGCCCGCAGATCGCGCGGACGTGCTGCTCGTACTGCGAGCACTGGGTCGCGTCGATCGTGTAGTGGCCGCTGTTGTGCGGGCGCGGGGCGATCTCGTTGACGAGCAGCTCGTCGTGCGCCGTCAGGAAGAACTCGACGCAGTAGGTCCCGACGACGCCCAGCTTGTGCCCGATCGTCGCCGCCATCTGCGCGGCGCGCGCGGCGACCTCTTTCTCGACGCGCGCCGGCGCGACGGTCGTGACGAGGATGCCCCCGTCGTGCGTGTTCTCCGCGACCGGATAGGTGACGACGTCGTCTTTGGCGCCGCGGGTCGCGATGACGCTGAGCTCGCGCACGAACGGCACGAAGCGCTCGAAGATCAACCGCGCGCCCTTGGCCGCCGCGAAGGCGTCGTGCGCCTCGGCGAGCGTGTTTGCCCGCCACTGGCCCTTGCCGTCGTAGCCGCCGCGCGCCGTCTTGAGCACCGCCGGAAAACCGACGCGCATCGCCGCGCTCGCAAGATCCTCGACGCGCTCGATCTCGTCGAAGTCGGCGGTCGCAACGCCGCAGTCGCGTACGAAGCGTTTCTCGAGCAACCGGTCCTGCGTGATGCGCAGCACGCCGCTCGCCGGCGCGACGCGGTGGCCGAGCGCTTCGAGGTGCTCGACCGACTCGATCGCGACGTTCTCGAACTCGTAGGTGACGACGTCGCAGCGCTTGCCGAGCTCTTCGATCGCGGCTTTGTCTTCGTAGGCGGCGACGATCTGTTCGTCGGCGACTTGCCCGGCCGGCGAGTGCTCTTGCGGCTCGAGCACCACCACGTGGTAGCCCATGCGTTTGGCGTCGAGCGCGATCATGCGCCCGAGCTGCCCGCCGCCGATAATGCCGAGTGCGTGCATTACTCGGGCGTGCTGGCGGCGGCGGCGTCGTGCATGCGAGCGACGTACGCGGCCAGCCGCTCCGCGACACCCGAGTCGTGGAGCGCGACGATGCGCGCGGCAAAGAGCGCGGCGTTGACCGCCCCGCCGATCGCCATCGTGGCGACCGGAACCCCGGGCGGCATCTGGGCGATCGAGAGCAGCGAATCGATTCCGGAGAGCGCCTTGGATTGCACCGGCACGCCGATCACCGGCACCAGCGTCTTGGCCGCCGTCATCCCGGGGAGATGCGCTGCGCCGCCCGCCCCCGCAATGATCGCCTGCAACCCGCGCTCCCGCGCCGAAGCCGCATAGGCGAACATCTCATCGGGCATGCGATGCGCCGAAACCACGCGCACCTCGCACGCAACGCCCAGCTCCGCCAGCGTCTCCCGTGCCGCCGCCATCGTCTCCCAGTCGGAAGCGCTCCCCATAATAATCCCAACCATCCGCCCCGCCGCTTCGAGCCCCCCCACCCCTTGTCATCCTGAGCGTAGCGCCGCAGGCGCGAAGTCGAAGGACCGAGCATAGGCGCGCAGCGCCGGAGTCGAAGGGCGAAGCGCGAACGGCGAGGGGGCATGCCCAAGTTTCTCCTCGGCGTCAACTACTGGCCCCGCAGCAGCGCGATGTACATGTGGAGCCGCTTCGACCTGGGCGAGATCCGCGAAGATCTGGCGCGCATCAAAGGCCTTGGGCTCGACCTCGTCCGCTTTTTCTTATTGTGGGAGGCCTTCCAGCCGGCGCCCGATTCCATCGACCCGAACGCGCTGCGCCGCTTCGAAGCGATGCTGCAGGCGATCGGCGACGCGGGCCTGCGCGCGATGCCGACGCTCTTCTGCGGCCACATGAGCGGCGTCAACTGGCTGCCGGCCTGGAGCCTAGATCGCGAGCATCCGCACGGCCGCTTCCGCACGATCGCCGGCGGCCACACCTCGCCCTACGGCATCGGCGACTTCTACGCCGATCCGGATCTCCTCGAAGCCCAGACGCTCTTCGCGCGCACGGCCGGCGAGCGCGCGCGCAACTATCCCGCGCTCTACGCCTGGGATCTCGGCAACGAGTTCACCAACCTGCGCGAACCGCGCGACCCCGCCGACGCCGCGCAGTGGAGCCGCCGGCTGACCGAGACGCTGCACGATGCCTCGGGCGCTCCGGCCACCGGCGGCTTGCATCAGGAAGACGTCGAGCGCGATCGCCACCTGCGCCCCTCGAGCATCGCGCAGCCGTGGAGCTTTGCAACGATGCACGGCTATCCGATCTACTGCTCGTGGTCGCGAGGCGCTTCCGATCTCGACGTCGTGCCGTTTCTCTGCCAGCTCATGCAATCGTTCGCGGCCAAGCCGGTGCTCTTCAGCGAGCTCGGCAACCCCTCGAGCAGCGTCGACGACGAGACGATGCGCTATTACGCCTACGCCGTCATCGACCGCCTGCACGCGCGCGGCGCGCTCGGCGCGATGTGGTGGTGCTGGGCCGACTACGCCCCCGAGCTCGACGAGCTGCCGCCCTTCGATTGCGCCGAGCACGAGTTGCACTTCGGCATCGTCCGCAGCGACGGCACCGAAAAACCGGTCGCGCAAGCCTTAGCGCGCTTCGCAGGCGAGGCACGCCAAATCGTCCCGCCGCCGCCGCCGATCGCCGACGAGGCCGCCTTCTACGCCTCGCTCCCGCAAGGAATCGCCGCGCTCTTTCGCGAGTATTGCGCCACGCATGGCTGAACGGCGCGTTCTCGTGGTCACCGGCGCGAGCTCCGGTATCGGCCGCGCGCTCGCGCTCGCCGGCGCACGCGACGGCTTCGCCGTCCTTGCGATCGCGCGCCGCGCCGATCGCCTGGCCGCTCTCTGCGAGGAGATCGCCGCACGCGGCGGCACCTGCACGACCCTCGTACTCGACGTACGCTCCCCCGAGGCGCCCGCGCGCATCGCAGAAACGGCGCTGCAGATCTACGGCCGTATCGACGTCGTCGTCAACAACGCCGGCGGCGGCTCGCTCGGCGCGCTGCTCGAGGTCGGCGATGCGGAGATCGAGGCGCAGTGGCAGCTCCACGTCGCGGCGCCGCTGCGCATCGCGCGCGCAGCGCTGCCGCAGCTGCGCGCGACGCGCGGTCAGCTGGTCTTCGTCGGCTCGGGCCTCGCGCGCGTGCCGGTTCCGAACTACGGCGCGTACGCGCCCGCCAAAGCCGCGATCCGGGCCGCCGCGATTCAACTGCGCCGCGAGCTGCGCGCCGACGGCATCGCCGTCACGTACGTCGACCCGGGACTCGTTGCCAGCGAGTTCCACGCCGCGATGGGCATCGCACGCTCGAACGACGTCCCCGCCGCCACCCCCGAACGCGTCGCCCGCGCGATCCTGCGCGGGATCGCGCGCCGCTCTCCCTCCGTCGCTGGCGTGCCCTGGCAAACCGCCGGCACGATCCTGGGCGAATGGTCCTCCACCCTCGCCGACCCCACCCTCATCCGCATGGCCCCCCAACCTCGTCATCCCGAGCGCAGGCCCCCGAGCGAGCGAACCGAGCCGAAGGGGCCGATGGGCGACGGCGCCCCCGCCGGGCTCGATGCCGCCCTGGAGCCGGTAGCGCGGCGCATGGAACGCGTGAAGCTCTCGCCAACCTTCGTGCGCGAGGCACTCGCGCCCGGAGCGGAGCTCGAACTCAACGAGGTCGCGATGCGTTGGGCGGGAATGCCGAATAAGAACGAACGGGCGGCGCTGCGCGAGGTCTTCGAAGCCTTGGCGGCCGCCGGCTATCTGGAACAGACGGGAGACGATACGTGGAAGGTCCTTCGCGCCGCGGATTGAGCGGCATCGTGATGTCGTGCGCGCTGCTCGGCGCGACCGCCGCCGTGGCGATCGCGGCCAAGACGCCGGTGCAGCAGGGCGTCTTCGCGCTGCTCGGCGGAACGCAACAGGCGACCGCGCAGATGCGCGTCGCGCCCGCGAGCAGTCCGGCCGGCTTGGCGGTGCGCATCCGCCAGTTTCAGATGGACGGAACGACGCCGATCGTCAACTACACCGTCGACATGGAACGCACGATGCACATGATCGTCGTGCGCGACGACTTCAAGACCTTCGCCCACCTCCACCCCGATATCGACGCGACGACCGGCACCTTCCATCAAACGCTGACCGGCCTCGACCCCACGCACCGCTACTATCTCTACGCCGACACCGTGCCGCAGGGCATGGCGCAGCAGGTTTTCCGCTTCACGCTGCAAGGCCAGAACATCGCCGCGGTACCGCCCGCCGAGACGCTCGCCGCCTCGGCGACCACCGCTGCGGCCGGCGGCCCGTACACCGTGCAGCTCTCGACGACGACGCTCAACGCCGCGCAGCCCTCGCGTCTGCTGATCGCGATCAAGGAGCACAAGAAGCCCGCCGGCGATCTCGCCCCCTATCTCGGGATGCCCGCGCACCTCGTCTTGATCGGCGCGACCAGCCTGCAGTACATCCACATCCATCCGTACCTGCGCGGCTCCTCGATGACCGCCGCGATGAAAGCCGCCGCCGCCGGCACGCCGCAGACCGGGCCGTATCTCGCGGCCGACCTGCCGGCGCTGCCGCCCGGCTCGTACAAGCTGTGGGTGCAGTTCCGCGGCGCCGCGCTCAAGCTCTACGTCGCGAACTTCACGCTCGACGCGCAATAGCGCGTTTGGCGTACTTCACGGCGATCGCCGCGAAGAAGAGCGCCGTCGCGAGCAGCACGATCGTCGCGCCGCTCGAGGCGCGCACGTAGTAAGAAAGGTAGAGCCCACCAACGGTGCTGGTCGCGCCCAAGAGCGCGGCCAGCGCCATCATCGGCGAAAAGCGCGAGGTGAGCTGGTACGCCGCCGCCGCCGGCGTGACCAAGAGCGCCGCCACCAGCACGATCCCCACCGACTGCAGCGCAACGACGATCGTGAGCGCGAGCATCGCGAGCAGCGCGTACTCGATCTTGCCGGCGTCGATCCCGCTCGCGCGCGCGACGACCGGATCGAACGAGGTGTAGAGCAAGCCGCGGAAGAGCACGATCGTCGCCGCCGCGACCGCGACGGCCAAGCCGAGGATCAGGTAGAGATCGCTCTGCGACACCGAGAGGATGTCGCCGAAGAGAAAGCTCTGCAAGTCGATCGCATAGCTGCGCTGCTGGCTCATGAGATAGATGCCCAGCGCAAACATGCCGGTGAAGAGCACGCCGATCGTCGTATCGAGCGAGATGCGCCCGCGCCGGTGGACAAACCCGATCCCGAGCGCGGTGACGAGCGCGACGATCGCCGCGCCGATGTAGTAGTTGGCACCGCGCAAGTATGCGATGACGATGCCGGCGAACGAGGCGTGCGCGATGCCGTCGCCGATGAACGAGAGCCGGCGCAGCACGACGTAGGTGCCCATCGTCGAGCAGAGCAGCCCGACCGCGAGCGCCGCCGCGAAGGCGCGCTGCATGAACGCGTAGTGAAACGGCTGGACGAGCGCGTCGAAGCTCACGCGCGCATCTCCGGGTGCGCGGCGTGCGCTTCGTGCGGCTCGTGGTCGAGGCGCAGGTGGCCGTGGGTGTGCGCGTGCTC
>DATJRF010000042.1:0-8587 GCA_035505015.1 Verrucomicrobiia bacterium | reverse complement strand
AAGTATCGGCGGGGAACTTTTCGAGCGCGCGTCTAGGCGGCTAGACCACTGTTCAGCTGCCGAGGAACGAGTAGCACCCCATCCAGCGCAGGGCCGTAGACGCCGCGTGCAACCTTTTGCAAGAAGCCGTCGCGCACCAAGGCGCTGAGGGCGTTCGAGACGCCGGCATCGTAGTTCTTAGCGTCGGGGTGCAGAGCACGAATCTCGAGGCTATACCGGTTGACGATCTCCATCATACGAAAGAGAGCGAACGGCAGGCGAGTCGCTATATCGTGGTTCCAGGAGCCGGGGGCGTAAATTCGCATCGCTTGCCGCCAGCGCGCTTCGGCCGAGACGGTCGGATCGGGGTCAGCGAGGAAGGCGATGATCGCTCGCTCGACTGCATCGGTTATTGCCGCGCGCAAGGCGGCGCGCTGTTTTTCAGATAGTGGCATACTGATCTCCCTTGATGTTCCCATATTACCATATAGTCCCGTATGGGACAAGATGGAACAGGCGTTCGGATTTCGGGCTCTCAACCGAAGGGACTCTTAGGACGGGGTGCCGATGTGTCAAGGCGCGACGCGACGGCGTGTCTTAAGCGTAACCCAGCCATTTTTGGGATTCCGTATGATCGCGCTTGTTTACCACGATTATCTGGTATTTAGATCAAATTTTGGTACAGAGCCCCAAATACACATATTTTGGGAAGGCGCCGGCGGGCGGCTTCCGCACATTTTCCAAAACCTTCGATATACCGGTAGCCAGGAGGATCGCCTCGTGGCACGCCATTTCCCTGCGGTCTTGTGTTTGGTCGCCGGCGCGGTGCTCATAGGCACCGTCGCGGCGAAGGCGCTGATTCTTCCCTCGACGTGGAAAATCTCTGCGCCGATCGCCGAGGTCGCGACGACCGGAACGTTTCCGCAGGGCATCGCGCTCTCGCCCGACGGGACGGAGCTGGCCGTTCTCGAGGCCGGCTTTTTACCACCGGCGCTGCGCGTCCTCGCTGCAAACGATCTGCATACGCTGGCGCTCGTTCCACTAAAGGACGCCTTCGGAATCCCGGTCTGGGTCGACGCGACGCACGTCGCCGTCGCCGGCGCGAGCGCGAACGCAATCCTGACCGTCGACGTCGCAAACCGGAGCGTCGCTGAAATCCCGCATGCCGGAGCGTGGCCGGCTGCGATCGCGCGCACCGCTACCGGCGAGAGTTTCGCCGTCTCGGACGTCGACGGATCGATCGTCTACACCGACGGCGGCACCATCGAAGCGGCCGGCACCGCGGGAACGCATCCATCCGCGATCGCCATCACACCGAACGGCATCTACGTTGCTAACCGCGGCGAGGCGTCGCTGACGAAGCTCGCGTCGACGCTCCACCCTACGGCGGAAACTCCGAGAAAGACGATCGGCGTCGATCTCCATCCCGCAGCGCTTCTCGCCAATCGCGACGGTTCTCGTCTCTACGTCGCTTGCGCTGATGCCGATGTCGTCGACGTTCTCGATACCAAGACCGATACCGTGATCGAGCGCATCGGCGTGGGATTGCCGCAAGGGCCCGGCGCATCGCCGAACGCACTCGCCCTCGCAAGCGACGGGACGCTGTACGTCTCGCTCGGAGCCGAGAACGCCGTGGCCGAGATCGCCGGCGGCAACGTCGTCGCGCGGATGCCGGCCGGCCGGTATCCGAGCGGCGTCGCGGTCGACGATCGCAACGTCTACGTCGCGAACGGGCACGGCGAAACCGCCCCCGCGAATCCAAACTTCGAGCCGGAGGCGTATAGCCCGAGCGGCCTTTTGGCGCTCATCCCGATGGGATACGTCGCCGCGAGCGTGGTCGGATCGGTGCGCCGCATTCCGCGCAGCGCGTTCGGCGCAACGACCACCGCCGAGGTCCTGGCCAACGTGCCGGCTCCCGTTCCGACGCCCGAGCAGACCGTGCTGCGCGCGCACGGGCCGATCGAGCACGTCATCTACATCATCAAAGAGAATCGCTCGTTCGATCAAGTTCTCGGCGATCTCCCCAACGCGGACGGCGATCCGAAGCTGACCTTCTTCGGCGCGGCCATCACGCCGAACGAACACGCGATTGCCAAGCGCTTCGGCATCTTCGACATGACGTTCGCCGACGCGCAGGTCAGCGCGAGCGGGCACAACTGGTCGATGGCCGCCTTTGCGAACGATTATCTCGAGCGCTTCTGGCCTCCCAACTACGGCGGCCGCCGCAAGATCTTCGATTTCTGGGACGGTGCCGTTGCGAGCACTCCGAGAAACGGTTACCTATGGGACGATGCCGGCGCGCACGGCATTACCCTGCGCGACTACGGCGAGTTCTGCACGAATCCGCCCTCGCAGTATCCGATGCAGAGCCTCATGGGCTTCACCGTGAGCGCGAATCTTGGTGCGCATCCGTTGCCGAGCAAAGCGGTGACGACGCAGATGGCAGGCCTCAAGGGAAAGATCGATCCGCACTATCCGGCCTTCGATTTGCAGATCAGCGACGAGCTTCGCGCCGACGAATGGCTGCGCGAGTTCAAGGGCTACGTCCAATCCGGCAGCCTGCCGCAGCTCGAAATCGTCTGGCTGCCGAACGACCACACCGAGCTGACGCTTCCCGGCGCGCTGACGCCGCAAGCCTACGTCGCGCTGAACGACCACGCCTTCGGGCGCATCGTCGACGCCGTTTCGCACTCACCCTTCTGGAAGAGCACCGCGATCTTTGCCATCGAAGACGACGCGCAGTTCGGTCCGGATCACATCGGCGATCAGCGGACGACCTTCTACCTCGCCTCTCCGTACGCCGCGCCAGGCGTCCATCACGCCCGCTACAGTACGTCGAGCGTCGTGCGGTCGATCGAGATGCTGCTCGGCCTTCCGCCGATGAGCATCTACGATACGGTGGCGCCTCCGCTCTACGATGCCTTCACGCTAAAGCCAAACTTCGCTTCATACGAGGCTCTGCCGGAGCGGGTCGACGTTCGTGCGCGCAATCCCGTCAACGCGCCGGGTGCCGCGACGAGCGAGCGCCTCGATTTTGCCGATCCCGACGCCATCGATCCCTCGATTGCGCGCGCCATTCTCACGAGCGCGGCACGGGCCGCGTCGCACCTCTAGCTCTTAACCCTCCGCCTCGGCCTTCAACTGCTGGAGCAGGACGAAGTCAGGTCCCAAATCTGCTGCAAACTTCGGTTCGGTCCTGGCTTAGCCTGAACGCTAGGCGGGGAAGAAGTCGGTCGCGAGCGAGGCTTCGAGCGCTCGCGCGCGCGAGCGTATGCCGGAGCGGGCGCATTCCAGCACGTCGCCGAGCTCGGCCAGTTTGCTTCGCGCACGGGCGCGCGAGCCCAACCCTACGCATGCTTCGGCGCCGACGAGGCGCGCATCGCACGCCCACGCGTCGATGCCGTGCGCGAAAAGTTGGGCCGCAACCTCCTCGGCTTGATCGGCCGCTTCCAGCAACTTCCCGTCGTGCGCGGCGATTTTAGCTCGCGCGAGATCGAGATAAAGCCGGTCGCGCGCTCCCAGGCCGCAGCGGTGCGCGCGTTCGACGGCTTCGCAAGCGGCTTTCGATCCGCGGGTGCGCAGGAGCAACGGGGTGGCCTCGAGCGTCAGCTCGACGAAGCGATCGCCCGGGTAATAACGGCGGGCGATGTCGAGCCCGTAGTCGGCGTAACGCAACGCGTGCTCGCGTTGCGCGTCGCCGAGCGTCGATGCGTAGTGCACGGCGATCGACGCGACGTTGCCGAGCTCGCCCGAGGCGTGCGCGGTGTCGAGCGCGGCCGCAAAGGCGGTCGCCGATCTCCGCGCGTCGCCGTCGGCGTAGTACGCCAGCTGTGCCGAGAGCCGAAGGATGAGCGCCGAGAGGCGCAGCAGCGAGCTCGGTTTGGCGGTCCCCCCGTTGCGCGAGAGGCGCGTCGCGCGCTCCAGCAGCGACCGCGCGCGGTCCCATCGTCCGCAATCCACTTCGATGCGCGCTTCGGTGACGAGCATGAGCCCGAGCAGTACCGCCTCCTTGCCGTGCAGGGAGCGTTCGCTCGGCCCAGCCTGCACTGCTTGTTCGAACGTGTCGCGTGCGGCGCCGCTCTTGCCGGCGACCCACTGCAGGTTCATCGCGGTCGCGGCGATCCACAGCGAGCGCCAGTACGATTCGGGGAGCATCCGTTCGAGCGCCGCTTCGAGCGCGCGTTCGGCGCCTGCGGCATCGGCCAGAAAGCGAGCCGCTTCGGATGCTACCAGCCAAAACTCGATCTCGCGCGGATCGCCGGCGGAGCCGCGCGCGAGCGCCGTAGCTTCTCGCCAAACCGAGCGGTACTGGCCCGCGCAGCGCAGCGCTTCGATGTAGGCTTCGGCGGCATCGCCGAGATCGATCATCGTCGCCGAGGTGGCCGACTCGGCGCGGCTCGGCGGTCCCGCTTCGGCAACCAAGCCGGCGATTGTCTCGGCCAAGCTCAACAGCGACTCGCGGCGTTCGCGGTAGAACTGCCGGCGCGATATCGCCATCGAGCGGATGACCGATTTATGGACTTCGCCGCCCAAGTCGCAGCGCCGCAGAATCGCGTGCAGCCGCAGGCGCTTCTGTGCCGTGGCGGCAACGCCGCCGGTGCCGAGCGACTCGAGCGCGCTCAATACGATGAACCGCATCGTCCCGTACGACAGCGAGCGATCGCTGGGAACGAGGGGATTGCGCAACAGCTCCTGCTCGCTCTCGAGATTGACCAGAGCGTGCCGGGCCGCCTCGATGAGCTCCCGATCCGTCATGCCTGGTGAAGATACGCCCGGTACACCGATGGCACCCCCAGGTATAGGGACGCCGTGGCGCGCGCCGTAACGAAATTCGCCTATGAACGATGCAAACCGCTGGCTCCCGGTGCTGCTGTGCGCGGCATTGCAAACCGCTTGCTCGGGCAGTAGGGCAATTCCGCCTGCGCAGGCGCCGGCGGCCGCGAGCCTCGGCGCCGCGGCCACGCAAGCCGGCATTGTCGCGACCGTTCCCGATCTGGAGCGGCTGGGGGTACGCGACGCCGGTCCCGCTGCGCGCTCCACCGTGCTCTCGCTCGCGATCACGCTGCGGTACCGCGACCTCGCTCGGCTCGAGGCGCTCGTGGCGCAGCAAACGGATCCGGGTTCGTCGCACTACCGCGCTTGGCTGAGCGACGCGCAATTCAACGCGCGATTCGCGCCTACGCAAAGGGTCTACGACGGCGTCGCGCAGGCGCTGCGCGGAGCCGGGTTTCAAATCGACCGAATCTACGGCGATCGCACGGTCCTCGACGCGAGCGCGCCCGTCGCCGTCATAGACCGGTTCTTCCGCACGTCGATTCATGGGGTCGCCGGCGCGCGGCAAGGCGCCGCGTTCGTCAACGTCGAGCCCGCGCGCGCACCGGCGGCGCTCGCCGCGACCCTGCTGAGCGTCGACGGACTCGATACCGTGATCTCGGTGCACGCTCCTTATGCCACGTTCGCGCAGTCGCCGGCGCACCACGCGCGCGCTCTCACGGCCGCTCCGGCCGAAGGCAAGCTCTTCGGCCCCGTGAGCAGCGCCACCGGCGGACGGGGCTACGGACCGCTCGCGTTTTCGACCGCGTACGACTTACCGGTCGTGCACGCCGCTCCCACCGGACGCTACGATGGCTCGGGGCGTGCGTCGGGGATCGTCATCGATGCGGATTTTGCCGAGGGCGACTTGCGCCAGTTTCTCGCATACTTCGGTATCGCGCGCAAAGGACCGCCGACCAAACGGGTGCTCGTCAACGGCGGTCCGCCGCACGGCGACGCCGGCGGCGATTCGGTCGAAGCCGCGCTCGACGCCGAGACGATCGTCGGCAACGCGCCGGGAACCGCGCTCTCCGTGTACGAGATACCGAGCTTGAAGAACGCGCAGATCACGGACGCTTACAATACCGTCGTTTCCGATAACGTGGTCGATACGCTCAATTCGAGCTTCGGCGGGTGTGAAGCCGGCGTCGGGGCGAGCACGCTCAAAGCCTGGAACGCCATCACGATGCAAGCCGCTTCGAAGGGCATCACCTTCCACGCGTCCAGCGGCGACATCGGCGGCGATCTGTGCGTCAATGCTCCGGCGACTTTGCCCTACGTTGTCGCGGTCGGTGGAACCGCGCTCAACGTCGGCAGCGGCGGTGCGTGGTTCTCGGAGGTCGGCTGGAGCGGCAGCGGCGGCGGCACGTCGTCGCTCTTTGCGCTGCCCGCGTGGCAATCGGGCGTCGCCGGAATCGATCCGCGCGGTCGCAACGTCCCCGACGTCGCACTCGACGCCGATCCTTACACCGGCGCGGCGTATTTCTATGAGGGGACGTGGAACTCGGAGTACAATCCGATCGGCGGCACCTCCTTATCGTCGCCAATCTACGGCGCCGCGATTACCGAGATCGACCAAGTGAAGAAAGGCCGCGTCGGGCTCGGCGGCCGGTCGCTCTATTCGTTGTGGTCGAAATACGGATACGGTTCGGGATCGAGCGCGTATTTTCACGACATCGTTCAAGGGAATAGCGGCGCTTTCTACTGCACCACCGGCTACGATCTCGTGACGGGCATCGGCTCCGTCGACTTCTGGAATCTGGCCGGAACGATCTAAGGAGAAACCATGCTTCCACTCAATTGCAAACCGGCACTGTTCGCCTTGGTCGCGGCCGCCGGGCTCACCGCATGCGCGGGCCAGCCCGCGATGCCGCTAGCGCCGTCGCAAAGCGCTATGGCCGGGCAAGCCGCCTCGGCAAGCGTTCCGGCTGCCTGCACGGGCCAGACCACGACGTCGCTCTTCTCGTCGTCCACGCAGAAGCCGCTCGGAAAGAGGAAGGGCTATCTCTGCGTTCCCGCGTTCGGCGGATTCGGCGGATGGATCGGGCTCCCGGCAGCGGATCCCTCGGCGAGCGCGATGCTGACCTCGAGCACGACGAACTACAATAAGATGCTGCCGAAGCTGGCTAAGGGCAAGCCACTTTTCTACCTGCAGATGGCGACGAGCGGCGCGGTCACGTTCGGTGCGGTCGCGCCCGCGGCGAGGGGACTCGAATCGAAGAAACTCGTAGCGGGAAGACCGTACGATCTCTACGGCCAGATCAAGTCCGGCGGCATCGCCATCATCATCACCAACTTGACGGCGTGCAAAGCGACGGCGGCGAAGGGTGCGTTCGGCGGGACGATCGGGACGCTCGGAACGCTCCTCGAAAAACAGGCGATCCAAAGCGCTGCGACGATCACGCTGTAAGTGTATCCGGCCATGAAGAAGATCGCGGCGCCGTGCTGAGGCGGTGCGCGGTCGCCGTTGTCGCGTGCGCTCTCACCGCCTGCGCCGCCGGCGCCCGCTCCGGGGCCCCGCTCGATCCGGCGCCCGCGGTGATTCCGGCTGCCGATCCGTGGCCGTCGCCGGGCGTATCGCTCGTCTACGAAGGATCGTATACGAAAACCACGTTCCATAAAAGCACGAGTTTGGCCATCGAACAGCGGATCCAAACCGAGTCCGGGAAGCTCGGCGGCGAGCGCGTCGTGGTGTACCACGGCGTCGAGACCGAGACGGGCGGCAAGGCGACGACCACCACGACCTTTGGGGCAGAGGTTGCGCAGCGCCCGAGCACGATTCGTGCCGGCGTCGACGTCACGCTGTTACGTGCGACGACGCGCCAGGCGGGGATCGTGACGCAAACGACCGACTACGAGGCGGGGAACGGCGTCTTCGATCAGGTACCCGAAGTTCCGCAGGCGCGTTGGAGCAATACCGCCGCACGCAGCGCGTTCGTCGACGACGTCGCGTCGGATTCGACGTTGAGCGACGCCTACCACGCGGACGGGTCGTACGATGAAAACTCGGTTCCGGTAGCGGGGCTCACCGCGACGGCACAGAGCTATGCCGACGGCAACGCCGTCTATCAATGGCCCTTCGAAGCCGGCGACGTGAACTCCAGCATCGCATTTTCGCCGCCGGAAAAGAACAAGCTCGTCGTCTGGCTCGCCGACGGAGCGCAGCACGTGACGACGTACATCACGCTCGCGTCGTGGTACCCTTCGAATCCGATGGTCCTCGCCTCCGACGATTTCCTCGATGCCGGGCGAACCGCCGTTCCCGCGGCGTGCCGCGTTGCGAGCCGGTTCGGACGCGAGGCCAACCGAATCGTCGAGACGCAGACGCGCCTCGATATCGTTTTCGGCCAGAGCGAGACGACCACCCGCACGCAATACGTCGCACCGCGGTACGGCTTGGTTTGTCTGCAACTGCACGACGATCTGAAAACCTATTACGATTACAACACGTTGGCGCTGGAGAGCCGCCCGCTCGTCGATGAGATCACGGACGAAGTCCTCGGACTGCGTTCGCAAAGTGCGAGCGACGCGCGCGTGGCCGGCACCACGGCGGCGCTTCCGCTCGACGCCTACGCCGCGACGCTCGCTGCGCGAGCGAGATTGGCGACCGCACGCGCGATGTATGGCTCGCTCCGCTTGATCGGGAGCCATCGATGAGCCGCGTTGCGACGGCGGCGCTCGCGCTCGCGACGCTCGCGGGGTGTTCGGGGGTGCAAACGGCGCTGCCCGCCGGTCCGGGAACGACCGGCGCGGCGAGCGTGCCCGTGACGTTTGCGGTCGTCGTGCCATCCGGGGC
>DATJRF010000041.1:0-4975 GCA_035505015.1 Verrucomicrobiia bacterium | reverse complement strand
ACACGACGTCTCCCTCGCGCGCTTCGGCGATCGCGCGCGCGATCGCGCGCCGGCGGTCGAGCTCGACCACGCGGCCGTGCGTGCCGATTCCGCGCAGGATCGCATCCGCGATCGCCTGAGGATCCTCGCTGCGCGGATTATCGCTCGTGACGTAGACCCGATCCGCCAGGCGAGCCGCAATCTCACCCATCTGCGGCCGCTTGCCCGGGTCGCGATCGCCGCCGCAGCCGAAGACGACCGCGAGCTCCCCGCGCGCCGTTTCGCGCAGCGCGCACAGCGCGTTCTCGAGCGCGTCGGGCGTGTGCGCGTAATCGACGACGACGTCGATGCCGCCGCCGCGAACGTGTTCCATGCGGCCCGGCACGCGCTCCAGGCTTGCGAGCCCGCCGGCGATGGCCGCCTCGTCGACGCCGAGCGCACGCGCCGCACCGATCGCCGCCAAGGCGTTGGAAACGTTGAAGCGGCCCGGAAGGCGGATCTCGAACGGGCGCCCGTCGAGCGTAAAGCGGCTGCCGCCGGCGCCGGCTTCGACGTTGCGAGCGACGAGCTGCGCGCCGTCGCGCATTCCGTAGGTCGCAACCTCGACACCGCTCGCCTGCAGCTCGGTCGCCCAGCGCGCGCCGTGCTCGTCGTCGGCATTGAGCACGCTGCGCTCGGCCATGCGAAAGAGCCGGCGCTTGGCGGCGGCGTAGGCCTCGAGCGAGCCGTGAAAATCGAGATGGTCGCGCGTGACGTTGGTGAGCACGCCGACCCGGAAGCGCACGTCGGCGACGCGGTCGAGCACGAGCGCGTGCGAGCTGACCTCCATCGCGACCGCGCGCGCGCCGGCATCGCGCATCTCGGCGAGCAGGCCGTGCAGTTCCGGCGGGAGCGGCGTCGTGTTGGCGAGCGGCCAACTCCGTTCGCCGAGCTCGGCACCGACCGTGCCGATCACGCCGCACGAACGCCCGGCGGCGTTGAGGATCGCGGCGATCATCCGCGTGGTGGTCGTCTTCCCGTTGGTTCCGGTGACGCCGGCGACGTCGAGCGCGCGGGAGGGATCGCCGTAAAAGGCCGCCGCCAGCGCCGAGAGCGCATGGCGCGTATCGGGTACGTGCACGATCGCGACCCCCGGCTCCTTACCCAGCCGGTGCGCCTCTTCGACGACCACCGCCGCCGCCCCGGCGCGGATCGCCTCGCGCACGAAGGCGTGGCCGTCGGCGCGTTCGCCGCGCAGCGCCACGAAGAGCGTGCCCGGGCGCACCTTGCGCGAGTCGATCTCGATGCCGCCGATCGCGATCGCGGGATCGCCGACGAGTTGCGTGCTTGCGGGAAGGCGGGCGAGCAGCTGCGCCAAGTCAGCCATGCACCTTGCTTGCAACGACGGAGGGCAAGACTCCCGCGTGCAGCATCGCCGCACGCGCGATTTCGGCGAACGCGGGCGCCGCCACCAGGCTGCCGTAGTACGAGCCGATCGGCCGTTCGACTTTGACGTAGATGACGTAGCGCGGGTGCTGGTACGGCACCATGCCGATAAAGGACGCGGCATAGACGCCCGGCGCGTAGCGCCCGTTCACCACCATCTGCGCCGTGCCCGTCTTGCCCGCCGTGGTATACCCGTCGATTTGGGCGGTCGGATCGCCGGTGCCTTGGACGACGACGGCGCGCAGGAAGGCGCGCAGCTCGGTCGCGGTACGCTCGGAGAAGATGCGGCGCGTGACGACCGCGGGCTGTTCGCCGCGGATGAGGTTCCCTTGCTGGTCGTAGGTAGCGTGCACGATGCGCGGCTGCAGCAACAAGCCGCCGTTGGCGATCGCCGAATAGAAGCGCACCATCGAAAGCGGCGTCACCGAGACGCCCTGCCCAAACGCCATCGTTGCCAGGGAGGTGCCGCTGAACTGCGACGGCGGCGGGACGATCCCCGGGTTCTCGCCCGGCAGACCCACGCCGCTGAGTTCTCCGAATCCGGCCCGCCGCTCCATCGCATAGAAGGTCGACGCGCCGATCGACATGCCGACCTCGGCGGCGCCGACGTTGTGCGAGTACTCGATGATCTGCTCGAGCGTCTCGCTCGAGCCGGCGTTCGCCATGAAGCCGTCCTCGGCGTTGTGAATGATGGAGCCGTCGATCTCGAGCGTGTCGCGCGCGGGGAAGCGCGAACGCAGCGTCACCTTGCCCGATTCGAGCGCCGCCGCCGCGGTCACGAGCTTATAGGTCGAGCCCGGCTCGTACGCGTCCATGACGGCGCGATCGCGGCGCTGCGCGTCGCTATACTTCCAAAAGTGGTTGGGGTCGAAATCGGGGAGGTTGGCAACCGCAAGCAGATCCCCGCTCCACGGATCCATGACGATCGCCGTGCCGTCGAGGGCGTGGTAGGCGCGAATCTGTTTGGCCAGCGCCCGCTCGGCGACGAACTGCAGATACGAGTCGATGGTGAGCTCGACGTTCTCGCCGGGCTCGGCCGGGCGCACGACGCTCTCGTGGCCAAACGGAATCGGCCGCCCGAACTCGTCGGCTTCGAGCGTGACGCTGCCGCTGCGCCCGCGCAGGATGTTGTCGTAGGCGTACTCGATGCCGTCCAATCCGTTTTCGTCGGTTCCGACGAAGCCGAGGATCGTAGAGGCCAGGGTGCCGGCCGTATCGACGCGCAGCCCCGTATCTTCTTCTTTGAGCTGCACGCCGAGCAGGCCGGCCGCGCGCACGCGCTCGGCTTGCTCGTGGGGGATCTTGCGGGCGATCCAGATGAACCAGAGGCGGCGGTCGTGCAGCGCGGCGATCGTATCGGGATCGAGCTTACCGAAGATGCCCTGCAGCTTCGCAATCGTCTGCTCGGGATCCACGATGTCGTGCGGCACCGCGTAGACGCTCTCCGACGGCAGGGAGCGAACCAAGACGTTGCCGTTGCGATCGAGGATGCTGCCGCGCCGCGCGAAGACGTCGACGGTGTCGCTGCTCTGCTCGTACGCAGCGCGCGCATACGCCGGGCCATGCACGATTTGAACGTCGTACAGACGCCAGACGAGGTAGGCCGCGATGAGCGCACAGAGGTAGAAAAAAACCTTCGCGCGCATCGGGGCGACGCGCGCGAACGTTCGCTGGTGCATCGCTCCTTACCGTTGCATCCCGCTACCGCGATCGCGTCGCGGCGGGCAAGAAGAACCCGGCGAGCGAGGTGAAAACGGGGAAACGCAGGTGCGTATCGGCGGGCGTTTGCGGAGCGGGGAGCTTCACCAACGCAAACTGCTGCGGCCGCGGCTCGTGCATGCCTAGTCGCGAGGCCAGCGTCGCGAGGCGATCGTCGGAGCTTAGCGCGGCGATGCGGTCGTCGAGACGCGCGTCCTCTTCAGCGAGCGCTTCGCGGTCGTGCTCTGCCTTGGACGCCGCATAACTGAGGCCGGTGAGATTGGAGGTGAGCATCACGTACCCCATCAGCGTTACCAAGACGATGCCCAGCAGCACCGAGGTGCGGACGATGGTATTGTAGCGCGCGCGCGAGTTGCGCACGATGCGCGCGCTGGTGGCGGAGCGCGCGGCGCGGGGATTGCGAATGCGTTCGGGTTGCGGCTTTGGCTGGATCACTTAACTGGCCTTCCGTTGCGCCGCGCGCAGCTTGGCGCTGCGCGAGCGCGGGTTAGCGGCGATCTCCGCCTCGTCGGGAGCGATCGGCTTCTTCGTGAGCACGTGCAGGCGTTCGTCGCTTCGGAACGTCTGCTTGACGATGCGGTCTTCGAGGGAGTGAAAGCTGATGGCGACGACGCGCCCGGCTTCACGCAAGCTTCCGATCGCCGCGTCGAGCCCTTCGCGCAGCGCGTCGAGCTCGTCGTTGACGGCGATGCGCAGCGCTTGGAAAACGCGCGTCGCCGGGTGGATCCGCTCGCGGTGCCCCGGCCGGTGCACGACGCCGGCAACCAGCGCCGCGAACTCCGTGGTGGTCGCGGGAAGGGCGCCGGCGCTGCGGCGCTCGACGACGACGCGCGCGATGCGGCGCGCCGCACGCTCCTCGCCGTAGTAGAAGAAGATGTCGGCGAGTTCGCGTTCGCTCGCGCTCGCGAGCACGTCGTACGCGCTTCGGCCGGTGCGCGGGTTCATGCGCATGTCGAGGCTCGCGGGCTTCCCGAGGGTGAAGCCGCGTTCCGGATCGTCAAACTGCATCGACGACACCCCCAAGTCGAAGAGCACGCCATCGACGCCGCGCACGCCGCAGCGTTCGAGCTCGTGCGAGAGTTGCCGGAAGTTCGCGTGGACGAAGGTCAAGCGCGGGTCCGAGATGGCTGCGGCGCGTTCGATCGCCGAAGGGTCGGCATCGAAGGCGAACAGGCGCCCAGAAGTCAGGCGGGAGAGAATCGCCTCCGAGTGCCCGCCCGCCCCAAAGGTCGCATCGACGTAGATCCCATCCGGGCGGATCGAGAGATACTCCAGCGCCGGCTCCAAGAGGACGGAGACGTGACTCACACGCGCACCACATCAGTACAGTCCGAGGTCGGCCATGAGCTCGGCGACCTCGCCCTCGGGCGCGGCATGCTCGGCGTAGCGCTCCTTGGCCCAGACCTCGACCCGGGTCAGCGAGCCGATCGAGACCACCTCCCGCTCGATGCCCGCGTAGCCGCGCAGCGCCGCCGGGATGAGCAGCCGCCCCTGCGCGTCGCACGCCACTTCCTCTGTATGGGCGAAGATGTGGCGGATCAGCCGGCGCAGGCGCTGGTCCTTACGAGGAGCCTCCTCCAGGCGCGAGCAAAACTCTGCCCAGGTCGGGCTCGGGTAGAGCGCCAGACACGGGTCCGGCTCGGCGATCGTGATCACGAACCCCGCCCCCAGCCGGTCGCGGAACCGCGCGGGAACGATAAGCCGGCCCTTCTCGTCGAGGGCATGCTCCACCGACCCGGTAAACCGCGGCAACTCCGCGTGCACAAAGCCCTCCCCAAGGCACCACTAGCTACCACTTTGCTCCACTATACGCCCCAGGGGACTCTAAGGCAAGGTCGCTGCTGATGTCGTG
>DATJRF010000040.1:0-35040 GCA_035505015.1 Verrucomicrobiia bacterium | reverse complement strand
CCGTGAGGATGCGTCGTAACGAGCGCGTCGAGTTGATGGATGCCGTTGCGCAGGAGAAACGGCACGACGATGCGTTCGCCGACGCGTTCGGCGACGGAGTCGTCGCCGGAGGTACCGCGCTCGAGCCGGCCGCCGGCATCGACCAGAAACGCGTGACCGAGCGGGGTTTGCACGACGATCCCGTCGGCTTGCCCGACGTCGAGGACGGTGATGCGCAGGCGCGTATCGATCGCTCGCGGCGGCCACAGCACGAACGAGCCCGAGAGCAGCAGCGCGCCGAGCGCGAGCGCCGGCGCGCCGCGGCGAAGGAACCACGGAGCCGCGACGAGCGCGGCATCGTAGGCGGCGATACACCAGGCGGGCGCCGGCGTCATCGGCAGCACCGCACCCGGGAGCGACGAGATGGTGCGTACGACGCCGGTCATCCAGGCGAGCGGCCACGAGTTGAGGTTCGCGCAGGCCTGCGCGAGCGGCGGCATCCACGCGAGCGCAAGCTGCGCGGCGCCGAGCGCCATCGTCACGGCGACGCACGGCACCACGGCAAGATTTGCGAGCAAAGCGTAGGGCGAAAACTGCAGGAAGACGGCGGCGGAGAGCGGCCAGGTGCCGAGCTGCGTTGCGATCGAGAGCACGAGGGCTTCCCGCACCAGCAGGGGAAGCGCGAGGCGGGCTTCGATCCACGCCTCGATCGGCCTAGCGCACGCAAAGATCGCCCCGACGCACGAGAAGGAGAGCGCAAACGACGCCGTCCCGACGCTCTGCGGTCTCGCCAGGGCGAGCGCGATCGCCGCGAGAGCCAGGACGTTCCACGACCAAGTCGCGCGTCCGCAGGCGCGCGCGGAGAGCGCCGCCGTCAGCATCGTCGCGGCCCGCACCGCCGGCAGCGCCGCGCCGCTCCAGAGCACGAACGCCCAGACGATCGCGGCGACGAGCGCGCACGCCGCGACGCGCGGCAGCGCGAGCGGCGCGACCAGCAGCATGGCGAGCGCGGCGACCGCACCGAGATGCAGGCCCGCGGTGACGAGCACGTGCACCGTGCCGGTCTCCTGAAACTCGGCGCGCAGATCCGGCGGCAACGCGGCGCGCTCTCCCCACAACTCGCCGGCAAGAATCGTCGCAGACGGTTCGCCTAAGCGGTCGCGCAGCTGCAGCGACGCCCACTCGTGCGCGCGCGGGAGCCACGCGCGTGCGTCCCACGGCGAGCCCGCCGAGGCGGCAAGGATCGAGGCACCGTCGACCCGCGCGTCCAAGCCGCGTTCGCGCTCCAGCTCTCGCTCGCTCGGCTCGCCGGGATTGCGTGCCTCGTCGAACGGTTCGAGCCGTCCTCGCAGCAGCACCCGCGTTCCCGGCGCCGGCGCCGCCGCACGCACCTCCGCGAGCACGTGCAGCCCGTCGTCGAGCGCAACGGTGACGGCGGTGCCGCCGTCGTCGCGCGGCACGCGCTCGAGCAGGGTGCCTGCGTACCGGGCCGTGCGCCGCTGCGAAACCTGGGGCTGCGCGTGCAGGCGTACGCTCGCGTTGATCGTCGCCGCCACCAGGGCCGCCAGCACGGCCGCGCGAAACGCCCGGGACTCGGAGCGAGCGGCCCAGGCGCAGACGAGCACGCATCCGCCGGCCACCGTCACGCGCACGTCGAGCGGAAGCGGCGTCGCGGCCAAGGTTCCGAGCACGGCGGCGATCGCGCCGAAAACCAGCAGCGTCGGGGGCATCGCAGTACCTCTGCGACGAGCCTCGCCTGCGCCTAGAACGGAAGGATGGAAAAGCGGTGCGGATTATCGTCACCGGCGGGGCCGGCTTCATCGGGTCGCATATCGCCGACGCCTACGTGGCGCAGGGGCACGACGTGCTGGTGCTCGATTCGCTGTGGGAGCACGGCGGCGGGCGGCGTGCCAACGTCCCGGAACGCGCCAGCTTCGTACACATGGATATCCGCGACGAGAACGTCGCGCGGATCTTTCAAGAGTTCAAGCCCGAAATCGTCAACCATCACGCCGCGCAGCATTCCGTCGCCATCTCGTCGCGCGATCCGATCTACGACGCCGAAGTCAACGTCGTCGGGCTGCTCAATATCCTCGAACACTGCGCGAAGGGCGGCGTGCAAAAGGTCATCTTTGCATCGAGCGGAGCGACCTTCGGTAATCCCGAGCATCTGCCGATCACCGACGAGACGCCGCAGCGCCCGACCTCGCCCTACGGCATCACGAAGATGGTCGCCGAACACTACCTGCGCTTCTACAAGAACGAGCGCGGTCTCGATTTTACCGCGCTGCGCTACGGAAACGTTTACGGGCCGCGCCAGGATCCCAACGGCGAGGCGGGCGTGATCTCGATATTCATCGGGAAGTTTTTACGCCGCGAAGGCGTGCGGATCGACTGGGACGGCGAGCAGACGCGCGATTACCTCTTCGTCGAAGACGTCGCCGAGGCCAACGTCGCCGCGTTGACGCGCGGCTCGGGCGGTTGTTTCGTGATGGGCACCGGCGTCAGGACCAGCGTCAACGGCATCTATCGTACGCTCGTGGATATCTCGGGTTTCCAGGCGCCGGTGACGCACGCAGAACGCCGTCCGGGCGACGCGCGCGACGCGCAGTTCGACGCCGCCGGCGCAAAGAAGGCCCTCGAGTGGAAGCCGAAAACGAAACTCGTCGACGGCATGCGCGCGACCTACGACTACTTCGCGAGCGAACGGTAGACGCCGCGAGTTACGGGGAACGCTACGAGCGGAACGCGTTGGGGGTGCGAACGTGTTCGGGCCGGGCGCCCATGCCGATCGCGCGGGCGGGAAGGCGGCGCAGGAGCGGAAACTCGTTGAGCAGGCGCATCGGCAGGGGCGGGCGCTCGGGCGTCTCGCCGGCGAGCACCGGCTCGATGGCGCGGTCTTGGATGAAGACCTGGAACGCCTGGGTGATCTTCGTGGGGAAAGTTCGGCGGGCTTGAACGTTGGCGAGATCGCCGTCCTCGAGCGTGCCGTCGAGCAGGGGCCGTGCGAGGATGTTCGCGGTCGCGACCGCATCCTGAATCGCGAGGTTGATGCCGACGCCGCCCACCGGCGACATCGCATGCGCGGCATCCCCGATGCAGAGTACGCCCGGCCGGTGCCACCGATCGAGCCGATCGACGCGCACTTCGAGCAGCGAGACTTTGGACCAGTCGTCGATCTGAGCGCACCGGTTGGCCAGCGCCGGAACGGCCTCCGAGATATCCTTGTGAAGCTCGCCGAGCCCTCTGGCTTTGATCTGCTCGAACGAGCCTTTGGCAATGATGAAGGCGCACTGCCAGTACTCGCCGCGGTCGATCATCACGAGGATGCGCCCCTCGTTGAGGTTGCCCAGCGGTTGAAACGGGTCGCCGGATTGCTTGGTGATGCGCATCCAGAGCACGTCCATCGGCGCGCCGACGTTCTCCACCACGAATCCCGCGGCGCCGCGAATCGTCGAGTGGCGGCCGTCGGTTCCGACGACCAGATCGGCGTCGATGGCAAACTCGTCGCCCGCGGCGCTCTTCGCCCGCACCCCCGTAACGCGGCCGCCGGCCTCGATCAGCCCTACCCCCTGCGTCTCCATCAGCACGTGGAAGGTCGGGAACCCTCGGCCCTTCTCCGCGAGAAAGTTCAGGAAGTCCCATTGCGGCATGAAGGCCACGAACTTGCAGTGCGTCGGCAGGTGCGAGAAATCGGCCAGCTCGACGTGCTGGCCGGCGATGTTGGCGCCGATACGGCTCATCTGATTGTGCGGAAGCTTCAGGAACTCTTCGAGCCAGCCCAGCTCGAAGAGCAGTTGCAGCGTCGACGGGTGGATCGTGTCGCCCCGAAAATCGCGAAAGAAATCTTTGTACTGCTCGAGCACGACGACGTCGATCCCGGCGCGCGCTAGGAGAACGCCGAGCATCATGCCCGCGGGGCCGCCGCCGACGATGCAAACCTTGGTCGCCAAGTCCTTCGTCACGACACCACCACGTTGAGCAGCTTGTCTTGGACGTAGATCCGCTTTCGAATAGCCTTGCCCTCCACGTGGGCGCGCACGTGGTCGTGCTGCAGGGCCATCGCCGCGGCGTCCTCTTCGGAGATGCCCGGCAGCGCCGGAATGCGGGCGCGAATCTTTCCGTTGACCTGCACGACGAGCGTGATCTCGTCGACCGCGAGCGCGCGCTCGTCCGGAGCGATGTAGCGCTCCAGATGGACCGATGTCGCGTGGCCGAAGCGCTCCCAGAGCTCTTCGGCGATGTGCGGCGCGAACGGCGCGATCGCGACCGGCAGCGCGTGCGCCGCGTAGAGCGTCGCCAGAGAATGCGGCATGTTCGCCGCCGCGGCGGTCATCGCGTTGACGAGCTCGTCGAACTTGGCCACCGTCGTATTGAAGTGAAAGCGCCGCGTGGTCGCCTCGTCGATCGTCGACTTCAGCGCGACGTGGAGCGCGCGTACCAGCGCCTTCTCGTCGGCCGTCTCGAGCGGCGGCAGCTCGCGGATCGGCACGGCGCCGGCGCGCTCGAAGAACGGCTCGCACGCGCGCCAGACGCGATTGACGAAGCGCACGCGGCCGCTGATCCCTTCGTCGGTCCAGTCGCTCGTGTCCTCGGGAGGCGTCACGTAGAGCAGAAAGAGGCGCATCGCGTCGACGCCGTTCGTCGCGGCGGTCTCGTCGATACCGATGACGTTGCCGCGCGACTTCGACATCTTCTCGCCGTTGTAGAGCACCATGCCCTGATGGAAGAGGCGCTCGAAGGGCTCGTCGGAGCCGCTCACCCAGCCGCTGTCGGCAAAGACCTTGTAGAAGAAGCGCGAGTAGAGCAAGTGCAGCACCGCGTGCTCGGCACCGCCGATGTACTGGTCGACGTTCATCCAGTAATCGGAGCGCTCGCGCCGCCACGGCGCGCTCTCGCCGTGCGCGTCGAGATAACGCAGATAGTACCAGGACGACTCGAAGAAGGTGTCCATCGTGTCGGTCTCGCGGCGCGCCGCGCCGCCGCAGCGCGGGCACGAGGTCTCGACGAACGAGGCGAGCTGCGCGAGCGGTGAGCCTTCGCCGGTGAAGTGCACTCCCGGCGGCAGGAGCACCGGCAGGGCCTCGTCGGTCAGCGGCACCTCGCCGCAGCGCTCGCAGTAGACGATCGGGATCGGCGTGCCCCAGTAGCGCTGGCGCGAGACGAGCCAGTCGCGCAGACGCAGGTTCACCGCTTTGCGCCCCAACCCCATCGCGTGCAGGCGCTCGACGATCGCGCCGCGCGCGCGCTCGCTCGCCATGCCGCTGAAGTCGGCGCTCGCGATCAAGCGCCCTTCGCCGGTGTACGGTGCCTCGAGCGGCTCTGCCGGATCGCCGCCCTTGGGAACGATGACTTTGGCGATCGGCAGCGCGTGCTTCTTCGCGAACTCGAAGTCGCGCTCGTCGTGGGCGGGGACGCCTTGAACGGCGCCGGTGCCGTAGTCGGCGAGGACGTAGTTGGCGATCCAAACCGGGACGTGCTCGTGCGAGAGCGGATTGATCGCGTAGGCCCCGGTGAAGATGCCTTCCTTCTCCATCAGGCTCGTGCGCTCGAGCTCGGATTTCGACTTCAACGAAAGCGCGAACGCGTCGATCGCTGCGGCGTTCTTCTTCGAGACGATCGTTTTGATCGCGTCGACGGCCGGGTGCTCGGGCGCGAGCACGACGAAGGTGGCGCCGTAGAGCGTGTCGATGCGCGTGGTGAACGTTTCGAACGAGGCGTCGCTGCCCTCGATCTGCCAGCGCAGCTGCGCGCCTTCGCTGCGCCCGATCCAGTTGCGCTGCATCGTCTTGGTGCGCTCCGGCCAGCCGTCGAGGCGTTCTAGGTCTGCGAGCAGGCGGTCGGCGTAGTCGGTGATCTTCAAAAACCATTGCGAGAGGTTGCGCCGCTCGACCAAGCTGTCGCAGCGCCAGCAGCGGCCGTCGATCACCTGTTCGTTGGCGAGCACCGTCCGGTCGCGCGGGCACCAGTTCACCGGCGCCTCGCGCTTGTAGGCCAAGCCCTTTTCGTACAAACGCAAGAAGAGCCACTGATTCCAGCGATAGTATTCCGGCTCGCACGTCGCGACCTCGCGCGACCAATCGTAGCTGGTGCCCATCAAGCGCACCTGGCGCTGCATGTTGCGGATGTTCTCGGCCGTCCAGGTCGCCGGATCGATGCCGCGCGCGATCGCGGCGTTCTCGGCCGGCAGGCCGAAGGCGTCCCAGCCCATCGGATGGACGACGTTGTAGCCGAGCATGCGCATCGTTCGCGCGATCGCGTCGCCGAGCGCGTAGTTCTTGGCGTGCCCGACGTGGAGATCGCCGGAGGGATACGGCAGCATCTCGAGCACGTAGTACTTCTCGCGCGACGCGTCTTCGCGCGCCCGGTAGAGCCCCTCGCGCTCCCAGCGATCCTGCCATTTGCGCTCGACGGCGCGAAAATCGTAGCTCTCGGCCATGGAACCGCTATCGTACACGGCTGCGCGGGCCGACGCTACCTTTCCGGTCGGAGCCCTCGTCGTGATCGAAGCGCATGGCTCGCTATCTGCTCGTCGTGGGCGCCGTCGTGCTGGCGGCCCTGGCCCTCTGGCGCCCGGCGCCCCGCCCGCTCCAAGCCGCATCGCAAACGGTGGCCGGTGCGGCCTCCCCATCGGTCGCGCATCGCTCGCGCCGGCACGGGCGCGGCGGCGCGGGGAGCGCCGCGGGCGCCGCGGTCGTTTACGTCGTCGGCGCGGTGCGCCGGCCCGGCCTCTACACGATGCAGGCGGGCGATCGGGTTGCCGACGCGGTCGAGCGGGCGGGCGGCTTGACCGCAGCCGCCGATCCGGCCGGGGTCAACCTGGCCGCCCGGGTCGCCGACGGCGACGAGATCGACGTCCCGCTTCCGGGCGCCCTGCCGGCCCGCTCGCGCTCGCGCGTTCCGAGGGCACGCCGCTCGCCGGCGCCGCCCTCGGCGGTCGACGTCAACGCCGCCTCCGCCGCGGAGCTCGCGCGCGTTCCGGGGATCGGGCGCGCGCTCGCCGGGCGCATCGTGGAGCTGCGAGAACGGGACGGCGCGTACGGCTCGCTCGACGAACTGCTCGACGTCGACGGCATGACCGCGGCGCGCTTGGAGCGTGCCAGGCCTTTCCTGCTCCAGCCGTGAACATCGGCGCATGCAACCCGAGCTGCCTCCGAAAGAGACGCTGCCGCATCTCGTACGCCGCGCACTCGCACAGCCGCGCGACGAAACGGTGCTCGAGCGCGTCGGAGGTGCGTGGACGCCGACCTCGAGCGCGAAGCTGCTGGAGCGCGTCGAGAACGTCGCTTGCGCGATTCGCGACGCCGGGCTCGGCGCCGGCGACAAGGTTGCGCTCGTAGCGCACGATTGCGTCGACTGGATCGTCTGCGCCTTCGCGACGTTCTCGGCGGGCTGCGTCGTGGTCCCGATCTATCCGACGCAAGCCCTCGATCACACCGCGTACATCCTCGAGCATTCGGAATCGAAACTCGTCTTCGTCGACTCGGCAGCGACGCTCGAGCACCTGCGCCAGAGCGGCGCGGCGATGCGCAACGTGGTCGCCTTCGACGGATCGGGCGATCCGGGGCTGGCGGCATTCGAGGCCCGCGGTGCGAGCGTGCGCGCGCAGAACCCCGAACTGCCGCAAACGTACGAGGCCGCGCTGCATCCCGACGATCTCGCCGTGCTGATCTATACCTCGGGCACGACCGGTAATCCCAAGGGCGTGATGCTCTCGCACGACAACGTCGCCTTCGACGCGCAGGCGGCGCTCGCGGACGGTCTCGACGGCGTCGAGGCCGGCAGCGACGTGCTCTCGGTGCTGCCGTTCTCGCACATCTTCGAGCACACGATGATCTACATCTACCTGCTCGCCGCGGCGCGCTACTTCATCTGCCACGATCCCGCCGATTTGCTCGCCGATCTGCGCGAGGTGCGCCCGCTCACGATGACCTCGGTCCCGCGCATCTTCGATCGCGTGCTCTCCGGCGTTCGCGGCAACGCGATGAAGGCCGGCGGCCTGCAAGCGCGCCTGGTGCCGTGGGCGTTGGCCGTGGGGCGCGAATATATGCGCTCGAAGGTCTTCGGCAGCGGGCCGACGACGCTGCTCGCGCTGCAGTATCCGATCGCGAAGAAGCTCGTGCTGGAAAAGGTCCGTCACGCACTCGGGCTCGATCGCGTGCGCTTCTTCACCAGCGGCAGCGCTGCGCTGCACGTCGACGTCGCGATGACCTTCCTCGGCTTGGGCATTCCGATTCTCCAAGGCTACGGCCTGACGGAGACCTCGCCGGTCACCACCTCGAGCCGCCTGGAAGCCAACGAATACGGCGCCGTCGGCCGGCCGATCGCCGGCGTGGACGTGCGTATCGCTCAGGACGGCGAGATTCTCACGCGCGGCCGCCAAGTGATGCAAGGTTACTACCACGATCCCGAAGCGACCGCGGCGGTGATCGATGCCGACGGCTGGCTGCATACGGGCGATATCGGAGAGATCGACGGCAACGGCTACTTGCGCATCACGGACCGCAAGCGCGAAGTTTTCAAGACGGATACCGGCAAGTGGGTCTCGCCCTCGCGCATCGAGGCCGCGATCAAACGCTCGGTCTACGTCGCGCAGGCGATGGTCGTCGGAAACGGGCGGCCGTACCCGGCGGCGCTCGTCATTCCGAACTGGGACCTCGTGCGCGTCGAGCTTTCGATCCCCAAGGAGGTTCCGCCGAGCGACCTGATCGAGCGCCAGGACGTCTGGGAGTTGCTCGCTCACGAGGTGCGGCGCAAGACGGAGGATCTGGCGACCTACGAGCAGATACGGCGCATCGCGCTGCTGCCCAACGAGTTCAGCGTCGAGAGCGGCGAGCTCTCGCCGGCGATGAAGATCAAACGCCGCGTCGTCGAAGAGCGGTACGCGCGCGAGATCGAGCGCGCGTACAACGGGGCGCCGCAGGTGGCGGCGACGGCGTAATGACCGCGCAGCTCTCGTCGCGGCGGGTCGACGAAGTCGTTCGCGGACCGATCAAGAGCAAGACCGTCTTTCCGGTCTTGATTCTCCACCTCATCGCCGCGCAGCCCGATCACGGCTACGGCCTGATGCAGCGCATCGACGACATCTGCGGGGATTTGGTCGCGGTGAACACCAACAAGATCTATCCCCTGTTGCGCCGCCTCGAAGAGCGCGGCTTCGTCTCGGCGTCGTGGGATCACCCGACGAAGCGCTCTCGCCGCGTCTACGCGATCACCCCCGCTGGGCAAGAACGCCTGCGCCGCATCAAGGCCTCGATGCTGCCCTATCTGGATTCGATCGAACGGGCGGTCAAACGGCTGAAGACGGAGCTCTACGAGACCGTTCCCGGGTAGAGGCCCCCGCGCCGAGGATGTTTCTCTCGCTGGTACACCTGCGCGACCTCCGCTGCGGCGTCTGCGGGACGCTCCTTGCGAGCGCCGGCGCGCGCTCCTTCGTCGTCGGCGGCGACGGACTGCCCGCGTCCTTCGACCAGAGCGATCCCCCGGCGGAGTTGGCAGCCGCCCTTCTCTGCCCGCAGGGCCACGAAGCGCTCCTGCGCGTTCCCGGCGACGTTTCGGCCGAGGAGTCGCTCGCGACGCCCGACGGCGCGCCGGTTGCCGCCGACGCGCGTTTGATGAAACTTTGAACGGGGCCGGCGCGTAACGGCGGCAGGGCCGCGCGACCCGGACGATAATCACCTGCGGCAGCCCACGCCCGGAGGTCGAAGTCAGCGTTGAAGAAACCGCTACGCACTCTCGTTTTTGCCGCTCTCGCCGCGGCGCTCGTGCTTCCCCGGCCGGCGCCCGCCGCGGCGCCCCCGATCCCCGCGCTCACGCCCGACGGCGTGACGCACCACACCGTCACGATCGACGGTCAGACGCTGGCCTACACGGCGCGCGCCGGAACGATCACGCTGCGCAACGGCGACGATCAGCCGACGGCCCGCGTTTTCTACACGGCCTTCACCAAGGACGGCGCCGATCCAAATCATCGCGCGGTGACGTTCATGTGGAACGGCGGCCCCGGCAGCTCGACGATGTGGCTGCGGATGGGCTCCGTCGGACCGGTTCGCGTCGTCACCAAGGATGGAGGCGTGACCGGGCCGCCGCCGTACCGAGTGGTCGACAACGGCTACAGCATCCTGGACAAGACGGATCTCGTCTTCATCGACATGCCCGGCTCCGGCTTCGGCCGGATCATCGGCGTGGGCAACGGGCCGAAGGACTTCTGGGGGGTCGATAAAGACATCGAGGCCTTCAGCCAGTTCATCGAGCGCTACGTCAGCAACTTCAAGCGCTGGAACTCGCCGAAGTTCATCTTCGGCGAATCCTACGGCACCACGCGCGCCGCCGGCGTCTCGGGCTACCTCGCGCAGCACGGCATCGAGCTCAACGGCGTGGTGCTGCTCTCCTCGTACCTCAACGCGGATCTCGACTATTTGCCCGACGCGCCGATCGGCGGCCAGGACTGGGCCTACGTCCTCTACCTTCCGACCGAAGCGACGACCGCGTGGTACCACCACGCGATCACCGGCTTCTCGAGCTTGAACGATTTGCTGGCGCAGGTGAAGAGCTTCGCGCTCGGCGAGTACCTCGACGCGCTCGCGCAGGGGGCGCAGCTTCCCCAGCAGCGCTTCAACGACATCGTGGCGCAGCTCCATCGCTTCACCGGTCTGAACGATCAGTACATCCGCAACTCGAACCTGCGCATCCGCTACGACCGCTTCACCGCCGAGCTGCTGCGCGAGCACGGGATCGTGGTCGGCCGCCTCGACAGCCGCTTCCAGACCCACAATCTCGACCTTCCCGAAGAGACGCCGGATTGGGACGCGACGGACGCCGCGATCGACGGCGCCTTCGTGGCGACGAACAACGCATACATCCGCGATACGCTGCACTACGATCCGCCGACCCTGTACCGCAGCGAGATTTACGATCTGATCTACGCCGACGGCAACTCGTGGGACAACAAGCACAACGGCCTCGACACGATGAACGTCACGCCCGATCTGGCCTACGCGATGACCTATAATCCCGACCTGAAGGTCTTCTCGGCAAACGGCTACTTCGACTTCGCGACGCCGTTCTTCGCGACGGTCTATGCGCTCAGCCACCTCTATCTCGCGCCGTCGATCCAACGCAACATCACGTACGGCTTCTACGAGTCCGGACACATGGTCTATCTCCACGTTCCGGCCCTGGCGAAGTTCCACGCCGATTTGGAACGCTGGTACGCAGCCGCGCTGCGCAATCGCTAACGGTGGAGACGATGACCTTGAAGCGACTCTTGCTCACGACCCTGGCGGCCGCGCTCGCCTTCTGCAGCTCCGGTCCCGCGGCGCGGGCCGACGATCCGCCGAGCCCCAAGCCGAGCCCGGCGGCGATGCAGCCGATACCCGCGGTGGACGAGGCGCCCGACGCGGTGACGCAGCACACCATCACGCTCGACGGAAAGGTGTACCCTTACACCGCGCGTGCCGGCGTGATTACCCTGCGCGACGCGCAGGGGCATCCGACCTGCCGGATGTTCTACACCGCGTTCACCCTCGACGGCGTCGACAGCGCGACGCGCCCGGTCACCTTCTTTTACAACGGCGGCCCGGGCAGCTCGACGATCTGGCTGCGGATGGGATCCTTCGGCCCCAAGCGCGTGGTCGTCGGCGACGGGGCCGCGACGCCGAACGCGCCTTTTCAACTGGTCGATAACCAGTACACGCTGCTCGACCGCACGGATATGGTCTTCGTCGACGCGCCGGGCACGGGCTTCAGCCGCATCGTCGGCGCCGGAAAGCCGGCGATGTTCTACGGCGTCGACCCGGACGTAAAAGCCTTCAGCGAGTTCGTCAACCGCTACGTCAGCACGTTCGACCGCTGGAACTCGCCGAAGTTTCTCTTCGGCGAATCCTACGGGACGCCGCGTTCGGCGATGCTGGTCAACGCCTTGCAGACCGACGGCGTCGGCATCAACGGCGTCGTGCTGCTCTCGTCGGTGCTGAACTTCGATCTCGACTGGTTCGACAACTTCAGCGCGGCCGCCATCGGCGGCGGCGGCGCCGACTGGGACTTCGTCCTCTATCTGCCGACCGAAGCGGCGATCGCGTGGTACCATCACAAGATCCCGGGGCCGCAAACCTCCCTGCCGGAGCTGCTGACCGAAGTCGAGCAGTTCTCGATGAACGAGTACCTCAACGCGCTCGCGCAGGGATCGAACCTCTCGCCGGCCGTCTATAACGACGTCGTCGCAAAGCTGCACCGCTTCACGGGTCTCTCGGAACAGTTCATCCGCACGTCCAACCTGCGGATCAACTACATTCGTTTCTCAACCGAGCTGCTGCGCGACAGCGGTCAGATGGTCGGCCGCTACGACGGCCGCTACGTCGACTACAACCTCGACGCGATCAATCAGGTCCCGAACTTCGATGCGACCGACGCGGGCATCGATGCGGCCTTCGTGGGAGCGGGCAACTACCTCATGCGCAACTTCATGAAGTACAATACCTCGCTCGTCTATCTCCCGGTGATCAACGTCTTCCGGCAGTGGGATTGGAAGCACAACGGCAACCTCCCCACCAATACGACCGCCGACCTCGCGAACGCCCTGGTCTTCAACCAAAACCTGCGCGTCTTCTCGGCGAACGGCTATTTCGACATGGCGACGCCGTTCTTTGGCACCGTCTACGAGCTCAACCACCTCAACCTGCCGCCCGACATTCAAAGCCACATCAGCTACGGCTTCTACGAATCCGGCCACATGGTCTATCTCCATCCGGCCGCCCTCGCCCAGTTCCACAACGACCTCGAAAACTGGTACGCCGCTACGCTCCAAGCCGGCCGCTGACCGTTCAGCGCATTTTTTCGATGGCGGCGGCTCGGGCGGCGGTTTGCTCGTAGATGCGCTCGAGTTTTTGGTAGGCGCTGCGCATGTCGGGCGTGGGGGCGGCGTCGGCGCTTTCGACCGCGCTGAAGAGGCCGGCAAAGGCGCCGTCGAGGTAGGTGTAGCTGGTGAAGTCGTGGGAAGGCGCGCCCTCCGAGTCGTCGGGCACGTCGGGGGGCGCTTCGCCGACGATCGCGTGCAGCCAGGCGCCGCTCTGGCTCGGCGCGATGTGCTTGGCGGCCGCGCGGGCGCGGTCGCGAGCGGCGTCGACGGCGGCTTGGGCCGCCTGAATCTTCGTCGCGAGTTCGTACTGCGCGCGCAGGTCTGCATCGGTCGCCGCAATGCGCGGATCCCGCAGGATCGTTGCGGTGCGCTCGTAGCGTTTGCCGTCGACCGTTAGCCGAACGACGTAGCGCCCCGGAGGAACGAGCGCGCCGTCGTCGCTTCCCGCGGCGAACGCCCAGACGAAGCGATGCGCGCCGGCGGTTGCCGGCGGAACCGGATGTTTCGCGACCCAGTGCGTGGTGTAATCGATGCTCTTGGGATCGACGCTCTCGGGCTTATCGGCGCTGGACCAGTGGCGCAGCCGCTTTCCCTTATCGTCGAGCACGTCGATCTGAACCGGCTGGCGCGGAACGTCGGGCAGATAGTAGTCGACGTACAAGCCGAATGCAGGGTTCTCGGCTTGCGGCTCGTCGAGCGGCAGCGGCGTGCCGCCGCCGTAGTTGCCCGCCTGCCGCGCGCGATAGGTCGGCGCCGGAGCGAACAGATAGGGCTGGCCGCTCGGAATGCCGGCGGCGATCTGCCGCAGCGAAGCGACCCCGTCGAGCACCCAAAAGGCGCGCCCGTGGGTCGCGACCGCGATGTCGTTCGCGTTGACGGCGAAATCGCGGATCGAGGTGACCGGCAGATTGAGCTGCAGCGATTGCCAGTGATTCCCGTCGTCGAACGAGACGTAGACGCCGCGCTCCGTTCCGGCATAGAGCAAGCCCGGCCGCAGCGGATCTTCGCGTACGGCGTTGACGAACGAGCCGTACGGGATGCCGTTCGCGATCGCGGTCCAGGTCTTACCGCCGTCGTGCGTGCGATAGACGTACGGGGCGTAGTCGTCCAAGCGATGGCGGTCGACGGCGGCGTAGGCGGTGTCGCGATCGAAGTGCGAGGCCTCGACGGTGGCGACTTTGCTCCAGGCGGTCAGCGCCGGCGGCGTGACGTTGATCCAATGCGTGCCGTCGTGCGTCACCCAGAGGTAGCCGTCGTCGGTCCCCGCCCACACGAGGTCGCGCTCCAGCGGCGAGGGCGCGAGCGCATAGACCACGCCGTGCCGTTTGAGGCCGTTGTCGTCGGCGAGCGTCGAGCGATCGAGATTTGCCGGCACGCCTTCGTTCGAGCGCGAGAGATCCGGGCTGACGATCGTCCAGCTCTCGCCGCCGTTGCGCGAACGAAAGACGTTCTGGCGCCCGAAGTAGAGCGTGGTCTTGTCGGCCGGCGAGAAAACCAGCGGCAGCGTCCAGGTGTTGCGCCAGAGCGTTCCGGGCTGGTTGAGGGTTGGATCGACGTTCTGCTCCCATGCGATGCCGATCAGCTCTTTCGTGACCGTTCCGCCGTAGATCAGACCGGGGTGCTTGGGATCCGGAGCGAGCATGCCGGCTTCGCCGCCGACGTCGATCGGATCGAAGTCTTGCTGGGAGATGGTTGCGAAGCGCGACGAGGCGCTGGGCGCCGCGGCCGCGCCGGAATCCTGTTGTGCGCCGTAGAGCCAGTACGGGAAGCGCCAATCCATCGCGATGTGATAGAACTGCGCGGTCGGCTGATTGTACCAGGAGCTCCACGACGCCGCACCGTTGACGGTGACGACGACGCCCTGATCGCTGCCTAAAATCATGCGCTGCGAGTCGTCGGGATCGATCCACAGCGTATGATAGTCGTCGCCGGTCGGATCGCCCCGGATGGCGTCGAAGCTCTTTCCGCCGTCGGTCGAGCGGTAAACCGACGTGTCCATCACGTAGACGACGTCCGGATTTTTCGGATCGGCGGTGATGCGCCCAAAATACCAGCCGCGCTGCCAGATGCGCTCCTCCCCATCGGTGTGCGCCCACGTCGCACCCGCGTCGTCGGAGCGGTAGATGCCGCCGTGCTTGGGATCGCTATCGACGGTGGCGTAGATGCGCTGCGGGTTAGTGTTCGAGATCGAGAGCCCGATGCGCCCGACGTGCGCCGGCAACCCGTTCGTGAGCTGCGTCCAGGTCTTGCCGGCGTCGGTCGTTTTATAGAGGCCGCTGCCGGGCCCGTTCGAGGGCGGATAGACGTTCCACGGCGGCCGGCGCGTCTGCCAGAGCGCGGCGTAGACGACGTCGGGGTTGGCCGGATCCATCGCGAGCGAGATCGCCCCGGTGTTCTCGTCCTTGTAGAGCACCTTGCTCCACGTCTTGCCGCCGTCGGTCGTCTTGAAGACGCCGCGCTGCGCGTTGGGGCCGTATTGATGGCCGAGCGCGGCGACGTAGACGACGTTAGGGTCGTGCGGATCGATCGCGATCGAGCCGATCTGCCGCGTATCCTCCAACCCCAGGTGCGTCCACGTCTTACCGCCGTCGGCCGATTTGTACATCCCGTCGCCGTAGGCGATGTCCGAGCGCATGTCGGCCTCGCCCGTGCCGACGTAGATCGTCTGCGGATCGCTCGGCGCGACGGCGATCGCCCCGATCGAGGCGACGTCTTGCGCGTCGAAGATCGGCTTCCAGGTCCGGCCGGCGTCGGTGCTCTCCCAGACGCCGCCGTCGACGGCGCCGAAGTAAAAGTGCTCCGGCTGGCCGGGAACGCCGGTCACGGCGAGCGCCCGCCCGCCCCGGAAGGGGCCGATCGAGCGCCAGTGCAGGTTCGTGAAATACGAGGGATCTACGTGGAACGGCGCCGCGCCGAGCAACAGGAAGCCCGCGAGCGCAGTGGAGAGCAGACGTCGCATGGACGCTGCTTATTCACGGCGCGGGGAAACTACTGCCGAAAGACGGCGTCCGGAATCGCGACGTTGGTTTCGTAGGCGCCGTACGCGATGACGGCGTTGCCGCTATAACCGGGGAAGTCGGCCGTCACGGTCATCGACTCGGGCAGGTGGTAGGGGTTCTTGTCGTGATGGGCCGGAGCGATCTCCAGCTTCGATCCGTTCTGATAGGCAAAAAAGACGTCTTCGATCGCGAACGATTCGGGATTGACCAGCATCGTGACGCTTTTGACGTTGCCGGCCTTCTTCGGCGTTCCCACGAGCACGTAGGCGTTGTGATGGTCGTGCTGGCGGCGCCCCTGCAGCACGATCGTATAGGTTTGAGGCCAGGTCTGCGGCGTTCCGATGTTGCTCACCGTCGTCGCAAAGCTCTTGGCGATGCCCGGAACGTCGTCCATGTGCAGCGCTTGGCGGTCGGGAGCTTCGAAATACTGCGTTCCGCTCATCGAGAACGGTACCGAGATGAACTTCACCTTGACGTGTCCGCTCATCGTGAGCGGTACGCGGTAGCTGCGCAGGCCGTTCTGGCTTTGCGCGATCCCTTGCAAGATCTGCGCCGCGGTCGTGAGATCGCCGCCCTGCGAGCGCGCCGGAGCGATGGTAGCGAGCAGCGCTGCGACGGCCAGTGCCGCGGCGGCGCGCATCTACCAGCCGCCTCCCGAATCGCCGCCGCCGCCGAAGCCGCCGCCGGAATCGCCGCCAAAACCGCCGCCGCTCCAGTCGCCGCCGCTGGCACCGCCCATATCGGCTTGGCCGGCATCGCTCTGCCAGCCGGCCGCGTTCGGATCCGCGCCGCCCTGGCCCCAGCCGCCGCCCGAGTCGAGCGCGCCGGAAGTCGGATTGACGATGTTCGCGCCGTGCTGGCCGAAGAGCTCGTTCCCGAGCCACGCTCCGCCCAGGCCGCCGAGCAGGCCGCTCCAGAATCCGCCGCCGCCGCCGCCGTAGTAGCCGGGCCCCCCGAAACCGCCGCCGTACCCGGGCCCGCCCGGGGCGCCGGGCGGCATCGGGCCGCCCCCGTAGTAACGCGGTCCCGCCATCGATCGCATGATCGAGCGCAAGATCAAGAAGCCGACGACGAAGATGACGATCCACCAGAACATGCTTAGATGAAAACCTCCGAACGACGATGTTGGCGCGGCGTTCGACCCGGCGGGAGCGCTCACGCCGCCCGCTCCACCGCGCAGGCCGCTAACGTGCTGGCGATAGACGTCGAGCACGCCGCCGACGCCGGCGGCGATCCCGGCGTCGTAATTCTCGGCCTTGAACTGCGACTCCATCTGCTCGCGGATGCCGCGCAGCACGTCGGGCGTAAACCAGCCGGCGCGCGCGCCGCTCTCGTCGGGGACGATGATGTCCCGCCGGTCGTCCTTGGCGATGTAGATGAGGACGCCGTTGACGTTCTGCTGCGCGAAGGCGGCCTGCGCCGCAGCCTGCAGCGTTTGCCCGCCGAGCGAGGGCACCGTGACGACGACGACTTCCTTGCCGGTCTGCGCGTTGAAGTTCGAAATCCGCTGATCGAGCTGCGCCACCGCGCCCGCCGAGAACATGCCCGCGCCGTCCTGAACGAAGTCGCGCGCGGCGGCGGGGAGCGCCGGAATCGAACACGCGAGCGCAAGCGCGGCCGCGCCCGGGAGGAGTCTACGTCGGATCATGCTTTTCCCTACCCTTCTCGCGCCGGCGAAGTTTCGCCCGCCCACCCGCGTAGGAACTCGGCGCCTTGGCGAGGAGATTCCGGGATGCAGGAACCGGAGCTTCGCTCGGGCTCGCTCACGTTCGTCGAGGTGCTAGCGACCTCCGTCGCCCTGATCGGGCCGAGCATGACGCCCATCCTGATCGCCCCGTACATGTTCGCCAACGCCGGCAACGGCACGTGGCTCGCCTACCTGTTCGGCGGCGTCATGCTGATCTTCGTCGCGCTCAACCTCAATCAGTTCGCGCGGCGTTCCACCGGCGCCGGCTCGATGTACGAATACGTCGCCGAACAGCTCGGGCCGCTGGCCGGCTCGATCGCCGGCTGGACGCTGCTGTGGGCGTACGTCTTCGTCGCGGCGGCGGTCTTGGGCGCGATGGCGTTCTTCGTCGACTCGATCTCGGCGCACCACGTTGCGACGTACCTCACGGTCGTGCTGGTCGCGGCCGTGTGCTGGCAAGCCGCCTACCGCGGCGTGCAGATTTCCGCCATCTTGATGCTCGTGCTCGAAGCGATCTCGGTTTCGATCATCCTCGTGCTGGTCGGGATCGTCCTGGCGCGCCATCCTTCGATCGATACGGCGCAGCTCACGCTGCACGGCGGCATTCCGAGTTGGGGCCTTGCCGTCGCCACGGCGGTTTTCAGCTTGGTCGGCTTCGAGAGCGCGACGGCGTTCGGCGCGGAGGCGAAGCGCCCGCTCGTCACGATCCCGCGCGCGGTGATCTGGAGCGTCGTGCTCGCAAGCGCCTTCTTCATGCTCACCACCTACGCCGAGATCGTCGGCGTCGCCGGCTCCGGAACGACGCTGGATAAGCTCGACGCGCCGCTCGTGACGATCGCGGGGCTGCTCCACGCCGACTACCTGCGCGTGCCGATCTTCGTGGGTGCCTTTTGCAGCGCGTTCTCGGTCCTGCTCGCCTGCGTGACGACCGCCGGCCGCATCGCCTTTGCGATGGCGCGCGCGCGTGCGATCCCCGAGGTCTTTGCGCAGGTCGAGCCGCGCCACGATACGCCGCACGTCTCGGTCACGGTGGTCACGGCGATCGTGCTCGGGATTGCGGCCGCGCTGCTCGTCGCCGGCATCAAGCCGATCGACGTTTTCAACAACTGCGGCACGCTGAGCTCGTGCGGATTCATCCTCATCTACGCGATGATCGCGCTGGCGGCGATCGCCCTGACCAGGCGCGCCGCCGCCGGGCGCTTTGCCGGCCTTGTGGTGGGCGCCGTCGCCATCGTGCTGCTCGCCGTTCCGGCGGTCACGCTGTTCTATCCGCTTCCGCCGCCGCCTCAGGATTGGCTGCCGTATCTCTTCCTCATCTACCTGACCGCCGGAGCGCTGTGGTTTACGATCCTCCATCGCCGCCGCACGGTGCGGCCGTCGTGAAGCGCGGCGCACTCGACCGCACTTCGACGGCGGCGCGGGCCGCCGAACGTTTGCGCGAACGCATCGCGGCGGGCGATCTCGAACCCGGAGCGCGGATCGTGGAGCTGGACGTCGCGCGCGAGCTCGGCGTGAGCCGGAGCCCGGTTCGCGAAGCGCTGCTCAAGCTGGCCGAGGAAGGGCTGGTGACGATCGTTCCGTATCGCGGTGCCGTCGTGGCGCCGCTGGCGCACGACCGCCTGCGCGATCTCCTCGAGGTGCGGCTCGCGATCGAGCGCTTCGCCCTGGAATCGCTGATCGCCAAGAGCGACGCGAAGGCGCTCGCGCGGCTCAAGGAAGACGTCGTCGCGATCGCCGATGCGATTGCCGCCGGCGCTACGCGCCGCGCCGTCGAGGCGGACCTCGAGATGCACCGCCGCATCGTCGATCTCACCGGCAACGGGCTGCTCGCCCGGACCTACGAAGGCCTGCTCAATCAGGTGCGGCTCTACATCCGCGTAACGAGCGCGCGCTACGAGCGCCTGGAAGACTTGGCCGACGAGCACGTCGCGCTGCTCGACGCCATCGAACGCCGCGACGTCGTCCAAGCCCAGCGCGTTCTCGACGCCCACATCCTCCACGGTTTCGACGAAGCCGCCCTCCGCCCGTCCTCCTGAGCGTGGCGCCGCAGGGTTCAACACCGGCGCCCTTCGACTTCGCGCCTGCGGCGCTACGCTCAGGAGGACGAGGGCCAGCGGGTGATGACGACGCGCTGCTGGGTGTAGAAGGCGACGGCGTCTTTGCCGTGGCAGCGCAGATCGCCGAAGATCGACTCCTTGACGCCGCCGAACGGGAAGAACGCCATCGGAGCGGCGACGCCGATGTTGACCCCGATCATGCCCGCTTCGATTCGCGCGGCGAACTCGCGCGCGCTGCCGCCGTCGGCCGTGAAGATCGACGAGGCGTTGCCGTAGCGCGAGCGATTGGCGATCGCGATCGCGTCGTCGAGCGACGCCGCGCGCACGACCGCGAGCACCGGGCCGAAGATCTCCTCGGTTGCGAGCTCGCCGTGCGGATCGACGCGATCGAAGAGCACCGGAGCGAGAAACGAGCCGTCCGGCGGCGTCTCGCCGCCGTCGAGCAGCGCCGTCGCGCCGGCCGCTCGCGCGCGCTCGACGTATCCCGCGATGCGCGTGCGCGCGTCGTGGCTGACGACCGGCCCCATGTCGACGCTCGGGTCGACGCCGCGCCCGAGCCGCAGCCCTTTAGCCGCCTCGACGAGTTGCGCGACGAGCGAGTCGCCGGCTTCGCCGACCGCGAGCACCACGGAGCCCGCGAGGCAGCGCTGGCCGGCTCCGCCGAAGGCCGAGGCGACGATTGCGTCGATCGTTGCGCGATGCACGCCGTCGGGCATGACGACCATGAAGTTCTTCGCGCCGCCGAGCGCCTGCACGCGCTTGTGCGCGGCGACGGCGCGCTCTTGCACGCGCCGCGCCACCGCCGACGATCCGACGAACGAAACCGCCGCGACGGCGGGATGGTCGATCAGCGCGTGGACGGTCTCGACGCCGCCGTGCACGATGCCCAGAACGCCGGCCGGAATGCCGCTCTCGCGCGCGATCTCGAGGATCAGCTCGGCGGTGAGCGGCGTCTGCGGCGACGGCTTGAGCACGAACGTGTTGCCGGCGGCGATCGCGATCGGCGCCATCCAGAGCGGGATCATCGCCGGGAAGTTGAACGGCGTGATGCCCACGCAGACGCCCAGCGGCTTGCGCACGCTGATGCAGTCGATGCCGCGCGCGACGTCGCCGAGAGCGTCGCCCATCATCAGGGACGGCATTCCGCACGCAAACTCGGCGGCTTCGATGCCGCGCCGAACCTCGGCGCGCGCATCGGCGATCGTCTTGCCGTTCTCGCGCGAGACGCAGAGCGCCAGCTCTTCCTTGCGCCGCTCCAGCGCGTCGGCGAAGCGGAAAATGTGACGGGCCCGTTCCACCACCGGCACCGCCGACCATGCGGGAAACGCGCCGCGCGCGATCTCGGCGGCGCGCGCGCAGGCCGCGGCGTCGGCGATCGGGACCTCCCCGAGCGGTTGCTGCGTTGCGGGATCGAAGACGGTGACGGTCATGGGCGCAAGCCTCCCGTTTCGAGCTTGGTCAGTGCGGCGTCGAGGATCTCGGCGGCTTGGTCGAGCTCCGGCTCGGTCACGACGAGCGGCGGTGCGACGACGATCGCGTTAAAACGGCCGTAGACGTAGAGCCCGCGCTGCAGCAGGTCGTTGAAGAAGGGCGCGAGCGTGCGATCGCCCTGCCAGGGAACGAGCGGCTCGCGCGATGCGCGGTCGGCCACCAGCTCGACGCCGAAGAACGCGCCGACGCCGCGGATCTCGCCGATCGCGTGATGGCGGCGCTGCAGATCGTCCAGGCGCGACCGCAGCCAGCCTTCGATCTCGCGAGCGCGCGCGAAGAGGCCCTCGCTGCGATAGGCGTGCACCGCCGCGAGCCCCGCGGCGACGGCCAACGGATGGCCGCTGAACGTGTGGCCGCTGGGCAGCGGGCGATCGTCGAAGTAACGCGCGAGCGATTCGCGTACGGCAACGCCCCCCAGCGGCACGTACGCCGACGTCACGCCTTTGGCAAACGTGAAGATATCCGGCGTCACCTCGAAACGCTGTGCGGCGAAGGCTTCGCCGGTGCGGCCGAATCCGGTCATGACCTCGTCGAAGATCAGCAGGATGCCGTGGCGGTCGCAGAGCTCGCGCACGCCGGCCAGATACCCGTCGGGATAAACCACGACGCCGTTCGAGCCGACGACCGGTTCGAGCAGCAGCGCTGCGACGCGCTCGCCGCCCTCGTAGGTGAGCACGTCGTGCAGGTGCGCGAGCGCGCGGCGCGTCTCTTCGCGCGGATCGCGCGTGTGGAACGGGCTGCGGTACGGAAACGGCGCGAAGAAGTGCACGACCCCGGGGATGCCGGGTTCGTTGGGAAAGCGACGGTTCTCGCCGGTGAGCGTTCCCGCGCCGGGCGCCGAGCCGTGAAACGAGCGGTAGGCGCAGAGCACTTTGTGCCGGCCGGTGATGGCCCGAGCGAACTTTACCGCGTCTTCGTTGGCTTCGCCGCCGCCGGTCGTGAAGAAGACGCGCCCGCCTTCCTGCCACGGGGCGATCTCGACGATCGCCTGCGCCAGCAGCGCGCGCTTGTCGTTCCCGAGGCTCGGCGCCGCGTAGCCCAGCGTGCGAGCCTGCTCCGCAATCGCCTCGGCGACCCCGCGGTGCCCGTGCCCGAGATTGACTGCGACCAGCCCCGCGGAGAAGTCCAGATAGCGCTTCCCCGTCTCGTCCTCGAGGTACGAACCCTCGCCGCGCACGATGACCGGCGGCTTGCGCCCGGCCTGTGCCACCCACGGGCTCAGCACGTAGCGCCCGTGTAGCGCGGCTAGATCCTCATCCACCAACGTCCTCATAGGCCCTCACATTGCACATTGTCGACAATCGTTCCTGCGCCGGGTATCTCTAGCGTACCACCGGGCTAGCGCGCGGCGAACTGGGCGGAGATGACGATCAGGCCGCCGACGACGCTGAAGGCGAAGATCAGGAGGAAGATCCAGATGCCCAGACGCTTCCAGAACTCGCGGCGGGCGCGGGCGCTGCGCGTTTGGTGGCCCCTCATCCCTGAGCGGCCCGCTTGGCGACCTCGGTCCAGAGGCGCTCCAGGTTGTAGAACTGCCGCTGCTCCGGGGTGAAGACGTGGACGATGAGATTGCCGAGATCGATGAGGATCCAGCTGCCGTCCGCGTTCCCCTCGACGCGCGCCACCGCGTGGCCCTCGCGCCCGGCTGCCTCCACGATCGCGTCGGCGATCGCACGGGTCTGAATCTTCGAGCGGCCGCTGACGACCGCGAACGTATCGGCCAAAATCGTGCGGCCGCTGACGTCGAGGAGCGTGAAATCCTCGCCCTTTTTCTCCAGTGCGGCGTCCCGCACGACGTCGATCAACTCGCGGATGCTCGGCTCTCCTCTGCAGCGATTTCGGCCCCGAAACGGCGGGCCGCGGCGACGGTTTGCGGCGCGACCGGAATTCCCTTGCGGCGCAGGTACCGTATCGAGGAGCCTAGCACCGAACGCATCGCGGCGTCGAGGTCGCGCCCGGCCAGCGCCCAAAGCTCGGCGCGCTCGGGGAAATCGCGCGCCGGCTCCAGCCCGTCGGCCAGGTAGACGATGCAATCGAGCGGCGACATCTCGGGCGCCGCCGTCGTGTGCTTGGCGATGGCCGAGAGAACGCCGGCGTCGTGAACGCCGAATGCCTCTTGCGCGACGCAGGCGCCCACGCGTGCGTGCAGCACGACGGGGTGGTCCCGTTCGAAGGGATCGATCGAGAGGCCGCGCAGCTCGCACTCGGCCAGCAGCCGCTTGGCCGGATAGAGCCGGGCCAGGTCGTGAAGCATCCCCGCCAAGCGCGCCGTGCGAGGATCGAGCCCGTGCCGCTGCGCTAACACGTCGGCGCAGCGCGCTACCCGGACCGTGTGCTCGTAGCGGTGCGCTTGGCCGAGATGGGCGCGCACCTGCGCCGCCAGACGCGCGTACGTCACGGGGAGGCCGGCGGCGCGATGCGCAAGCGCAGGATCGTCGCGGCTTCGGCCCAGGTGGCGCGGACCAGCGAGCCGTCGCCGGGGCCTTCGAACTGCGCCACCAGCTCGGATCCGCCGGCGAGCGCGTAGACCCCGCAGCTCCCGAACAGGTACTGCGCGCGGCACGCCGCTACGGGCGGCCCGATCGACGCGGCCAAGTCGACCCGCGAAGACAGCACGCCGAAGTCGCCGGCGCCGGGCAGGGCGACGGCGTCTTCCTCGCCGCGATCGGGAACGAAGTCGACGAGCACGACCTTGCCGGCCGCATCGCTCGCGATCATCAGGGTTCCGCCGCCGCGCCGGTGCCAGCTGAAGGCGGGGCCGAGCGCGGTGAACGTCCGCGTTCCCTGGTGCGCGGCCGCGATCTTGGCGGCGTCGTCGCCGAGCGCGATGCCTTCGAACGAAAGCGGCGCCGCCGCGAGCAGCAGCGCGCCGATCACGCGCCCTCGCAGCGCGAGCGCAGCACGGCCAAGCGGTTGCGATAGAGCTCGCTCTTGAGATTGCCGGCCCACATCACGAGCGCGTTCTCGTTGTCGTCGCTGTAGTAACCCTTGCGCGTCGTGACCGTCGTGAATCCGTACTTGCGGTAGAGCGCCTGCGCGGAGACGTTGCTCTCGCGGACTTCGAGCGTCATCCAGGCGGCGCCGCGTTCGATCGCTTCGCCGATCAGGCGCAGCACCATCACCTCGCCGTAACGCTTGCCGCGATACGTCGGGTCCACCGCAACCGTCGTAATGTGCGAATCCTCTAAGATCACCCAGATGCCGCCGTACGCGATGATTCGCGAACCGATCCGCCCGACGAAATAGTGTGCGAGCTTGTTCGTGCTGAGTTCGTTGTAGAACGCATCCGACGGCCACACCGTCGAGAACGAGGCGCGTTCGATGCGCGCGACCTCCGGGATGTCGTTGGTCGACATGCGCTCGATCGTGAGACGCTCGGGCCGTTCGGCCGCCGTCGCGTCGAGTTCCATCTTCATCGCCGCTTCGTACGCAGCGTCACCGCCGGCAGCTCGCCGTAGTCGGCACGCACGGCGTGGAGCGCAGGCGCGCAGGGCGCCTCGGCCGCCGCGCGGGCGACGGCGACGGCAGCCGGTAAGACGACGGGCTCCAGAATCGTCACGGTCACTGCGCGTTCGGCAAGGGCGCCGAGCACGTCCTCCGGCGCCCCCACCACGGGCAGCTCGCCGCCGCCGCCCACGAGCACGGCGTCGAGGACCTCGGCAACCCTCCCGGAGGCCCGGCGCTGGCCGCTTGGATCGCGATAGCGAGCCGAGATGACGCCGGGGCGGCCGACGACGACGGTCAGGACGCGCTCCAGTCCCAAGGCGTATTCGAGGGCGTCGAACGACGAGACCGGCACGAGCGGACGCTCCCACGCAAGTGCGAGCGATTTCGCGTACGAGACGGCGATGCGCAGCCCCGTGAAGCTCCCCGGCCCGACGCCGACCGCGATCCGGTCGATCTCCCGCGGATCCTCGGGGAGCACGGCGCCGATCGCGGAAAGGCCGGACTCGAGCGCGGAGCCGCCCGGGACCTTCATGGTGCGCGGCGGCGCGCCGGGCGTGGCGAGCGCGGCCGAAAACTCGCCCAGCGCCCCCTCGATCCCCAGGACGATCACACCGGCTCCCGCAGCGCGAGCGTGCGCGGGCCCTCGCCCGCGCCGTCGATCTCGATCTCGTATCGCCGCTCCGGCAAAAGAGCGGGGGCGTTGCGCCACCACTCCACGAGCACGATCGAGCTGCCGTCGAAAGCCTCTTCCAGGCCGAGCTCGGCGAGCTCGGCAGGATCCTCGATTCGGTAGAGGTCGAGGTGGTCGACCGGCGGCGAGCCCGGGTAGCGGTGGCGGAAGGTGAAGGTGGGGCTGCTGGTCTGGTCGGTGCCGTGCAGCGCAGCGACGACGCCCCGCACGAAGGTCGTCTTTCCCGCCCCCAGGGGGCCGGAGATCGCGACCACGTCGCCGGGCTCCAAGCGCCCTGCAAACGCTCGAGCAAAGACCAGCAGCGCCGCTTCGCTGCGGAAAGTCAGGGGCATGGGCACGGCGAATGCCTCGGACATGGCTGCAGACTTCGGCGCCGACCTCGACGCCGCCCTGAACGGAGCCCTCGGCGCCGTGCGCGCTGCGGCCGCCGCCGCCAAGGAACGGGTCGACGCCGCGGTGGCGGCGGTACCGGTGGCAGCCCCGGCGCCCGACTTTCCGACGCCTCCGCGCGGCACGCCCGTTCCCCCGCGCCCGGCCGCCGCGGTCTCCTTCGACATCGTCGAATCGCCGCTGGAGTTCGGGGGTGCCCCCCCCTCCGACGAGCCCCCGCTCCCCGAGGAAATTCCGGGCCGTTAATTGTAGAAAAGAGATCGTAACGGTTGGCCGGCGGCCAGCCGTCGTTCTTTGCTTTGGAGGCGGAGCCCCATTCACAACGACATCATTTCGCAGGTCAACGTCGAAGACGAGATGCGAGAGAGCTATCTCTCGTACGCTATGTCGGTCATCGCCTCGCGGGCGCTGCCCGACGTTCGGGACGGACTCAAGCCCGTGCAGCGCCGCATTCTCTACGCGATGCGCGAGATGGGCATGGACCCGACCAAGCAGCACCGCAAGTGCGCCGGTATCATCGGCGAGGTGCTCAAGAGCTACCATCCGCACGGCGACAGCTCGGTCTACGACGCGCTCGTGCGTATGGCCCAGGATTTCACGCTGCGCTATCCGCTCGTCGACGGCCACGGCAACTTCGGCTCGATCGATCCCGACTCGCCGGCCGCCTACCGCTACACCGAAGCGCGCCTGGCCCGCCTCTCGCTCGACGTTCTCGCCGATATCGACAAAGAGACGGTGCCGTTCGTCCCCAACTTCGATAACCAAGGGGTCGAGCCGGCGGTGCTTCCCGGCAAGATGCCGCAGCTGCTCGTCAACGGCTCGAGCGGCATCGCGGTCGGCATGGCGACCAACATTCCGCCCCACAACCTCAGCGAGATCGCCGACGCCATCGCCGCCATCATCGACGACGAGAACGTGACCGACGACGCGCTCTGCGACATCGTCAAGGGCCCGGATTTCCCGACCGGCGGAACGATTCTCGGCCACGAGGCGATCCGCGAAGCGTACAAGACCGGGCGCGGCTCGATCGCGATCCGCGGTACGGCCGAGATCGTCGAGGAGAAGGGCAAGCACAAGATCGTCATCACCGAGATTCCGTACCAGGTCTACAAGAACCGCATCGTCGAGGCGATCGCCGAGGCGCACGCCGAGAAGAAGATCACCGGAATCGCGCGCCTCGACGATCTCTCCAACCGCAAGGGCATGCAGGTCGTCGTCGAGCTGCAGAGGAGCGCGACGCCCAAGGTCGTGCTCAACCAGCTCTTCAAGCACACGCCGCTGCAGTCGAGCTTCGGCTTCAACATGCTGGCGCTGGTGCCGGTGGGCGAGCCGCGCGCCGACGGGTCGGTCGCGATGGAGCCGCGCGTGCTCACGCTCAAGCAGATGCTCGAAGCGTTCATCGTCCATCGCAAGGACGTCGTCACGCGCCGCACGCGCTACGACCTGCGCAAGGCCGAGGAGCGCGCGCACCTGCTCGAAGGCTATCGCATCGCCCTCGACAACATCGACGAGGTCATCGCGATCATCCGCGCGAGCCAGACCACCGACGAAGCCAAAGGCAAACTGCAGTCGCGCTTCGGCCTCTCGGAAGTGCAGTCGCAGGCCATCGTCGACATGCGCCTGCGCACGCTCACCGGCCTCGAGCGCCAAAAGATCGAGGACGAGTACGCCGAGCTGATCAAGCTCATCGCGGAGCTGCAAGACATCCTCAACAGCCCGCGGCGCGTCGCGCAGATCGTCAGGGCCGAGACGCTCGACGTCAAGAAGCGCTTCGGCGACGAACGGCGCACGGCGATCGAGCCGGCCGAGGACGAGATGTCGATGGAGCAGCTCACGCCCAACATCGACGTCGTGGTCACGTATACGGTCGGCGGCTACATCAAGCGCGTCACGGTCGATACCTTCCGCACGCAGAACCGCGGCGGGCGCGGCGTCACCGGCATCTCGAACCTCAAGCGCGAGGACGTGGTGCGCAACTTCTTCGTGACCAAGACGCACGACCACGTGCTCTTCTTCACGAACAAGGGACGCGTCTACCGGCTGCGGGGCTACGAGATTCCCGACACCACGCGCCAGGCGCGCGGAACGGCGCTGGTCAACCTGCTCACCTTGCCGCCGGGCGAGGAGGTCACGGCGGTCTTCCCGATCGACAAGTTCGAAGGCGAGAAGTACCTCGTGATGGTCACGCAACACGGCGTCATCAAGAAGACCAAGCTCGAGGAGTTTGCCAACGTGCGGCGCAACGGGCTCAACGCGATCAATCTCGACGAGGGCGACGACCTGCTGGCCGTCGATCTCTCCGACGGATCGCGCGACATCATTCTGGGCACCCGGCTCGGGATGGCCGTGCACTTCAACGAGAAGAACGTCCGGCCGATGGGGCGCAACGCCCGCGGCGTCAAAGCGATGACGCTCGAGAACGGCGATACGATCATCGCGATGGACGTGATCGAGGACGATCGTAAGGAGGTCTTGCTCGTCACGTCGCTGGCCTTCGGCAAGCGCACGCCGATCGACGAGTACCGCCACACCTCGCGCGGCGGCAAGGGCGTCAAGGCGTTCGCGCGCCAGCGCGACGACATCGGCGTGGTCGTCGACCAGATCCTCGTCGCGCCGGACGATCAGCTCCTGATGATCACCTCGGGCAATCAGGTCATTCGGATCAAGGTCGGCGAGATTCGCAAGACCGGCCGCGACGCCAAGGGGGTACGCCTCCAGCGCCTGGGCGAAGGCGACGAGGTCATCGCCATCACCAACCTCGGAAAGCAGGCCGAGCAGATCACCGGCATCACCGGCGAACCCCAGCAGACGGAGCTCTAAGAGGGTGAAACCGGCGGGGCTTGGAAGCGGTCGTACGACCTTGGAGGAGTAAGAAACCAGAGTCATGAGTGCGTTAGCCGACGTCAACCAGAACAACTTCGAGAACGAGGTGCTCAAGAGCGATCAGCCGGTGCTGGTCGATTTCTGGGCGCCGTGGTGCGGCCCGTGCCGCATGCTCTCGCCGGTGGTCGAGAAGATCGCCTCGGCGAACTCGGGCAAGGTGAAGTTCGTCAAGATGAACACCGACGAGAATCCGAGCATCGCGGGGCAGTATCAGGTCTCGGGAATTCCGTGCCTGATCCTCTTCAAGGGTGGCGAGGCGGTCGACCGGATCGTCGGCTACAACCCGGAGAACGTCATCACGTCGATGCTCGGCAAGCACGTGGCGTAACGCCGCGGCATCGTCGATGCGCGGCCTGCCGGCGGTTGGGGCGCTCTTGGAAGCACCCGCGCTGGCGTCCTTCGAGGCGATGCTGGGACGAGCGACGGTCAAACGCGCGATCGAGCGGGAGCTCGATCGCGCGCGCGTTTCCGGCGCCGTGCCCGAGCGGGAGACGCTGATCGCCGCGATCGCGCGGCGCCTCGAGCGAGAGGCGGCCGGCGAGCTGACGCCGGTCATCAACGCGACGGGAACGCTCTTGCACACGAATCTCGGCCGCGCGCCGCTGGCGCGCGAGGCGTTGGCGGCAGTCGAACGCTTCGCGCACGGGTACTGCAATCTCGAATACGATCTCGACGAGGGGCGGCGCGGCTCGCGCTACGAGCACGCCTCCAGCCTCATCTGCGAGCTCACCGGCGCCGCGGATGCGCTCGTCGTCAACAACGGCGCGGCTGCGGTGCTGCTGGCGCTCGACACCTTTGCAAAGGGGCGCGAAGTAGTCGTCTCGCGCAATCAGCTCGTCGAGATCGGCGGCGGCTTTCGCGTGCCCGACGTGATCGCCCGCAGCGGCGCGCGCCTCGTCGAGGTCGGCACCACGAACAAGGTGAGGATCGCCGACTTCGAGCGCGCGCTCGGGCCGCAGAGTGCGCTGCTGCTGCGCACGCACCGTTCCAACTTCGCGCTCGAGGGATTCGTCGAGGACGTCGCGGGCGCCGAGCTTGCGGCGCTCGGCCGGCGCGTGGGCCTGCCGGTCGCCGAAGATCTCGGCAGCGGCGCGCTCTGCGACCTCGCGGAGTACGGCCTGCCGCACGAACGAACCGTGAAGGAGGCGCTCGGCGACGGGATCGGGCTCGTGGCGTTCTCGGGCGACAAGCTCTTGGGCGGGCCGCAATGCGGCATCGTCGCCGGAAGCGGGGCGCTCGTCGCGCGGTTGCGCTCCAATCCGCTGCTGCGCGCGCTGCGCGTGGATAAGATGACGCTTGCCGCGCTCGGGGCGACGCTGCGCCTGCACCGGTCGCCCGAATCGCGCGCGCGCATTCCGCTCTATCGTATGCTGGGAACGACGCTCGACGAGCTGCGCCGGCGCGCGCAGCCGTACCTCGCGGCCATGCCCGGTGCGACGCTCGTCGAAAGCCAAGCCCGCGTCGGCGGCGGCACGCTGCCGAATGCCGTGATTGCGTCGCTGGCGATCGCCGTGGCGACGGCGCACCCCGACGCGTTTGCGGCCGGGTTGCGCCGCGAGAACCCCGCGATCGTCCCACGCGTCGAGGACGGCCGCGCGCTCTTCGACCTGCGCACGATCGCTCCCGAAGAAGACGACAGCGCCATCGCCACGATGACGTACGGCGCCCCGCGGCTCGACGAAGCCTAGCGCTCGCCGCTGCGGCGCCGCCGCGTGATATACTCGTGTGACATGTACGCCGAGCGCGACGCCGACGAAAAGCCGTATGTGGAGTACCTCGACGCGGAGGCGCGGGTCAAGGCGACGCCACGCCTCGAGCACGGCATCGTCGAGGCCAACGCGTCGCAAACCATCTTCGTGCCGGACGTCGCGTTCGTCTCCTGGGAGGCTCTGCGCGCGCTGCCCGAGGGCGAGTCGGAGCCGCGCGTTCCGGAGATCGCCGTCGAAATTCGCTCGCCGTCGAATGCCAAGTTCCTCGAGCAGAAGATTGCGCGGTACCTCGCGACGGGTACGCTGCTCGTGCTCGACGTCGACCCCTGCTCGCGCACGGTCGCGGTGCACGACGCCCGCACGACCCGTACGTTCGCGTCGCACGAACGCTGCGAATATCCCGGCATTGCGTGGCTCGCGTTCGACGCCGCCGAGCTCTTCGAAGACCTCGATCGTCTCCCTTAAGCGTCGCTTAAGAGCGTAACCGCAGAGGGTCCCGCGAGAGCCGCGGGAATCATCTGGGCGCGCCATGCTGTTCCGTTCGCCGATAAGCCGCTTGCGGGCGGCGCCGCTCGGGCTCCCGGACGTCGCCGTTATTCTCGGCGCGCTGGTGGCTCTGGCGCTATTGGCGCGGGTCGGCGCGGGGACGCTGGTGAGTTTCGTGCCGAACAAGACCGTTCCGCACGTCGACCTCAACCCGCGCAACCTTCCCTACTACGCCGCGCGCTCGACGCTGCGCATGTTCGTCGCTCTGTCGTGGTCGACGGCCTTTACGCTCGTCTACGGGTACGTCGCCGCCCGGAGCCGCCGAGCGGAGCGCGTGCTGATTCCCTTGCTCGACGTCCTGCAATCGGTCCCGGTCCTGGGCTTCCTTTCGATCACCGTGACCGGCTTCATCGCGCTCTTCCCCGGGAACTTGCTCGGCCTGGAACTCGCGTCGGTCTTTGCGATCTTCACTTCTCAGGCATGGAACATGGCGTTCGCGTTCTACCAGTCGCTGCGCTCGATCCCGGCCGAGCTCGACGAGGCGGCCCGTCTCTACGGGCTTTCGGGCTGGCAGCGATTCGTGCAGATCGACGTGCCGTCGTCGATGATCGGCCTGGTGTGGAATGCGATGATGAGCTTCGGCGGCGGTTGGTTCTTCTTGGCCGCGAGCGAAGCGATCAGCGTTCTCAACCAGCAGTACACGCTTCCGGGCGTCGGCTCGTACGTGGCGGCCGCGATCGTGGCCAAGGACGTGCCGGCGCTGGTGTGGGCGGCGGTGACGATCGCCGTCGTGATCGTCGTGGTGGATCAGCTCTTCTGGAAGCCGCTGGTCGCGTGGTCGGATAAGTTCCGGATGGAGCAGAGCGCTGCGGCGGCGGCGCCGAGCTCGTGGGTCTACGATCTTCTGCGCGGCTCGATCCTTCCGGGGCTGATCGCTCGCGTTCTGCGGCCCGGATGGGATCTGATCGGACGCATCCTCGGTGCGCTGACCGCGCCGCGGCCGCGCCGCGCCGAGGTGCGGCCGAGCTCGCTCGCCGATCGCCTCTACGATCTCGTGCTGCTGGTCGCCGTCGTCGGGCTCGCGATCGTCGCCGCGGCGTTCGTGATTCGCGGCGTCGGGCTCTTGGAGGTCGTCAAGGTTTTCGGGCTCGGATTCTTGACGCTCGGACGGGTGGTCGTCCTTTTGATCTTTGCCACGCTGATTTGGACGCCGCTCGGCGTCGCGATCGGATTTAGCCCCCGCCTGGCGCGTACGCTCCAGCCGGTCGTACAGTTTCTCGCGTCGTTTCCCGCGAACCTGATCTTTCCGTTCGCCACGATCGCCTTCATCCGGTTCCACGTTTCGATCAACTGGGGTTGCATTCTGCTGATGGCGCTCGGCGCGCAGTGGTACATCCTCTTCAACACGATCGCCGGCGCACAGAGCATCCCCACCGAGCTGCGCGAGATGATGGCCGATCTCGAGATCACGGGCTGGCTGCGCTGGCGCCGGCTGATCATTCCGGGAATATTTTCGTCGTGGGTGACGGGAGCGATCACGGCGAGCGGCGGCGCGTGGAACGCGAGCATCGTCTCGGAGGTCGTCTCGTGGGGTTCGGTCACGCTGACCGCCGCGGGCTTGGGAACCTACATCGCCGACGCCACCGCCAAGGGCGATTGGATCCGCATCACGCTCGGCATCAGCGTGATGAGCATGTTCGTGGTCGCCGCCAACCGGTTCTTTTGGCGGCGTCTCTACCGCTACGCCGAGGAGCGATTTTCGCGATGACCGATCTGATCGCGTGCAAGGGCGTCTACAAGCGCTTCCCGCTGCCGGCGGGCAAGGGCGAGTTCACCGCGCTGGAAGACGTGAGCCTCACCGTGAAGGGGGGCGAGGTGCTGGCGCTGCTCGGGCGCAGCGGCAGCGGCAAGAGCACGCTGCTGCGCATCATGGCGGGGCTGATTCCGGCCAGCTCCGGGACGGTCTTGAGCAACGGCAAACCGCTGCAAGGCGCCAACAACGACGTCGCGATGGTCTTTCAGAGCTTCGCCCTGCTGCCGTGGCTGACGGTGCTCGACAACGTCGAGATCGGCTTGCAGGCGCGCGGCGTGCCGCGCGCGAGCCGGGCGCGCCGCGCGCTCAAGGCGATCGACATGGTCGGTCTCGACGGCTTCGAGGGTGCCTATCCCAAAGAGCTTTCGGGCGGCATGAAGCAGCGCGTCGGCTGCGCGCGGGCGCTGGTCATGGAGCCGAAGGTGCTCTTCATGGACGAGCCGTTCAGCGCGCTCGACGTGCTCACCGCCGAGAACCTGCGCGGCGAGATCGACGATCTCTGGAACTCCGGCGAGTTTCCGTCGCAGAGCATCCTGCTGGTGACGCACAACATCGAGGAGGCGGTGATCCTGGCCGATCGCGTGATCGTGCTCGGCTCCAATCCCGGGCACGTTCGCGGCGAGGTCGCGATCGATCTGCCGCGCCCGCACAATCGCACCGACCAGCGTTTCAAGGACATCGTCGAGCACCTCTACGCCGTGATGACCAACCCGGAGCTCGACGTCCCGGTGAGCGCCGCCGTCGCGGCGCCGCAGCCGTCCTCACCCTTCTCGCAGCGGCTTCCGCACGTGCGCATCGGCGGCTTGAGCGGCCTGCTGGAGCTGCTCAACGAGCAGAGCGAGGACGAGGAGGACGTCTCGCACCTCGCCGACCGGCTGGCGGTCACCTCCGACGATCTGCTCGCGCTGATCGAGGCCGCCACGCTGTTGGATTTTGCGACGGTGACCGATGGAACCGTGACGCTCACCGAGCTCGGCCGCAAGTTTTCCGAAGCCACCATCCTGAGCAGCAAAGACATCTTCCGCGAACAGTTGCTCTCGCACGTCCCGATCTTCGACACGATCGTGCGCACGCTGCAGGAGAAGCGCAACAAGTCGATGCGCGTCGACTTCTTCCTCGACATCTGGGACGAGTACTTTCCGCCCGAAGTCGCCCAAGCGCAGTTCGCCACGACCGTCGACTGGGGCCGCTACGCCGAGCTTTTCGAATACGACTCCACCGAGGGCTACCTGCACCTCCACGAAGACACCGAAGAACCGCAAGCCGCGGGTTAAATCGATAGTCTGCGTCGCGTGCGCTAGCAGACGAGCTCTTCGAGCGCACCTTCGTGGAAGGGCGAGCCGATGCCGGCCGCCGCGAGGGTCTCGAGGAACGACCGCCGGCCGCCGAGCGAGCAGAGCGCGAGGTAGCGCTCGAGCGCCGCGCCTCGGTCCTCCAGCGCTTCACGCCGAAGCGTCAAGGCGGCGTAGAGCGCCAGCCCGTAATCGACGTAGTAGAAGGGAAAGGCGTAGACGTGGCGCTGGCGCTGCCACGCGCCGCCTCGCTCGATGAAGGCGATACCGCCGCTGCGGCGCCACGGCAGATAGCGCGCCTCCATCTCGCGCCACATCTCGTGCCGCTCTTGCGCGGTGGCCGACGGGTGGGCGTAGACGAGCTCTTGGAAGTGATCGATCGCGGCGATATAGGGGAACGAGCGAACTCTGCTCGCGAGCTGACGCTGCCGGTAGCGCTGCGCGCTCGCACCGAAGAAGCATTCGTACTGCGGTTCGGCGAGAAACTCCAGCGCCATCGAATGGATCTCGGCGACGTCGTTGGCCGGCAGCGCGTGCTCGAGCAGGATCGCTTCGCGGCAGCGATCGTGTGCGAAGGCGTGCCCGAACTCGTGGACGAGCGATGCGACGTCCTGCGCCACGCCGGCGGCGTTCGTCACCACGAACGGCGTTCTGGCGCGCGGTAGGAAGACGCAGAACGCGCCGCCGGCCTTCCCGGGGCGCGCGGCGACGTCGATCGATCCGCAATCGATCGACGTTTGAACGAACGTTCCGATTGCCGGGTGCGTAGCACCCAGCGCCTCGCGCAGCGCGCCGAGCAGGGCCGCTTCTCCCAGCGGCGGGACGATGGCCGGACCGAGGTCGTACGCGCTTTCGTCCCAGGGCATGAGCTCGTCGACGCCGAGCGCCGCGGCGCGCTCGCGCTCGCAGCGCAGGACGAAGGGAACGATCGAGGTGCGAATCGCGTCGCGAAACCGGGCGACCTCTGCCGCGCCGTAGCTCGTGCGGCCCTGCCGCCGCACGGCCACCTCGGCGAAGGATCGAAAGCCGCACGTCTGCGCGATGGCGGCGCGGCAGCGAACGAGGGCATCGAAAAGCTCGTCCAGCTCCTGCGCGTGGGCGTCGAAGATCGACCAGCCCGCTTCGCAAGCGGCGCGGCGCAGTGCGCGATCGGCGTCGTCGGAGTAGCGCGCGAGCCCGGTCAGCGTCGCGCGCTCGCCGCGAAAGCCGGTCGTAGCGGTCGCGAGCAGTTCGAAATACCGGCGATAGAGGCGCTTCTCA
>DATJRF010000039.1:0-11568 GCA_035505015.1 Verrucomicrobiia bacterium | reverse complement strand
CGCGATCGTCTCCTGCTCTCGTGCGGCCACATCGCGCCGGTGCGCTACTCCGCGATGGCCAACTTCGGCTACTTCCCGGTCGAGGAGCTGCTCACGCTGCGCAAGTTCGGCACGCGCCTGCAGGGCCACCCCGAGCGCGTGAGCTTGCCGGCGGTCGAGACGACCTCGGGGCCGCTCGGCGAAGGGCTCGCGCAGGGAACGGGAATGGCGCTGGGCGCGAAGATGGACGGCCGCGACTTCCACGTTTGGGTCGTGACCTCCGATGCCGAGCACCAATGCGGCTTGCATTGGGAGGCGGTGATGACCGCCGCCAAGTTCGAGCTCGACAATCTCACCGCCGTCGTCGACCGCAACTTCATTCAGATCGACGGCAGCACCGAGGACGTGATGCCGCTCGAGCCGCTCGCCGAGAAGTACCGCGCCTTCAACTGGGCCGTCTTCGAGTGCGACGGCAACGACATCGCGGCGTTCGTTGCGACCGCCGAGAAGGCGCTGGCGGTGAAGAACAAGCCGCAGGTGATCATCGCCAACACGATACCGGGCAAGGGCGTCTCGTACATGGAAGGCGACTACACCTGGCACGGCAAGCCGCCGAACCGGGAGCAGGCCGACGAGGCGCTGCGGGAGCTGCAAGCGGAACGCGAAAGGATCCTCGCGCATGCCTAGCACCGATACTGGTGATGGCGTCGCTCGCACGATGCACCTGGCCGACTATCGATCGAGCGAGCTCAAGTCGCTGCCCACGCGCAACGGCTTCGGCGAGGGACTGATCGAGGCCGGCGCGCGCAATCCTAACGTGATCGCGATCTGCGCCGATCTCGCCGAATCGACGCGCATGGAAGGTTTCAAGAAGGCGCATCCCGCGCAATACATCGAGATCGGCGTCGCCGAGCAGCTCCTCGTCGCGATGGCCGGCGGCCTCGCCTCGGTCGGCAAGATCCCGTGGATCGCGAGCTACGCGATGTTCAACCCCGGGCGCTCGTGGGAGCAAGTGCGCACGATCATGGCGCTCAACGAGACCAACGTGAAGATCGCCGGCGCGCACGCAGGCGTCTCGGTCGGTCCCGACGGCGCGACGCACCAGGCGATCGAGGACATCGCGATCATGCGCGTGATCCCGCACATGACGGTGGTCGTGCCGTGCGATTCGGTGCAGACGAAGAAGGCGACGCTCGCGCTCTCGGAGCGCTTCGGGCCGACCTACCTGCGATTCGCGCGCGAGAAGTCGCCGATCGTCACGACCGAGCAGACCCCGTTCGAGGTCGGGAAGGCGCAGATCTTCCGCGAAGGCGGCGACGTGGCCGTCGTTGCCTGCGGCATTCTCGTTTACAACGCGCTCGCGGCCGCCGACGTGGTCGCGCGCGAAGACGGCATCGAGTGCAGGGTGGTCAACAACCACACCGTCAAGCCGATGGACGAAGCGGCGGTCGTCGACGCGGCGGCCTGCTGCGGCGCGGTCGTAACCGTCGAAGAGCATCAAAAGCATGCCGGCATGGGTTCTCGCGTCGCCGAGATCCTGGCGCAGCGCCACCCCGTGCCGATCGAGTTCGTCGGCGTCGAAGACCGCTTCGGGCAGTCCGGCGATCCAACCGAGCTGATCGAATACTACGGTATGGGCACGACCGCGATCGCCGAAGCCATCCGCCGCGCGCACTCCCGCAAGCGCCTTGCCGGGCGGTAGTTATTCGGGGCTGACGTAGAAGACCGAAAACTTGTTGCTCGCTTTGTCGATTTGGATCGTAAGCTTGAGCACCGCTTGGGGGTATTTGAGGAGATACGAGTAGACCGGGCCGTCGGGCCGCTCGACGACGCCTTTGTAGACGAAGGCCGGCGTTCCGAGCGGAGCGAGCTGCTGCGCCACGCTTTGGATCATCTCCGGAGTGAGGGCCTTGTTGGAAGCGTCGGTGATCTGCGAACGATCGGGCTTGCCCTGCAGCAGCGGGATGACGAAGGCTTTGATGCGCGCGGTCACCGCCGGGTCCTCGCCCGAAGCGGGGAGCTGCTCGGCCGCGGCGAGGCTCGGAAAAAGATCGTTGTAGAGCCGCGTCGCGATCTGCCCCGACGAGCCGCCCGCTGCATTCGTGAAGACGATGACGTTCACGTGCTGTGCGGGGAAGAGCTGATCGCTCGTATCGAAACCGAAGGTGCCGCCGTTATGCCAGATGCGCGGCTGGCCCTCGAACGTATCGACCATCAAGCCGAAGCCGTATCCGGCGTTCGGACGACCGGTCGGCGCTTGAGGCGTGCTCATCAGCGTGTAGTCCTGCGGCGAAACGATCTTTCCGGAGGCGAGCGCCGCGTTCCAGCGCTGCAGATCGGCGACGGTCGAGACGAGATCGCCGGCCGACCACGCCCACGAACTGGCTAGCGGCGGAGCCGGAACGATCGCTCCCTTCCGGTAAACGTAGCCGTGCGCCATGTCGGGAAGCGTGGACTCCTGGGCGATCGTCGCGGTTTGGGTCATCCCGGCCGGTGCCAGGAGATGCTCGCGGACGTAGCGCTCGTAGGGCTCTTTCGAGACGGCTTCGATCACGCGCCCGAGCAGGATGTAGTTGGTGTTCGAGTACGCCCACTTCGTGCCGGGCGCGAAGTCGAGCGGCATCGCGGCGATCGTGGCGAGGATCCCTTCGGGCGTGGTGGGACGGCCGGCCTGTGCGGCGCCGACGACGTCGAGGTATTCGTGCAGGCCGCTCGTGTGCGTGAGCAGCTGGCGAATCGTGATCTCGCCGGCGTGCGGCGCGCCGGGCAGGTAGGTCGCCAGCTTGGCATCGAGATCGATCTTTCCGGCCTCGCGCAGCTGCATGATCGCCGCGGCGGTGAACTGCTTGGTGATCGAGCCGATCTCGTATCGCGTCTGCGCGTCGGCGGGAAGCGAGCGCGCGAGGTCGCGCATGCCGTAGCCGGCGCTGTAGGCGATCCTGCCGTCCTCGACGATCGCGATCGTGGCCGCGGCGGCGTGCGCCGCCTGCAGCTCCGCGCGCACGTCGCGGTCGATCTTGGCCTTCGTCGCCGAATCCAGCGGGGCAGGCGAGGGAGAAGGGGTCTGGGCGAGCGCGGGGGCCGCCGGCAGCAGGAGCAACGCCGCCGCGGCGAGGGCGGCCCAAGAACGAAGACGCATGACGGCGTCTACTTGCTCGGCTTGCCAATGTTTCGCCTCCCGGGCAACGAATGCTTCGCGGTATGCTGCTGGCTCCGAGCGACGTGCGCGCGTTCGCCGACGCGTTGCCGCAACTGCTGTGGATCGCCCGGCCCGACGGCGCGCTCGAGTTCGTCAATCGCGCGCTGTGCGCGTTTACCGGGCGCGAATCCGAGGCGTTTCTCGGCAGCGCGTGGGTCGAGCTGCTGCCTCCGAGCGAACGCGCGAAGGCGCTCGCGTACTGGGAGGGCGTGCGCGCGGCGGGCGTCGAGGCGCCGATCACCGTGCGGGTCGCCCATGCCGCCGGCGGCTACCACACGCTGCAAGGGCGCAACGTGCCCGTCCGCGACGGCGGCGGCGGGATCGCCTACTGGATCGGCTGGTGCGTCGATCTCGATGAGCTGCGGGCGGGCGAGGAGCCGTTTCGGATGCTTGCCGACACGATTCCGGCGCTGGTCTTCGTCGCCGATCCCGCCGACGGGAGATTGACCTTCGTCAACCGCGCTTGGAGCGAGTATACGGGCGGTCTGGGCGTGGGCTCGACGCTCGAGGAGCGCAACCGGTTGGTCTATCCCGACGACCGCGCCCTGCTCGAGAGCGCGCTGCAGCGCTCGCCCGGCATCGAGCTGCGAATTCGGCGGGCAAGCGACGGCAGCTATCGCTGGCACGCGATCCGCTGGCGCCGGGTTGCGGCGCCCGACGGCACGCCGCTCTCGCGCGTCGGCGTGCTCGTCGACATCGACGAGCAGAAGCGCGCCGCTGCCGATCAAGCCTATCTTTCGGAGGTCTCGCGCAGCATCAACAGCTCGCTCGATCTCGCCCATACGGTTCGCACGGTGGCGCGTCTGGCCGTACCGACCCTCGCCGACTGGTGCCAGGTCGATCTGCGCGACGGCGACGGCGTGGTCACGCGCGCGCTCGCTCATCGCGACCCCTCGATCGAGGCGCGGCTGCGCGAACTCATCGGCCGCCGCCACGAGAGCGTGCAGACGCAAGCCTACGAGCGCTTAACGGAGGCGATCGTCCAGGGCCGGCCGGTCGTTGCGCGGCACGTCGAACCCTCGGCGGTCGATACCTTGATCGCCGACCCGCGCCTGCGAGAGCTCTACGCGATCGCCGGCTCGTCGTCGTCGATGATCCTGCCGCTCGCGGTTCGCGGCCGGCGCTTGGGCGCGATCTCCATGGTGCGCGTCGACGCGGAGCATCCGTACGACGACCGCGATCTCTCGCTCGGCCAGGAGTTCGCGCGACGCGCCGCGCTCGCGATCGACAACGCGCAGATTTTCGGCAGAGAGCACCGTGTCGCCGAGGCGATGCAGTCCGCTTCGCTGCCCAAACGTTTACCCAAGCTTCCTTCGGTCGACATGCACGCGATTTACGTTCCGGCGCACGACGAGGCGACGATCGGCGGCGATTGGTACGACGCGTTTCGCCTGCGCGACGGCCGCTTGGTGATCTCCATCGGCGACGTGGCGGGCAGCGGCGTCGACGCGGCCGTCACCATGAGCAACATGCGCCAGGTCATCCGCGGCACCGCGCAGGTGCACGCCGATCCCGTGCTGATGCTCAACGCCGCCGACCGCGCGCTCCGCCTGGAGGAAGGCGATCTCTTCGTCACCGCCTTCGTGGCGGTGCTCGACCCGATCGCGCGCACGCTCGTCTACGCCAACGCCGGGCACCCGGCGCCCTACGTGCGAACCCGCGACGGCGCCGTACGCCAGCTCGCCTTCGAAGATCTCCCGCTCGGATTGCGGCAGAAGAACGCGTCGCGCCCGAAGCTGGATCGTCTCGAGGACGGCTCGATGCTGATCTTCTACACCGACGGGTTGATCGAGTCCGAACACGACGTGGTCGGCGGCATCGCCGCGCTGGAACGCACCATCGCTTCGGCGGAGTTCTACGGATCCGCCAACCCAGCGAAGTTTCTGCGTGGGGCGGTGCTGGGCGAGGGAGCGCGCGACGACGTCGCTATTCTCACGCTGCGGTTGCGTTTGCGCGAACGCCGGAACGTGCCGGAGGGAACCTCCAAGCTCTACCGCTGGCGCTACGAGAAAATCGATCCCAAGAGCGCGCAGGAGCTACGCGCGCGTTTCCGGCGAGCCCTCCTCGAGCACGGACTGGACGATGCGGCCGCCGAACGCGCCGAGCTCGTACTCGGGGAGCTCATCGGCAACATCGTGCGCCACGCGCCCGGCGCACTGGAAGTGATCGTGGACCTGAGCTCCGCGAATCCGGTGCTGCACGTCATCGACGAAGGACCCGGCTTCGAGCGCTCGCCGATGCTCCCCAGCGATTTGCTCAGCGAGTCGGGCCGCGGCCTCTACATCGTCTCCGAAATGACCGACGAGTTTAGCGTCGCGCGCGGCCCCCACGGCGGAAGCCACGCGCGCGTCGTCCTAGGCCACTAGACGGCCTCCGCGAGCGAACCCGGCGAGCGGGTTGGTTAGCGGCGCAGACCGAGGTCGCCGATGAGCTTGCGGTAGCGCTCCAGATCCTTCTGCTGCAGGTAGTTGAGCAGACGGCGGCGCTGGCCGACTTGCAGCAGCAAGCCGCGGCGGCTGTGGTGATCCTTCTTGTGGATCTTGAGGTGCTCGGTGAGCTGGTTGATCGACGCGGTGAGAATCGCGATTTGAACTTCGGCCGAACCGGTATCTTGCGATCCACGGCCGTACTTGGCGGCGATCTCCGCCTTCTGTTCCTTGGTCAGCGGCACGAACGTACGACTCCTTATGGCAGGATGGTCTCGCTCGGGTACAGGCGCGCTAAGCCCGTCCCGGCGACCGGCAGAGCATAGCACCGCCCCCGCCCCCCGCGCAAGCGCCGGGCGGTGCTGGAAAAGTCGCAGGCGGGGGTTTGCCGGCGCCGCGGAGCATTCGCTCGCTCATGGAGCAGTTGCTCGTGCCGGTTATCTACGGCTCGGTCCGTTCCCAGCGACAGGGCATCCGCTACGCTCGCTTTATCGTTGCCGAGCTCGAGCGGCGCAAGATCCGTGCGGTGCTCGTCGATCCGATGGAGCGCGTGCTTCCGATGCTCGATCTGATGTACAAGGAATATCCCAAGGGCGAGGCGCCGGCCGTGATGGAGGAGCTCGCGCAACTCTTCCGCAGCGCCGACGGGTTTGCCATCGTGTCGGGCGAGTACAATAACGGCATTCCGCCCGCACTGAAGAACCTGCTCGATCACTTCTTGGAAGAATATTTCTGGCGTCCGGCGGCGATCGCGTGCTACTCCGGCGGCCACTGGGGCGGCGTGCGCGGCGCGATGCAGCTGCGCATGTCGCTCGCGGAGATGGGCATGGTGACGATTCCGAGCCTCGCGCCGCTGGGCAACGTGCAGAACGCGTTCGAGGAGGACGGGACGCCGACCGATCCCGCCACGCCGAAATACTCTCAAGGGTTCTTCGACGAGTTCATCTGGTACATGGAGGCGCTGCGGGAGCGCCGCAAGCGCGGCGTTCCGTACTAACGGCGATGGATCTCGGAATCGAAGGCAAGGTCGCGCTCGTAACCGGCGCGAGTTCGGGAATCGGCGAGGCGGTCGCGCTGGCGCTGGCCGCCGAAGGCGTGCGGCTGGCCGTCACGGCGCGGCGCGCGCCGCTGCTCGACGGCGTCGCCGCGCGCGCCAAATCCGCCGGCGCGACCGACGCGCGGGGATTCGCCGCCGACCTCTCGGACGCGCCGTCGCGCGCCGCGATGCTCGCCCACGTGCGAGAGGCCTTCGGCGATCCGGATATCGTCGTTCTCAACGGCGGCGGCCCGCGAGCGGGGACCTTTACCGGCGTCGCGATCGGCGATTGGGACGGCGCCTACCGCAGCTTGCTGCGCTCGCACGTCGAGCTGCTCGAGCAGGTCGTTCCGCCGATGCGCGCGCGGCGTTGGGGCCGCATCGTTGCGCTCGCTTCGACGTCGGTGAGGCAGCCGATCGCGAACCTCGTGCTCTCGAATGCCTTTCGCACCGCGTTGACCTCCACGCTCAAAACGCTCTCGAACGAAGTGGCGGCCGACGGCGTTACCGTCAACACGATCGCGACCGGCCGGATCGACACCGCGCGGCTGCGATCCCTCTACGGCGACGACGAGCACGCGTTGCGCGAAGCCGCGGCCGAAGTTCCGGCGCGTCGCATCGCAGCCCCCGGCGAGTTTGCGCCGCTGGTGGCGTTTCTGTGCGGCGCGCCGGCGAGCTACGTGACGGGTCAGACCATCGCAATCGACGGCGGCTTGGTGCGGGGCCTCTTCGGATGAGCGCGGAGGCGGAGGCGGCAGGCTACGTGCGCGTCGCCGATCGCGGCGAGGTTCCGCTCCACGGCGCGCTGGTCGTTACGGTAGGCAGCTACGACGTCGCGATCTTCGATCTGGGCGGCGCGCTGGTTGCATACGAAAATGCCTGTCCGCATCAGGGCGGCCCGATCGGCGAGGGCTGCGTCCAAGGAACGACGGTGACGTGCCCGTGGCATGCGTGGTGCTTCGACCTGCGCACCGGCTCGCTGACGATCGGAGCGTTCGCTCGTCTTCGCCCCTTTGCCGTGTGCGAGAGCGGCGGCGGCGTCTACCTCTCGCCCTCCCCGGTGGAAGAGCCGTGAGCGAGCTCGGAGCCTGGGACGGCGTTGGCGGAACCGCGGGAGGTGCGGCCTTCGGAGCGGGTTTGGCGGCGCTCGCGGACGAGCGCGAGGTGCCGGCGGCGGCGCTCGCCGAGGCGGCCGGTCTCTCGGCAGCCCACCTCCAGGAGCTGCTCGCGGGCGAGCGGCGCGTGGGAATCAGCGCGCTCGCACGGCTGGCCGTCGCTCTGCGCACCAAACCGGTGGAGTTCTTACAGCGAACGGGCGTTCTCTCCCTCGAGGCCTACGCCTACGGGCTCGATCCGCTCTATTTCCTGCCCGAGGGGCCCCTGCGCTACGACGCGCGCATCTACATGCGCGAGATCAACCCGCGCCACCGCGTTCCGGAAGGCGACATGACGCGGCGCAATCCCACGCTGCGAGCGCTCTCCGAGGACGAGGTGCTCGACGCGCTCGGTAAGACGGAAGTCGAGCTCGCGTATCTCCTGCGTGCCGCAGTTCAGCAACTGGGTGGGACCGGCTAGGGGTCGGAGCGAATCACGGGCCGGATGCAAGGGGTAGAAGGAAAGCGCATCGCCGCTCTGATCGGCGATGGATTCGAAGAGGCGGATTTGAACGATCCGCGGCGCACGCTCGAAGAAGCGGGCGCCATCGTGACGATCGTCGGGCTCGACGAACGCGCGCGCACGCGCATTCGCGGCAAGCGCGGTCTCGACGACGCGGGCAGCGCCAAGGCGGAGGAGCTCGTCGTCGATTGCACGGCGGAGGACTTCGACGCGCTGCTGATTCCGGGAGGCACCTCGCCCGACCGGATTCGCACCGATCGCGAGGTGCAGCGGTTTGTCCGCGAGTTCGATACGGCGAAGAAGCCGACGTTTTCGATCGGCCACGGCGCGCAAGTGCTGATCTCGGCTCAACTGGTCCGTGGGCGCCAGATCACCGGCGCGCACTCGATCGCCGACGACATCCGCAACGCCGGCGGGCTCTATCGCGATCAGCCGACCGTGACCGATTCGAACTGGGTTTCGACGCGCGGCGGTGAGGATATGGCGCAGTTCAACCGCGCCATGCTCGAAAAGCTGGCGACGGCAACGCCTCCGGCGCCCGCGTAAGCGCCTAAACGGGGTCGTAGCGGGCGAGCGCTTCTCCGTATTGGCGCAGAGCCAGAAAGGCGGCTGCGGCGCAGAAGGCGAGCTCGAAGGCGACGGGCAGCGAGCTGGCGAGCGCGTAGGCGGTCGCGGTCGTCATTGCGGCCAGCGCCAGGTAGAGCGCGCGCGAAGATCCGCTGCGGATCGTCGCGCAGAGCGCGACCAGCGTCGTTGCCGTTACCGAGGCGAGCGCGGCGACGACGCTCCACCACAGCGGCGCCACGCCGCCCGCTGCCGCACCGAGCTCGTAGCAGAGCAACGCGATCGCGGCGGCGACGCACGGAACGGTCGCCTTCGCGCGCGCGAGCTGCCGGCCGAAGAGCGGGGCACTTCGCTCGCATGCATCGAGGTGCGGCCGGCGCCCCGGTCCCCCGGCCAGCGCCAGCCCGATGCCGCAAAGCCCGCAGAAGAACGCCGGACCCGCCAGCCCGCGCGGTGCGAGGAAACCGACCACCGCGGCGGCGACGCAAGCCAGCGTCAACCCGCGGCGTTCGGAGCTCAAGCGCGAGAGAACGATCGCCGCGGTCGCGTTCATGCCGGAACGAGCTCGGCCGCGAGCGCGAAGGCGCGCGCCGCGGCGCTCGTCTCGTGCGTCGAGAAGACCGCGCGCGGACCGGCTGCCGCGAGGATGCAGCGGGCGTAGGCCGCCGCGGGCCGGTCGAGCACCAAGAGTTTCGGCGAGGCGATCAGCGCGCCGGCGATCGGATAGGCAAACGCCTCGTGAACGCCTTCGAGGCGTTCGATCAGGAGCTGCGCGTGGGCCAGCGCGCGCATCCCGTCGATCCCCCAAAGCGCCGCGCGATAGGCGATGTAGCGGCGAAAATCGGTCTCCTCCAGCGGCAGCGGATCGTGCGGAACGAATGCGACCACGCGCTTGCAGTGGACCGGCTGCACGCGGGGATCGAACTCGTCGATCAGCACGCTGCCCTCGCCGGCCTTCACGATGGCGGCGGCCAGCATCGCTGCGATCGAGGCGTCGCGGGCGTTGCCGAAGACGGCGGCGACGCGCTCGCGGTCGCACACGCGCAGGGTGAACGGCCCCGCCGGCGGCCGGCCGGCGACAAATCGCGCCTCGCACATCTTCAGCAGATAGCCCATCGGGGGAGTACCCTTCGACGCCGGCGGCTAACTTTCACGCCGGGATGCTTTCGAACGCCGGCGTCGCGAAGAAGCTGCTCGAGATCCGGGCTCTGATGGAGCTGGCGGGCGAGTCCTTTTATAAGTACACGGCGTTCGAGAAGGCCGCCGCCTCGATCGAAAATGCCGCCCCCATCGCCGACCTGATCGCCGCGGGCGAGTTGCTGAAGCTCCCCGGTATCGGCAAATCGATCGGCGCCGTCGTCGAACAGCTCGTGCGCACCGGCACCGCCGACGCGCTCGAGGAGCTCTTTCGCCGCTATCCGCCGACGATTCTCGAAGTGCTCGGCGTCAGCGGCATCGGCACCAAGACGGCGGCGCTGCTCTTCGAGGAATACGGCATCGCGTCGCTTGCGGATCTCGAGGGCGCGATCGGCCAAGGCGTCCTCGCCGGCGCGCCGCGGCTCGGCCCCAAGACGCTCGAGAACTGGAAGCGCGGCATCCTCGCGTACAAGGGGCGCCAGCACCGGACCCCGCTGCCGCAAGCGCTCGCAATCGCGCGCGAAGCAATGGCGTTTCTGCGCGACGGACCGCCGGCGCAACGTCTCGGCTACGCCGGCAGCCTGCGGCGAGCGGAGCTTACGGTCGGCGACGTCGACCTCGTCTGCACCTCGGATCGCGCCGCCGACGTGACGGCGTACTTTGCCACCTGGGATCGCGCCGAGGCCGTGCTCGCGGAGGGCGCGACGAAGGCCAGCATCTGGCTCGCGGGAGGATTGCAGATCGATCTGCGCGTGCTGCCGCACCACCTCTACGGCAACCTTCTGCAGCACTTCACCGGTTCGCGCGAGCACAACGTCAAGCTGCGCGAGTACGCGGTGCGCAGGGGTCTGCGCGTGAGCGAGAACGGCATTCTGAATCTCGAGAGCGGCGATGTGACCACCTGCGAAGAGGAGCGCGGCGTCTACGAGGCGCTCGGGATGCAATACGTCTGGCCGGAGTACCGCAGCGGCCTCGACGAGATCGAGCTCGCGTTGCGCGGGGAGCTGCCCGAGCCGGTGGAGGCGAACGATCTGCGCGGCGACTTCCACATGCATTCGACGTGGAGCGACGGCGACGACTCGCTCGAAGCGATGATCGCGGCGGCGGCGGCGCGCGGCTACGAGTACCACGCGATCAGCGATCACTCGCAGGGCCGCGGTGCGACCTACGGGCTGACGCCGGAGCGGCTGCGCGAACAGCGCGCGAGTGCCGAGGCGCTCGGCGCAAAGTACGGCGTGCGTACGCTCTGCGCGAGCGAGGTGGACATCCTGCCCGACGGCTCGCTCGACTTTCCCGACGAGGTGTTGGCCCAGCTCGATCTCGCGATCGGCTCGGTGCACTCGGCCTATCGCCAGTCGCGCGAAGAGATGACGGCGCGCTTGATTCGCGCCTGCGAGAACCCGTACGTGACGATCGTCGGCCATCCGACCGGCCGCGGCCACGCCGGCGACGGGTACGAGTTCGACTACGATGCGGTCTTCGCGGCCGCCGCACGCACCGGTACGGCGCTCGAAATCGACGGGCAGAAGGTGCGTCTCGATCTCTCGGGGGCGCTGGCACGGCGAGCCAAGAGCTTCGGCGTGACCTTCTCGCTCGATTCCGACGCGCAT
>DATJRF010000038.1:0-13637 GCA_035505015.1 Verrucomicrobiia bacterium | reverse complement strand
AGCGCGCGAGGGAGACGTCGTGTTGATCGCCGGAAAGGGGCACGAGGCGTATCAGATCGTCGGCGAACGCGTGCTTCCGTTCGACGACGTTGCGGTAGCGCGCGAAGCACTTTTGGAGCGAGCGCGATGAGGCTGCCGATTCACGTCGCGCTCGATGCGACCGCGGCGACGCTCTTCGGCGCCGACGAGGCGCCCGCGACCGTACGCATCGTCACGGATACGCGCCTGCTCGAGCCCGGCGATACGTTTGTGGCGTTGCGCGGCGAGCGCTACAACGGCCACGACTACACGCGCGAGGCGATTGCGCGGGGCGCGGCGATGGTGGTGATCGACGAGCCTCACGCGCGTATCGAGGGCGCCCCGGCCATGCTGGTCGAGCGCACGCACCTCGCGTACATGGCGCTCGCACGGGCGGCGCGCGGCTTCTTCGAGGGGCAGGTGATTGCGATCACCGGCAGCGCCGGCAAGACCACGACCAAGGTGCTGCTCGTGCAGCTGCTGCGCGCCCGCTACGGCGATCGCGTGCTGGCGGCGCCGGCGAATGAGAACAACGAACTCGGGGTAAGCAAGCTCCTGCTGCGCGCTACGAACGACGAGCACGACGTGCTGGTCGTGGAGATGGGAGCGCGCCACTACGGCGATATCGAGCAGCTCGTCGATATCGCGCGCCCGCAGTTCGGCATTCTCACCAACGTCGGCGACGCGCACCTGGAGATCATGGGTTCGCGCGAGCGGCTCGAGGAGACGAAGTGGGCGCTCTTCGGCGAGGGAGCGCGCGCCATGCTCAACCTCGACGACGCCGTCTCGCGTGCCCGCGCGGGCTCGCTGGAGCGCCCGCCGCATTGGTTTGCGGCGCGCGATGCCGGCGCCGGCCTCGCGATCGATGGCCGGGTCACGGCCTTGCTCGGCTCGGCGCAGTTGATCGACGACGAGGGGAGCGGGGTGCGCTCGTACGAGGTCGACGTGCGCCTTCCGGGCACGCACAACCGCGCCAATCTCGCGGCTGCGCTCGCCGGCGCCTTCGAGCTCGGCGTGAGCGCCGAGGCGGCGATCCCGCTGCTTCCCGGACTGCGCTTACCCGAGGGGCGGTTCGAGCGCCTGCGGGCCGGCGGCTTGCAGCTCGTCTTCGATGCGTACAACGCTAACGCGGCCGGAACCGCCGCTGCGCTCGAAGCGTTCGCGCAGGAGCCCGGCGCCCGGCACATCGCCGTGCTCGCAAGCATGGCGGAGCTGGGCGACGAGAGCGAGCCCTTGCACGAGCGCACCGGTGCGTACGCGGCGACGAAGGTGGATATGCTGCTCGTCGGCGGCGAGTACGCCGGCGCGCTCGCTCGCGGCGCTCGCGGCGCAGGGCTCTCCTCGGAGCGCATCGTGCTCTTCGCGACGAACGGTGAGGCTGCGAGCTGGCTGCGCGCGCACGCACGCGCCGAAGACGTCGTTCTGCTCAAAGGCTCGCGCAAGTACAAGTTGGAGGAGATCGTCGAGGAGTTGCGCCGATGAGTCTGGCGACGCGCGGGTTGGCGGTGGTGCGCCCGGAAGTGCCGGCCGGGCTGGTCGCCATACCGGTGCGCACGCGCTTGGTACGCCCGGGCGACGATCTCGTGGCGCTCGTCGCCGGCGCGATCGCCGGGATCGCACGCGCCGGCGACGTCGTAGCCATCTCCGAGACCGCCGTCGCGATCGCGCAGGGCGAGTTCGTTCCCGCCGAATACGTGCGCCCGTCGAAGCTCGCCTACGCATTGTCGCGCCGGGCGGGCACGCTGGCGACGATCAACCAACCCGAGTCGATGCAGCTCGTCATCGACGACGTCGGCGTTCCGAAGGTCTTGTACGCGACCGCCGCGCATCTGCTCGGCCGGCTGCGCGGCAAGCGCGGCGTCTTCTACGAGATCATGGGCGAGGCGATCACCGCGATCGACGGCTACACCGGCACGATGCCGCCGTACGAGCGCGCCATCGTGCTCTCGCCGCGGGAACCTGCCGCTTTCGCGCAGGCCGTCTTCGAGCGGACCGCCGTGGGCTGCGCCGTGGTCGACGCCAACGATCTACAGAAGGCCAAAGTGCTCGGCGCCTCCGGCGGCGTCGAGACCGCGACGGTCGAGGGCGCGCTGCTCGACAATCCGCACGGCAACGGCGACGAGCAAACGCCGCTCGTCGTGCTCAAATGGCGCGGCGGCGGCCGCAATCCGCTGCTGCGCGAGGCGGCGGAATGAGCGTCGCCTCGTGGCTCGGTATCGGCTTCGCGATCGCAATCGCCTGCGGATGGCTCGTGCTCGGGGCGATGCGGCGCTTGCAGTTTCGGCAGCATGCCTACGAGGACGCACCGCAGACGCATCAGGGCAAGACCGGCACGCCGACCATGGGCGGGATCGTCTTCGTGCTGGCGATGCTTCCGCTCGCGCTCGATCGCGCGATACCTTTCGCGGCGCAGCTGTTCTTTTTGGTGGCGGCGTGCGGGGCAGTTGGTTTTGTCGACGACTACCTGGCGATCCGCAGCGGGAAGAACCGCGGCTTGCGCGCGCGCACGAAGCTGCTCGCCACGGCGCTGGTCGCGATCACCTTCCTTCGGCTGATCGACGATTCGTACGATTTCTTTCCGCGCGACGTCCTCTTCCACGCCGGCTCCTACGTTCTCGCCGCGCCGCATTGGCTTTGGCTGCTGCTCGGCATGCTGGCCGTGACCGGAACGATTCACGCGGTCAACCTCACCGACGGGCTCGACGGCCTCGCCGCCGGATCGATCGTGCCGCCGCTCGGAGCGTTTGCGTCCATCGGCTTCTCGAGCGCCGTGCCTGGAGCCGCCGCTGCGGCACTGACCGGCATCGGCGCCTGCCTCGGCTTTCTCGTCTACAACCGTTATCCGGCCAAGATCTTCATGGGCGATACCGGGTCGCTCGCGCTTGGTGCGCTGCTCTGCGGCGTCGCGATCCTCACCGGCGAGATGCTCTTGCTCGTTCTCGCCGGCGGCGTCTTCGTCGCCGAGGCGCTTTCCGTGATGCTGCAAGTCGCGTATTTCAAGCTATCGGGCGGGAAGCGCATCTTTCGCATGAGCCCGCTGCACCACCACTTCGAGATGGGCGGCTGGCCCGAGACCAAAGTGACGCTCCGCTTTTGGAGCGCTTCGCTGCTTTGCTCGCTGGCTGCCTGGGCGGTCGCGCGGTACTAACGGATGGCCGAGATGTTCGAGTTCGACGCGAAGGAGACGGTGCTGGTGATCGGCCTTGGCAAGAGCGGCCTGGCCAGCGCCGAGGTGCTGCGCTCGCGCGGCGTCACCGTCTACGCAACCGACGAGAAGGATCCGGCGCAGCTGACCGAGGCGATCGCCGCGGTCGAATCGCACGGCGCGCGCTTCGTCGCGCCGGGCGAGTTGCCCACGATCGTGGCGGCGTTGAGCTCGGCGGTGCTCTCCCCCGGCGTGCCGCTCACCTCGGCGGTCGTGCGGGTGGTGCAGGATGCGAACGTTCCGGTGATCGGCGAGATCGAGGCGGCCTACCGGCTCTGCGCGGCACCGATCGTCGCCGTTACCGGCACCAAGGGAAAGTCGACGACCACGGCGCTGATCGGGCACCTCTTACGCGAGTGCGGGCTCGGGGTGCGCGTCGGCGGCAACATCGGCAATCCGCTCATCAAGGAAGTGCTCGGGATTGCATCCGACGCGTGGGTGGTCGCGGAGGTCTCGTCGTTTCAACTCGAGACCATCCGCGCTTTCCGCCCGCGCGTCGGCGTGCTGCTCAACATCGCGCCCGATCATCTCGACCGCTACTACTCGATGGACGAATACGCCGAGGCGAAGTACCGGCTCTTTGCCAACCAGTCGATGGGCGATTGGTTCGTCGGCAACCTCGACGACGAGCGCGTCGCGTCGCTGCACTGGAAGCACGGCGAGACGCGCGTGCTGGCGCGGCAGCTCTGGTTCACGCTGGGCGCGCACCACGAGCAGGCGACGATGTACCTGCAGCACGGGGTGCTCACCTACGCGCCGATCGCCGGCGACCCGCGCCCGATTCCGATCGTCCCGCGCGAAGAGATTCCGCTGGCCGGCGAGCACAACGTGCAGAACGTCATGGCCGCCCTGCTCGCGGCGCTCGCGATCGGCTGCGATCCCGAGGCGCTGCGGCGCGGCGTACGCAGCTTCCGCGCGATGCCGCACCGCCTGGAGCCGGTGGCCGAGATCGGCGGCGTGCTCTACGTGGACGATTCGAAATCGACCAATCCCGGCTCGGCGATCGCTGCGCTGCACGCCTACGACCGGCCGATCGTGCTGATCGCAGGCGGTCGTCCCAAGGGCACCGGGTTCGGCGAGATGGGCGAAGCGATTCGCGCGCGCGCTCGCGCGCTGATCGCGATCGGCGAGGCCGCCGACGAGATCGCGCGCGCCAGCGAGGGCGTGGCGACCGTTTGCGCCGGATCGATGGAAGAAGCGGTCAAGCGCGCCCGAGAGCTGGCTAGCGCCGGCGACGTGGTGCTGCTCTCGCCGGGATGTGCCTCGTTCGACATGTTCCGCTCGGCCGAGGATCGCGGCGAGCGCTTCGCCGCCGCCGTCGCGGCGCTGCGGGAGACGGCCGATGCGTAGCTCTGCGGCGGTGCGCAAGCGCGACGTGCGCTCGGAGCGCACGCCGGTGCGCTCGTACGTCAGCGCACCGCCCGACACGGTGCTCTTTGCCGTCGTCGCGACGCTGGTGGGCATCGGCCTGGTCATGGTCTTCTCGGCGTCGAGCGCGACCGCGTATGCGGATCACGGCGACGTCGCGTACTACGTCAAACGCCAGCTCGTCTGGCTCGCCGTCGGGATCGCGGTTGCGCTGGGCGTCTACCGGATGGATTACGAGAGGCTGCGCCGGCCGGCACCGTATCTGCTGCTCGCGGCGACGATCGCGTTGGTGCTCGTCTACGTTCCGCACGTCGGCCTGGGCGCCAATGGGGGCCGGCGCTGGATCGGCGGCGCCGCGCTGAGCTTTCAGCCCTCGGAGTTTGCCAAGCTCGCGCTGGTGGTCTACCTCTCGGCGATGCTGGCCGGTCGCGGCGATCGCATCACCTCGCTCGCCAAAGGGCTCTTTCCGCTGTGCATCCCGGTCGCCGTCATGGCGATGCTCGTGCTCAAGGAGCCCGATATGGGAACCGCGAGCCTGCTCGTCTTCATCGCGTTTGCGATGTTCTTCGCCGCGGGAGCGCGGCTCTATCACCTCGGCGCCGTCTTGGCGGTGACGGTTCCGTTTGCGGCGATCTCGGTATTGACGAGCTCGTACAAGCGGGCGCGCGTGCTCGCCTTCCTCGATCCGTGGAAGGATCCGCAAAACACCGGCTTTCACATCGTGCAGTCGCTCCTGGCGCTCGGCAGCGGCGGCCTGCTCGGCGTGGGCTTGGGCGCCTCGCGCGCGAAGTTCTTCTATCTGCCCGAGCAATATACGGATTTCATCTTCTCGGTCTTGGGCGAAGAGCTGGGGCTCATCGGCGCGCTCGCGGTGGTGGCGCTCTTCATCGTTCTCGCGCACCGTGCGGTCAAGATCGCGATCGCGGCGCCCGACCGCTTCGGCTACTTCCTCACGATCGGCTGCACCGCGGTGATCGTCATTCAGGCGTTCGTCAACATCGGCGTGGTGACGTCGTCGTGGCCGGTCACCGGCGTTCCGCTGCCGTTCATCTCGTTTGGCGGCAGCTCGCTGATCGTCAATCTCGTCGCCGTCGCGCTCATCGCCAACGTCGGCCGCCACCGCCGCGTCAGCGCGCGCGAGTGAGCCGGTGAACGTCGTCTTCGCCGGCGGCGGAACCGGTGGCCATCTCTATCCGGCGATCGCGATCGCGAACGCGCTGCGCGAGCGCGCCGCCGTCAGCTTCATCGGCACGGCGGATCGCCTGGAGGCCACCATCGTTCCAAAGGCCGGTTACGCGCTGCACACCGTGCGCGCGCGCCCGCTGACGCGCCGCTTCTCGCCGGAGCTGCTGCGCACGCTCTTCGCCAACGCCCTGGGGACGCTGCAGAGCGTGCGCGCGTTGCTGCGGCTGCGCCCCGACGTGACGATCGCGAGCGGTGGGTACGTCTGCTTTCCGGTGGTGCTGGCGGCGAGGCTGCTGCGCGCGGTGGGCATGCATCGCGGGCCGATCGCGCTGCTCGAGCCGAACGCGCGCCCCGGGTTGACGAATCGGCTGCTCGCGCCGCTCGTCGACGAGGTGTGGGGCGCTTTCCCCGAAGCGGATCCCGCGTTCGCAGGGAAGTACGTTCGTACCGGCGTCCCGGTGCGCGAGTCGCTGCGTGCGCTGCCGCCGCGCGACGAAGCGCGGGCGCGCCTGGGATTACGCAGCGATCGCCGGATTCTGCTCGCGATGGGCGGCAGCCAAGGCGCGCGCTCGATCAACGACGCGCTCGCCGCGCTGGTCCGCTCCGACGGCATCCCCCCGGGATGGCAGCTGCTGCACGTCACCGGCGAGAAAGAGTACGATCGCGTGCGCGCCGCGCTCGGCACGAGCGGCGGCGCGGTGCGCCCCTACCTTCACGATCTCGCCGACGCGTACGCTGCCGCCGATCTGGTGCTCGCGCGGGCCGGCGCCTCGACGCTGGGCGAGCTCGCCGCCATCGGGCTGCCCGCGATCCTGGTTCCGTACCCGCACGCCGCCGAAAATCACCAGGCCGCCAACGCCGAGCGCTTCCGGGAGGCGGGAGCGGCAGTGGTCGTCTCGGACCGCGAGCTCGAGGCGGGACGCCTGCGCTCGATCCTGGCCGAAACCGCGGAGCCCTCGCGCCTGGCCGCGCTCGCGGCGGCGGCGCGGCGCCTGCAGCCGGGAGAGCCGGTTGCGACGATTATCGCCCGGATTGATGCCTTGCTGGCGCGAAGAACGCGGCCAACATGAGCGGGGCGAGCTATCACTTCGTCGGCATCGGCGGGATCGGCATGAGCGCGATCGCGCGCATCGTGCTCGCCTCGGGCGAGTCCGTCTCCGGCTCCGATATCGCGAGCACCCCGCTGATCGAACGGCTGCGCGAGGAAGGCGCCGGCATCGCCATCGGTCACGATGCGAGCAACGTCGCCGGCGCCGGCACCGTCGTCGTCAGCTCGGCAATCGACCGGCGCAATCCCGAGTACGTCGCCGCGCAGCGCAACGGCACGCCGTTGCTGCACCGCGGCGAGATGCTGGCGCGCCTGCTCGCGAACCGGCGCGCCATTGCGATCTGCGGTACGCACGGCAAAACGACCACCACCTCGATGATTCACGCCGTCCTGCGCGCCGGCGGCATCGACGCGAGCATGGTCCTCGGCGGGATCGACGGAACGCTCGGCACCAACGCGTACGCGGGCTCCTCGCCGTGGTTCGTCTCCGAAGCCGACGAATCCGACGGCTCGTTCGCCCTGCTCGCGCCCGAGATCGCGGTCGTCACCAACATCGAGAACGATCATCTCAACAGCGACGACGAGCTGCCGCAGCTCGTGCGCGCCTTCGGAGCGTTCCTCGCCAAGCTGCCCGAGGCCGGCGCCGCGGTCGTCGGGCTCGACAACGCGCTCTCGGCGTCGCTTGCCAGGAGCAAGCGCGCGGCGCGCACGATCGCGGTGGGGTACGGCGCGCGCGCCGCCCTGCGAGCGGCGAACGTGCGCTACGAGGGGCTTGCCACCAGCTTCGATGCGATCGCCGGCGGCGTCTGTTTGGGATCGATCGAGTTGCGCGTGCCGGGCGAGATGAACGTGCAGAACGCGCTGGCGGCGATCGCGGTCGCGCGCGAGCTCGACGTTCCCTTCGGGCGCATCGCCGAGGGATTGCGGGCGTTCCGCAGCGTGCGGCGGCGCTTCGACATCCTCGCGTGCGGCGAGCGGCTGACGGTGATCGACGATTACGCGCACCATCCGACCGCGGTTCGCGCGACGATCGCCGCCGCGCGCCAGTACCATCGCGGTCCGCTGATCGTCGCCTTTCAGCCGCACCGCTACACCCGCACCGCGTACCTCGCGCGCGATTTCGCCGACGCGCTGCGCGGCGCCGATCGCGTCTATTTGGCGCCCGTTTATGCCGCCTCGGAACCGGCGATGCCCGGCGTCGGCGAGCGTACCATCGGCGAGCCGCTTTCGGCCGCGGGCGCAAGCGTGCAGTACGTCGCCTGCGTCGACGATCTGGAGGAACGGATCCTCGACGAGGCGCCGGCCGGGTCGCTCGTGCTGATGCTCGGTGCCGGCAACATCACCGACGTTGCCGGCCGGCTCGCTCGGCGCGCGCTCGAACCGCCGGCGCTGGGGGTGCGGCGATGAGCCTGACGACCGCGCAGGCGACGCAATCGCTGCTCACCGAAGCCGACCGCGAAGCGCTGCGCACGATCGCCGGCGCGCGCGCGCGCTTCGACGAGCCGCTCGCGCCGTATACGTCGTGGAAGATCGGCGGCCCGGCCGACGCGCTGGTGCAGGTGGAAGACGAGGCGGAGCTCGCGGCCATCATGCGCCTGTGCTTCAAGCGCAGGCTGCCGTGGTTTGCGCTCGGCGGCGGAAGCAATCTGCTCGTCGGCGACGGCGGAATGCGCGCGATCGTGCTGCGCCTGGGCGGTGCGTTCGCGGAGGTGCGGGTGCGCGACGAGGGCGAGTACGTGTTCGTCGAGGCGGGTGCTTCGGCGGGTATGGCGGCGCTCACCGCCAAGGCCGCGAGCGCCGGGGCCGCGGGCATCGGCTCGCTCTGCGGTATTCCCGGCTCCGTCGGCGGCTCGCTGCGGATGAATGCCGGAACCGATCGCGAGATGGGCGATTTCGTGCGCGAGGTCTGGGTTCAATCGCCGAGCAAGCCCGAGCCGCATGCGGTCACGGTACAATATTTTTACCGCCACACCAACCTCGCGCGCGACGCGGTCGTCTCGCGCGTGGTGCTGGCCTTCGCCAAGAGCGACGCGCGCGGCGTTCGCGAGGACATGAAAGCGCGGCTGGTCCGGCGTAAGAGCACGCAGCCGATCGACTTGCCCAATGCCGGTTCGTGCTTTCGCAATCCCGAGGGCGACAAAGCGGCGCGCCTGATCGAAGCCTGCGGCGCCAAGGGATGGCGCGAGGGCGCCGCGGAAGTCTCCCCGCTGCACGCCAACTTCATCAACAACCTGGGCGGCGCGAGCGCTCGCGACGTCGCCACGCTGCTCGCGCGCGTGCGCCGCGCGGTCGGCGATCGGTTTGGGGTCGAGCTGCAACTGGAAGTCCATCTCGTCGGAGTGTTTATCGATGAACCGTAACGCGAAGGTCGTGGTGGCGATGGGCGGGGGCAGCGCCGAACGCGAGATCTCGATCCAGACGGGAGCCGGCGTCATGCGCGCGCTGCAGTCGCTCGGCTACGAAGCGAAGTCGGTCGACTACGACGAGCGCTTCATCGATGCGATGCGCGAGCTGCGCCCCGACGTGGTCTTCAACGCGCTCCACGGGCCCGGCGGCGAGGACGGCCACGTGCAGGCGCTCCTTGAGTATCTGGGGATTGCGTACACCGGCAGCTCGGTCGAGGCGGCGGCGCTCTCCATGGACAAGCACCTGACCAAGAAGCTGCTCGCGGCCGAAGGCCTGCCGACGGCCGCTTGGGATCTCTTCGATTTGACCGGCGGCACGCTGCCGCTGCTGCCGGGCTCGCTCGACCTGCCGCTCGTCATCAAGCCGCGCTACGAAGGTTCGGCGCTGGGCGTCGTCGTCGTCAAGACGCACGAGCAGTGGACGAGCGCCATGCTCGCCGCTTCCAAGACGTACGCGCAAATCCTCGCCGAAGAGTTCATCGACGGGCGCGAGTTTACGTGCGGCGTGCTCGGCGAGGAGGCGCTGCCGGTCGTCGAGATCGTCCCGAACCGCGACGGCTTCTATACCTACGAGGCGAAGTATCAGCCGGGCGGCAGCACGCACATCGTGCCCGCGCGCATCGACGAGGATCTTGCCGCGCGGATGCAGATGCTCGCGCTCTCGACGCACCGGCTGCTCGGTCTGCGCGACTGCTCGCGCACCGATTTCATCGTGAGCCGCGACATGCGCCCCTACGTGCTCGAGATCAACTCGTTGCCCGGACTGACCCCCACGAGCTTGCTGCCGGATGCGTGTGCCGCGGCCGGGATCGGGTACGAAGCGCTGGTGGACCGTTTGATCGGATACGCGCTCTCGCGCGGCGAAGCCCGCAGTGACGCGGTCGCCTAGCGCCTGGCGCGCGCTGCCGGCGTTCTTGGCGCTGCCGGCGCTGCTGGCCGCGAACGCTCCGGCCGGTGCCGATGCCGTCATTCGCCAAGCCGTGGCGATGCTCGCCTCCGAGCGAGCCGGATTGACGGCCTTTCACCAGCACTACAGCTACGTCGAATACGGCCCCGGCCACCACGAGACGATCGTCGAGGAGTCGGGGCGCCTGCGCCAAGACGGGCGCCCGATCGCGGTGCGGCTCTACTCGCGCGTCACCAACGGCAAGAGCGCGTCCGCTGCCGATCTCGCTGCGGCGCAGTCGCAGCTGGATAAGCAACTGCCCGCCGAGGACTACCGCCTGCCGGTCACGCTCGACGCGCTCTCCGAGTACCGCTTCGCACCGTCGGCGAGCTGCGGCGGCTGCGCGGCTGGAGCGATCTCGATCGATTTCACCAGCCTCGTGCGCGACGCAGACCACGGCGACGGCACCGCGATCATCGATAGCGTGACGCACCACATCGAGCGCATCGCTTTTCGCCCGAGCGTCCTGCCGGCGCACGTCGATGACGCCACGATCGTCATGACCTTCGAGCGCGTGCTGCCCGATCTCTGGGACCTCGTCGACACCGAGAGCCACTACAGCGGGCACGTGCTCTTCCTGCACGGCGGCGCCGACATCACCGTCACCGACGGCGCCTACCGCCGCTTCAAAACCCTCGCCCAAGCCCGCGCGGCCCTCGCCGATGGCATCTAAGCGCGTCCACGTCCGCGTCGTGCGCGAGGGCGTCGAGGTCGTGGCGATCCTCCTCGCCGGGCTCTGGGCCCTCTACGTGTTCGTCTACGATAACCACATAAGGCCGTCGCTCGCCGCTCCCACACCCTCGTTTACCGTTGCGATGCGGCATGCCGGTAACGACGGAGGGCTCGCGGTCATCCGCCTTGACGAAACCATTCGCAATCCCGGGCCTGCAGAAGTGAACTTTCTTGGCTACTCGATAACGGTGATTGGCAGTAAAATCGCTCCGCTCGCGTCGCCGCGGCTGGTGGAAAGCGGCGCGCTCGAGAGCGAACTCGCCGGCTACGGTGGGTACTCAGAGAGAGAACCGGTCTATCGAAATGCGTTCGTGACCGCACAGGGCGCTCCGAAGAGCGGCGAGGGCCTGCTCGTGGAACCGGGCCAGACGACGACGATCGGCAAAGAGTTCTACGTTCCGCGCCGCCGCTTCGACCATTTGACCGCCTGGCTCGTGGCGGTGTACACGCGGTCGGAGGGCGAAATTCCGACCACGCTGACCATCGAGCCATCAGGGTTACCGCGGTTCCGTGTGCCGGAAAACGTTCCGACGGTGTTTGTATCGACCCCGATCGCCGAGCTCGACCTCAAGGCAGAGTGAGCTACGCTTCGCCGTCGTAGTAATCGAGCGCCGGCTCGGAGCGCACGATGAGGTCGGCGGCTTCGACCAGCAGTTTTCGCGAGCCGGGGTAGAAGCAGACGTCGCGCGGATCGCTGTTTGCGATCGCGATGACGATCGCGGGGGCGTCGCTTTCGTTGTGGAGCTTGTGCGCGCCGCACTCGCGCGTTGGAAAGGCGGCGAGGTCGCCGGGGCGCAGGCGCAGGGAACCGTGGAGGGTCTGCAGCGTCGGCGTTCCTTGCCAGACGAGGAACAACTCTTCTTCGGCGACGTGCCAGTGCACCGGGCACAAAGCTGTGCCGGGCTCCAGGCGGTACGCCGCATAGCCTAGCTTCTGCGCACCGAGCAGGAAGCCGATCTCGGCGGCTTGCGCGCGGTAGGGGCCGGGGCCGTCGTGGCGGCGGTAGGTAAGCTCGTCGATATTGACGACGTTGGCGTGCGCGTCGGCGCGCGTCTCCAAGTACGCGCCGATCGCTTCGTAGGCGCGTTCGAAGATGGGCGTGCCGTCGCCGACGAGCAGATGGCGCGGCTTGCAAGCGCGCAGCCTGCGTAAGGAACGAGCGGCGCGCAGCGGATCGGCGAGTTTATCGTCGGGCATCATCCGCACCGAGCCGGCGGGATCGCCCCACAACGCGTCGCCGACGAGCACCGTTTGCTTCCAGGGCCAATGCAAAGCGATCTCGCCCGCCGTCTTGAGCCCCTCGAGCGCAACGACCGTCGCGCCGCCGATGACGTCGCCGTCGCGCAGACGGTGGTCGACGGCGATGGAAAGTGCGCTCGCGTCGGCCTCGCTCGCGGCAACTTTCGCCCCGAAGCGCTCCGCGACGTCTTTGGCGGAGCGCTGGTGATCGCGGTTCGTCACCACGATCCACGCCGCGCCCCCGTTTGCCGCGATCTCCCCGGCGTCGGCTTCGTCGAGCGCGAGCGGATCGACGATGACGTTCTCGTCGTCGCCGGCGATGAAATACGAGTTGAAAAAGAGATTGCGGTCGGCTTGCCACCGCGACCACATCGCGACGCGCTCGACGACCGTGCGCTGCACGGCTACCGGCTCAAAAGCTTCATGGCGGCGGCGCGGAACTCGTCGGAGGCCAAGCGCGCGGTGAAGGCCGCAGTTTCCTCGTCCATCTGCGCTTTGACTTGTGCGGCCCAGGGCGCTTTGAGCAGGCGCTTCGTCTCGCGCAGGGCGGCCGGCGGGAGCTCGGCGAGCTTGGCTGCGGCGTCGATCGCGGCGTCGTCGGTCGCGCTATCGTCGACCACCTTCGCGACCAGGCCCATCTCGAGCGCTTCGCGCGCGTCGAAGAACTCGCCGCCCATCAGCAAACGCGCGGCGCGCGCGCGCCCGACGACCAGCGGCAGGAGCAGCGAGGAGGCGGCCTCGGGAACCAAGCCGAGCGGTACGAAGGGAAGGCGAAAGCGGGCGGTTTGGCTCGCGATGGTGAGGTCGCAGTGCAGCAGCAGCGTCGTGCCGATCCCGACCGCGTTACCGCGGACCGCGACGACGACCGGCTTTTCGCAGTCGCGCAGGGCGTTGAGAAAACGCAAGACCGGGAGATCCTCGAAGCTGACGCCGCCCATCGACGCCATCATGAAATCCTGGAGGTCGTTGCCGGCCGTGAAATCGGCTCCGCCGGTGAAGAGGATCGCGCGCACCTCGTCGTCGGCGCGATAGGCTACGAGCGCATCGGCCATCGCGGCGTACATCGCGGTCGTGATCGCGTTCTTCTTGGCGGGGCGATCGAGCGTGATGCGGCCGACGCCGGCGCCGGTCTCCAGGACGATCTCATCAGCCACGGTACGTTCTCCAACGGGCGAGCGCGCGAGTGTGGAGTTCTCTCGCGCCCAGCGGCGAAAGACCTTTCTGCCAAGCCTGGGAGGATCGATGTTCAGGTTCCTTAGCCTCGTTCTCGTTCTTGCGTTAGCGACCGCGGCGGCCACGCCGTTGCCGGGGCCGCCGGCCCTGCCCGATACGCCCGCGGGCCGGGCGTTCGGCGCGTGGCTGCAGGCCTTCGACAGCGGAGACCGCGCGACGTACCGTGCCTTCTTGGTGGCCGAGCACCCGTCCGAGCTCAAAGACCTCGACGATTCGATGCAGTTTCGCGCGATGAGCGGCGGCTTCGATCTCAAAGCG
>DATJRF010000037.1:0-6783 GCA_035505015.1 Verrucomicrobiia bacterium | reverse complement strand
CGACGCGATCCCGGTCGCGGCGGCGCTGGTGCTCGCGCTGCAGAACATCGCGGCGCGCGAAATCGATCCGCTGCAGAGCGTGGTCGTGACCATCGGCACGATCGAGGGGGGCTACCGCAACAACGTCATCGCCGACGAGGTGCGCATGACCGGAACGCTGCGCGCGTTCGATCCCGACGTGCGCGACGGGTTGGAGGCGCGCGTTCGGCGTATCGCCGACGGAGTCGCCGCCGCCTACGGCGCGACGGCGGAAGTGCGCGTGGCGCGAGGGTACCCGCCGGTATGCAACGACGTCGCGCTCGCCGAGGGCTTCACGCGGTACGCTCGCGAGCACGGCGTCGCCCAGGTCGAGCGGCGGTCGCCGACGATGGGTGCCGAGGATTTCGCTTATTTCGCCCAACGCGTCCCGGCGGTGCAGGTGCGTCTGGGCGTGCGCAGCGAGGCCGCCGGCGCCGTCCACCCCGGCCACAGCGCCCAGTTCCGGATCGACGAAGCGGCCCTGCCGGTCGGGGTGAGAACCTTGGTCGCCTTTGCGGTGGCCGTTGGGAGTGGTGCAATCGGTGGATAATCGTCCACAATAGCTTGTGGATGACCTTTGTAGGAGACACAATAGGTGGGGTCGAAGCCGGACCTATCATGGCGGTTGTGACCGATGCCGTCGCTCCGCGCGGGCTCCGAACGTTCAACGCGAGCCTCGACGTCGAATCCCCGGCGGAAGACGCGTTTGCGCTCTTATGCGCGGTCGAGAAGTGGCCGGTCTGGCTCTCGTTCCTGCGCAGCGCGCGCCTGGCCGTACCCTCCGAGCCGCTCGGCCTGGGAAGCGATGTGATCGTGCGCTCGAGCCTCCCCGGCGAGGAGGAGCAGCACTACGAAGTCGACGCCTACATCGCCAACTTCCACCTTTCGCTCGTCGGCGCGTACTCGGTCCGCCGGCGGCTGGATTTCCGGGTCGAGCGGCGCACCAACCGGTCGCGGCTGCACGTGCGCCTGACCTACCCGGCCTACCATGGCCGGCTCGGCGAGTTCCTCGATCGCTGGCGCCATGCCCGGCGGCTCTCGGGCGCTCTCAACGACGCCCTGGTGCACTTCAAGGGCTTGGTCGAATATCGCCGCGACGACGCGGCGCTGGCCGACCTCTAGCAATCGTTGACCTAGACTGCTAAGGACGGGTATACTCTGCGCATGCCGCTTTACGATTACGCCTGCACGCAGTGCGGCTCGGTAACCGAAGTTCGCCACGGGTTCGACGAGAGCCACGAGGGCGTCTGCGCCCGGTGCGGAGGACCGCTCAAGCGCGTCTTCAGCGCAGCGCCGATCCTGTTCAAGGGCCCGGGCTTTTATCTGACCGATTCGCGCAAGGCCGGCGCCGGAAGCTCCGAACCGGCCAAACCCGCCGAGACGCCGGCCGCGTCGAGCGGCCCGAGCGAGAGCGCTCCGAGTAAACCCTCGACCGAGTCGGCCGCGTAAGGCGCTGGTTCTGAGCTCCGCGAGCCTGGGGCACTGGTCTTTAGCGGCTTGCGCCGCCGCGGCTCTGGGCGCGATGGCCTGGGGCGGCTTCGCAATCCTGCGTGCGCGGCGTCAGCTCGCCGCCGCCGCGGAGCGCCTGCGCACGCTGCCGATCTTCGAGCATGCGCGGCGCAGCGAAGCCGCGCTCGAGCGGACGGCGCAGGCCGTCGCGGAGCTGGTGCCCCTCGGGCAGCGAGCGGCCGCAGCGCTGCAGCGCATCGACCGGGGCCTGAAGGCGTTGGGCCTGCCGCAGGCCGTCCTTGCGGGACGCCTGGCCGTTCTTTCGATCCTCTCGCTGGTTCGCTGACTACGGTTTGGGCGGGGGCCCGAACGGGGTCTCTGCCTCGTCGCCGCCGCCTTCGGGCGGCTCCCATTGCCACGCTGCCGACGGCTGTATGCCGGCCGGCGCGGCGCCGAACGGCTCGGGTGCCGGCATGGCGAAGGGCGAGCCAAACAGGGCCTCCGCAGCGGGCGGAGGCGCTCCCGGTGGAGCGGGCGTCGCACTGAACGACGTCTTCTTGCGCGGCGGGCGGAAAGCGCGCGGTTTCGAGATGACCGGTTCGCGCGGCGGCTCGGCTTCGGCAGGCGGTTCGGCGGCAGGCGGCGCCGCGTCCGCGGGCGCCGGGGGCGCCGCGGGAACGGAGGGTGCCGGGCCCGGTACCGGTGCGGGCGCCGGGGCCGCGCGGATCGGATCGACCGGCGGAAACTCGTATCCCGCATCGGGCGTTACGGCTCGCGGAGCGGAGGCGGCCGGCCTGACGGGCTCGGGCCGTGCCACCGGTTGGGGCGCAGCAACCGGCTGGGCGGGCGGCAGCGCCTCTTCCGGCCCGCTGAACTGCGGTTTGGGGAGCGCGCCGGCGGCAGCGCCGACCAGGACGTAGCGCGGCGGCGGCAAGAGCTGCGAGGCCGAGCGCCGCGCGATCTGGCGCAGCTCGTCGATGTAGCCTTTGGGCGCCTGCTCCACCTCGATCGTATGAATGAGCAGCTCGATCGTGTCGCGCAGGTATTCGCTGGGCGGCACCTTGCCGAAGGCGAAGACGTGCTGCGCGACGTCGGCTTTCACCGACTGCAGCAGCTTTTTCCAATATTCCATCGGCTGGTAATACTCGAACTGCCCGAGTTCGCGCTTGGCTTGCGAGTAGAGCAGGGCGATGCGCTTGCCGAGCGCATCGGCCGGTGGTGCGGGCTCGACGACGGCGACCCGCCCGGCGACGCGGCCGAGCTCGAAGAGCACTTGCGCGTGAAAGAAGGGGTCGATCTCGTGCAGGTAATGGAACGAAATCGCGAGATCGAAGCTGTTGTCGCGCGCCGGAATCACCGAGGTGCTTCCCCGCAGCAGCTTGGCACCGATGTTGGCGAAGCGCAGGATCGCCGCGTCGCGATGCTCGATCACGGTAACGATGGCGCCGGTGTCGACGGCCCGGCGAACTTGTTCGCCGTCGGGGCCGTAGCCGCAGAAGAGGATCTTCGCGCCGGGCTCGATGCAGAGCGACTCCCAGATCGCGCGCTCGATGTGGCGCGATTCGCGCTCGAACTCGTCGACCGTGTAGATCGGACGCGGATCGCTCATGCGCGCACGCTCGCTAAGGTCGAGAGGAAGCTCGGGAAGCTCACGTCGATGCTGGCCGTGGAATCGACGCCGACCGGCCCGGCGGCGCAGGCTAAGACCGCCGCCGCCATCGCGGTGCGATGGTCGTGGTGGGTGTCGACGATTGCCCCGGTCGCGGCGGGCTGCCCGCCGGCGATACTGAGGCCGTTGGCAGAGCTCTCGACCCCGATCCCGACGGCGCCGAGCAGCCGCTCGATCGCGGCGACCCGGTCGGATTCCTTGCTGCGCAACTCTTTCACGCCGGTGATCTTCGTGTCGCCGCAGGCAAAAGCCGCTGCCACTGCGACGAGCGGAATCTCGTCGATCGCTCGCAAGGCCACGTCGGGGGCGATGGCGGCGGCGCGCAGGGGCGCGTGCTCGACCGCCAGGTCGGCGACCGGCTCGCCGCCGAGCATACGAGGATTTTGCCGTTCGATCCGGGCGCCCATCGCTTCGAGCGCCTCGAGCAGCCCCGTGCGAGTCGGGTTGACGCCGACGCCGCGAATGACGACGCGGCTGCCCGGCGTGATCGTCGCCGCCGTGATGAAGAAGGCCGCCGACGAGAAATCGCCGGCGACTTCGATCGGCTTGCCTTCGAGCTGTGCGGGGCGCAGCGCGATGGTTCGGCCGTTCCCTTCGATATCGGCGCCGAGATAGCGCAAAAGACGCTCGGTGTGATCGCGCGATCCCCGGTCGCCGTCGACGACGATGGCAACGCCGGCGAAGAGCGCCGCGAAGAGCAACGCGGATTTTACCTGCGCGGAAGGCGAGAGCAGGATGAAGTGCTTCGTCTCGACCTGCGTGCGCGCGTGCAGGCGCACGGGCATGCACCCGTCGTTGGTTTCGATGCGCGCCCCGAAGGCGCGCAGCTGCGCCGCGACCGGTTCCATCGGTCGCCGCCGCAGCGACGCATCGCCGTCGAAGGTCGCGGCGATACCCGCGCCCGCGCAGACGCCCAGGAGCATGCGGGCGGTGGAGCCGGAGTTCATACAATCGATCGGGCCGGACGGATCGTGCAAGGGCGCTCCCTCGACGATCGCCTCGGAACCGCTGCGCTCGATACGCGCGCCGATCGCGACGAGCGCTTGCGCCGTAGCGTGCACGTCGCGCCCGGGGTTGAGATTGGTGACGCGCAGCGGCGTGCGAAGCGCGGCGCCGGCGATCAGCGCGCGGTGCGAAATGGACTTATCGCCCGGCACGCCGAGCTCGCCGCGCAGCGCGCCCGGCGAAAAGGTCGTGGGATGGTCGAGCATGCCGGCCGCTACGGCTTTTCCGCGAGCGCGGCGGCCGAACGCAGGGCGGCGATCTCGTCCTGCGCCTTCGCGGCCAGAACCCCGTACACCGTGTACTGCGCCGCCGTCGGCTTGTCGTAAGCGAGTTCGACGTCGGCGGCGAGATACGCGAGGCGCGAGTGGAGCTTGGCTTCGCGCAGCAGCGTGCCTTCGCTCGAGCGCGAGCCCAACTGCACCGCCTCGCCGATCGCCGCGTCGAGCGCGTCGAGCCCCGGTCGCGCCGCCGCCGCACCGATGCGATGTGCGGCCAGCGCAGCGTGCAGGCGATCGCGCGCCGCGATCGCAGCGTCGATGGCCCGATCGAGGGCATCCAAGCTGGCGTGGATCTTCTGCTGGAGCGCGAGACGGTCGGCGAGCGCCTCGGCCGAAGCGTTCAAACGGGGATCCAGCGCGACGGTGAGCGGCGCGCTCGTCTTGCTGCCGCCGTAGTCGAGGGTGACGGTGTACGTGCCGGGCAGGACGGTCGGGCCGGCTACACTATCGTCTTCGCCGCCGGCCGCGACCGGTGCTTCGAACCCGGTCACCGCCGTTGCATCGGGATAGCGCAGATCCCATTGGAACCGGTTCATGCCTGCGGTAATTCCGGTGTGCAGCTGCGCCTCGATCCTCGCACGTCCGGCCGGATCGTATTGCGCCGTGTGCGTGAGATAGCTCTTGGGCGGTTTGCTTTTGAGATGCAGGGTAAACGAGCGGACGACCGACCCCGAGGCGTCGCTGAAGGTCAGCGTCGCCGGCGTCTTCCCGTCGTACGACGACGGGACGTTGAAGAAGACGGTCGCGCCGAACGGCGGGTTGCTCCCGACGTCGGGAAGCGGATAGTCGCTCGCGCCGTAGGCATGGGTGAGCCAGGCGCTCTGCGGGGCGAAGACTTGCGCGCCGCCCGATGCCGCCGCACCGGAGGATTTCGAGAGCCCCTCGAGCAGCGCGAGATCGTCGAGAATCCAGAAGGCGCGTCCGTGCGTGGCGGCGACGACCTCGCCTTGCCGCGAGTCGATCGCGAGGTCGCGCACTTGCACCTTCGGCAAGTTCAGGCTAAGCGGCGACCACAGCGCACCGCCGTCGAGGCTCACGTAAACGGTGTTCTTCGTGCCCAGAAAGAGCAGGTTTGCCTCGCTCGGATCCTGGCGAATCGCGAAGGCGTACTGATCGGCGGGTAGGCCGGCGTCGATGGTAGTCCAATGCGCGCCGTAATCGGTCGTCTCGTAGACGTACGGATGGAAATCATCCCACATGTAGCGCGACGCCGTGAGATACGCCGTGCCTTTGGCGACGTGCGAGGCCTCGATCGAGCTGATCTGCGCGGTCTGCGGCAAGGACGGCGGCGTGACCGCGGTCCACTGCGCGCCGCCGTCGGTCGTCACGTGGACGAGGCCGTCGGCGGAGCCCGCCCACATCACGTCGCCGTCGAGCGGCGAAACGGCGAGCGAAGAGACGTCGGGATAGACCTCGGCGCTGGTTTGATCGAGATCGACCGGGCCGCCGGTCGGCGCCTCGGTGGCTTTGTCGTTGCGCGTGAGATCGGGGCTGATCTGTTGCCAGGTTAGGCCGCCGTCGTCGCTGCGCAGCACGTATTGCGAGGCGATCAGCAGCGTCTTGTGGTCGGCCGGCGAGAACATGACGGGGTGCGTCCAGCCGAAGCGATACTTGAGCTCGTCGGAGGCGGCGCCCTCTTGATAATCGGGATACGGACTGACGCTGCGGAACTGTCCCGTCGCGGCGTCGTATTGCAGGAAGATCGAGAAGTAACCGCTGCCGTAGGTGATGTCGGGATTGCCGGGCTGCGGAGCGACGAAGGTCGACTCGCCGTAGGCGACGCGCTGCCAATCGCCGAGCGCAATTGCGCCGTTCGACGAGGCGCTCGGCCCCTCGAACGATCCTTCGTCTTGCTGCGCGCCATAGACGTGGAACGGAAACCGATCGTCGAGCGCGACGTGATAGAACTGTCCGGTCGGCTGGTTCCAAACGGTGCTCCAGGTCTGGCCGCCGTCGGTCGAAACCGTGGCCCCGCCGTCGTTGCCTTCGAGCAGGATCTTCGGGTCTCGCGGATTGATCCAGACGATGTGATTGTCGCCGTGCGGCGTGTGCAGCGCGGTGAAGGTTTTCGCGCCGTCGACCGATTTCCACAGGCCGAGAACGTTGGGTACGTAGACGACGTCGGGATTGGCCGGATCGACGTAGATGGTCATGTAGTAGAAGGCGCGCTGGCGCAGCTCCATCTGATCGTTGACGCGCTTCCAGCTTGCGCCGCCGTCGTCGGAGCGGAAGATGCCGCCTTCTTTCGCCTGCGCGATCGCGTACACGATCCGCGGGTTACTCGGTGCCACCGCGACGCCCATGCGCCCGAGCGGAGCGGCCGGAAATCCCGGAGCGCGCGTGAGATCGCTCCAGTGGGCGCCG